>JASLXP010000120.1 GCA_030740295.1 Planctomycetota bacterium
ACAACGAATGAAGAAAAAAAGCATTTTCTTCATTCGTTGTTTCCTTTAATTCGTTGGAGGCCCTTTTTTCTTTCTTTTCTTATTCATTCGTTGTTTGCTTTAATTCGTTGGAGGCCCTTTTGGCCTCCATTCGTCTCCACGCCCCAGTAAACATCCAGAAGAATCAGCTCCTCATCATCCAATTCCACTCGGTTGAATGAGCCGTATTTCTTCGCCACTTTGTGCCACGGTGTCAATTGCAGTGACAGCTTCTGATCCGTTTTCCACTTCATGGCGGAAGTCCATTTATTTTCGCGCATCCCCCAGACGAAGACCTGGATTTCCTCTTCATCCAACTCGCCCTGGCTCACTTCGATGTCGGTCAGGTGAGCCGCAATGAGACAGTCCTTGTAAGGCACACTCTTTGGCACGGGAGCACTGGTTCGAGATTGCAGGCTGCCTGTCACGACCAGCTCTGGCGTGGTCGGTCTGACCTTTGGGCTTTCTTTACGTGCTTTAACATCTGGCAGTTTGAGGAGCTTCCAGTCGCCGAGGGATAGCTCACGCATGGCGAACTGGTAAATCACGAGCTTCTTGTTCGATAGACGATCCTGTCCACGCAGCAGCTCGTTGCGCAGTTGCTGCCGTGTGGTATAGGCCCCACCCGCATTGATCACGATCCGGTCCAGCGGACGCCTCAGGTGATAGCTCAACTGTTCCGCGAATCCGGCAGACTTTCCCCAGCCCATGGCTTCGAGCGAATAGATGTTGCTGAAGCTGTCTCCCAACAGCAGCACTTCTGCCTTTGGATCTGGTGCCCAGTCCTTACCGTGAACGTCCTGCACCTGTTGAATCGTGACCTCCTGCCGTGAGTAAAGTGCCTGAGATTCAGGCAGCTTGAGCATCACGGCGATATCGCCATGTGCCGCTGCCGACATCTCCTGCCTCTGAAAGTCGAGCGAATCCAGCGCGGCAAGTTTCGAATTCTTCTCGATGAGCCCGGCCAGTTCACTGGCAATGAAATCCATAGCGCCCGGAGACCAGTGCGTGTCTGTTTCCAGGAAACACGCGACTTTTTCTTCATCGCGTTTTCGAATCAGGAGCGGCGTGGGATCGAAAACTTCGGCGCCGGAATCGCGCAGTTGGGTGATGAATGTTTCCCATGAAACGTTCTGCTGGGGCAGATCGGAATCGAGTGTTCCTACGAGTTTCTCGGGATGGACTATCGCCTTGGTGGGCGTGGGCATCAGGAGCAGATCGATACCTCGTTCTGCCAGTTGTTCTTTGAAGTGGATGATCGCCTTGAGTGGGTCCGGCTGGGGGGAAGCCACCGCATCACTACTCAATGAACGTCTTGCCAGTACCTCCTCCTCCAGAAAGCCCGGCTGGGTCAGATACTCCACCCCCGGCCGATAGAACAGCCAGCCATCCCTTCCCGCGAGGGCCTGTTCATTGCCCGCCCCGAGCCAGCCTGTCAGACGAAGCTGAACCTTCGGCAGAATCCAATTAGCGACGACCGACTGTTCCTCCAACGCGTCCTCGTACTCGTCGATTTCCTTCAGCGACGGCAACGCATTCAGCAGATCTCGAATGGATCGAATCGAACCAACTTCGCCCAGAGAAGGCAGCATTCGTAACATGTCGTAACACTGCGGCAAACCACGATCTTCCCCAGGCAGGCGCAACTCATGAATATGCTGAGCGAGAGGAACGAATCCGACAGTAAGAAGGAAGACACCCATAAGGATGGCGGCGGCAGAACGTGATATCTCCGTCACGCCAATTTCTTTTTCGGCCTGTTCTTCGCGACTGAGGATTTCCGGCATGGATGTGTCTGAGAACCAGTGAGTAGGGGCAGGTGGCCTCTACCTTAGGCTTTGAAGTAACATGGACAATACAGGAGCCGTTGAATTTACTTCTCGATACTTATGTTCCATCGTCGGTAAAAGATGAAAATCCTCCGTTATTTCTGGACGAACGCGCTCTGGTGGGGAATTCCGCTTCTGATGATGGTGCTCGGCCTCGTCGCCATTGCGCTTTTCACCGGAGGAGGTGAGACCATGCCCAACATTTACCAACAGCCCTGACAACATTCCTTCTCACTCATGCCCAATCATCTGACGCCCGAGCAAGTGCAGCGGTTTGAAGATGAGGGATATCTCAACGGCATTCCGATTCATTCAGGAGGCGATCTGACCCAGGTTAAAGAGAGTTTCAACGAACTGGAACAGGCTGAAGGCCGCAACAGCTGCGAGATCGGATTACAGGCCCGGCATCTGGACGTCCCCTTCGTCTGGGAGCTCGCAACGAATCCGACGATTCTTGATTGCATGGTTGACCTGATGGGCCCGGACGTCATGCTGATGAGCACACACTTTTTCTGCAAGTACCCAGAATTCAAACAGAGCTGGGTGGCCTGGCATCAGGACATCACATACTGGGGTCTCGAGCCGGCTTACGCTCTCACGGCCTGGTACGCGGTGGACGACAGCGACGTTAAAAACGGCTGCATGCGAGGGTTACCCGGTTCGCATGCAGACGGCATTGTCGAACATGGAAAATCAGCAACGCCGGGAAATCTCCTCAGCATCAACCAAGAGGCGAAGGTCGGCGATGTTGACGACAGCACCATCTTCGATTTTGAGCTGAAAGCCGGCGAGATCTCCATCCATCATGGGCACCTCCTGCACTACAGCAGTCCGAATAATTCCGATCGACGTCGCTGCGGTCTGACCCTTCGCTACATCCGGCCGGAATCAAGGCCGGCCCGGGCAAACTCCATCAAGAAGCCCTGGCCCGCGGTCATGGTCCGAGGCGAAGACAGGTACAACCACTATGGCGAGGCGGAGTTTCAATTT
>JASLXP010000121.1 GCA_030740295.1 Planctomycetota bacterium
GGGTGTGAGCCATCTGATCCTGACCAACGCAGCGGGAGCTCTGTCTGAAGAATTCGATGTCGGTGATCTCATGCTGATTACTGGCATTCTTGATCTCCTGCGACCAACAGGTGAGAGGGGCGTTCTGCCTGCACTGGTTGATGGACCAGTCAAGCGCAACACCAAGTGGCTATCCGAGGATGCAACAGAAGTTCTGAAGCAGGGCACGTACGCAGCCGTCCTGGGCCCCAATTATGAAACCCGTGCCGAAGTAGCCTTGCTGCTGAGCGCCAAAGCAGACGCGGTCGGTATGTCGACTGTTCCCGAACTAATCGCCGCAGACGAGACGGGAATGCAAGCCGCTGGACTTTCCGTCATCACCAACACCTGGGCAAAGCCTGCTGCATTTCACGGTCACGAGGCGGTTGTCAGAGCCGCAGCACAAGCGTCAGTTAGTTTGCAGAGAGTCATTGAGAGCATCCTTTCTCGTCTTGAAGAAGAGGTCTGATGCAACCCCTTTAGGTCGAGAATTCAAAGAATGGAAGATTTCATTCTGTCCCTTTCTGACTCCGCGCGATCCTCGCCTCTTCGCGCTGCAGCAGAATTCGCGCTCGTTCAGGATCTTCATCGCGAAGCAACTCAGAAAGCTGCGCCAGACTGGCCTCCATTTGCAGGATTGCTTCTGCTCTTTCACCGAACGACTCCCTCAATCTGGTTTCGTATTTTGGCCAGTCCGAGCGTCGAAGCTCGCGTAGTTCGATATTGCGTTTCACATCCGGATCGAGGTCGTTCACTTCACCGGCCAGCGCGTACAGGCGGTGGTTGCGTAGTTTGCCGATCTGTTGGATGAGCTTCATCTCGCGGAGGCAGTAGACCACCTGCCGGGCAATCCATTCCTTTTGCCCCATGCTTGCGGCCAGGCCGCGGGTGGTGAATGGCGTTGGTGTGTTGGCCGGAATGAATGAAAGAAAATCTTCAGGGGTCTGAAGAGTACGCCGGTCATGAATCTTGATAAGGCGGCGTTCGCCTTTTGCCTGCCGCCTGCGCCGCCGAGTCCGTTTCTGAGGATTCCGCCGTTCCTCTTCTTCCGTCAGAAGAAGTTCCAGGCTGAGATTGGGTGATGGAAGAATCTCGGCCAGATAAACAAGCTCCTGAAATACATCTATCCAGTTTCCATGTTTGGGCGACTTTCGGCGTGATGAAACTTTGCCGGACCGCGCGTCGACATTGACGATATACCGCGTCTGGCAGATCGGATGAACGAGTGTGACTTTTCGCTTGCGGATCAGCCTTCGCAGTTTGGGCCGAATCGCACCAAAGTTTGCGGTCTGGATTTCAACGAGGTCGCCGTCCTCCCGGATTGCATCGATGCGAAATCCGTCGCAGACCTGTTCCATCTGGTCGGGAGCGGCCGCGTAGAGAGCTTTGAGCTGATGGTGGAGGGTGGTTTCTGCCAAGGCGTTTCTGTTACGAGCAGGAAGAGCCCGGCAGTTTAACGCAGATCGTGTACTGCAACCCGATGTGATGCTGTCCTTCCAGTGGTTTGCATCTGAAGAGATCATCGAGGATGAAAGCCGTTTCATCCGTCCTCGCCGCTTATTCCATGTCACATGCCTCAACGCGCTCGGACAGCGCCCGGCCAAACGTTATTCTCGTGATGACCGATGATCAGGGATATGGTGAGTTTTCCTGCCACGGCAATCCCATAGCCCATACGCCCAACATCGACCGGCTTGCATCGGAAAGCGTCAGGCTGACAAGCTGTTTGGGTTCTTCAGGAATCGCTCAGTTCAGGTTCATCTCTGTCCGCTGACAGCCTGCGTCCTTAAACGAATATCTGATCCCAAGGAACAAGACCATGTATTTCTCAGAAGGCATTAACCCAAACGAGATCGGCGATTTTGACGTGATCGAGCACGAGGATCGATTGCACGTCTTCTACCTCGTCCTTCCCACTCACGACAGCGTTGGACACTTGGTAAGCGAAGATGGCATCAACTGGACGCAGCTTCCGGACGCCATCCGCACGGGCGATCCCGGGGAATTTGATGCGGATCAGATCTGGACGATGGGCGTTGGCAGAGCCGGTGATGGCTGGATCATGCTTTACACCGCGAATGAAGAAAATGGCACCATCCAGACCACCGGCCTGGCCAGCAGTGATGATCTGATCCACTGGACTAAAGCGGAGAACAACCCCGTCGCTCGCCCTGACCCGCGCTGGTACGAAGCGGAACAGTCAGGCAACTATCGCATGGACTGGCGTGATCCTCAGATCGTCGAGCACGGCGGAAAGTTTCATTCATTCCTTTGCGCCAGGCAGAACACGGGCCTGCTCAATCATCGCGGTTGTGCCGGTTACTTTACGAGCACGGATGGCAAAGAATGGGAAGTGCAGCCTCCGGCCTGCACGCCCGGCAATTGCTATGACTACGAATGTCCTTCAGTTTTCGAATTAGATGGCCGCTTTTATATGGTCGCCATTCACGGCGGCCACAACCGGATGACCTGGCGTGTGGCGGATAAGATCGAGGGGCCATACCACCGTCCATACGACGACAGCCTCCTGCCCGGGAAAAACATGTCCGTGCGACCGTGCTTCTGGCGGGGCCGCGTTTATCTCTTTCATTGGAATCGCGGCGAGAGGGATTGGGGAACGAGACACGCCACGTTTGCCTGTCTTTCGAGCCCGAAGCTTGCGAGCACGAATGAGAAAGGTGACCTCGTTGTCGAGAGCTTTGACTGGACTGACATTTACTCGGGCAGCACTGAAAGCTTGACAGAGATGACGGCCTCAGCACCGTCCTGTGGCGATTGGCGCTGGGAGGACGGAGCTCTACTCGGCCATGCCTCGCCGGGCACTGGCAATTGGCTCAGTGAAGCGGAATATGAAGATTTCGAGATCCGGGCGGACCTCGAGCTGGATTCACTGCAAGCCGTATGTGAGTTTGGTTTTGTCTTTCGCGCGGATGAGACGGGCGACAGAGCTCTTTACGCCCGCTGCATCCCGGGTCGATATTCCGCAGAATTGGTGAAGCAGATCTACAATCGCCGCAACGGCCCTGAATCGCTCTGGCGAGGTCGAAGCGTCGAACAGGCATATCACTTCCCGCCAGCTCCTGATGGACGCTATCACATGCGGCTCATCGCATTCGGTCCGAACATCGAATTCAACGTCAACGGCCGGCTTGTCCTTTCGCAGCTCAGCATGCCAAGGCGGAGCGGCCGTCTTGGTGTCTTCTTTGAAGACGGAGGGGGCCGATTCGGCAATATCTCGGTAACGCCGCTGCAGAGCCCAAATACCAACTGGAATCGGTAATGCTGGCAATCCGGCAGTTGGTCTTATCCTTGAAATAGGTACCTACTGCTATGGATATGTTTTTGGGGCCGGACCCGCCTCAACCTTGGATGTTCCACCTGGACGCGCCAGCGTCCCGCTGGCAACGGGAGCGACCGTAGGTCGCTCAGCCGGCGGGACGCCGGGGTGCCCAGGCCTCCTTCGTGGCCCACATTCATATCTGTAACAGGAACAAAAAAAAGCGGCCCTGGACGGTGTCCAGAGCCGCTCCAAAACAAACTGCATTACAGGGCTCTTTACACCCAGGTGCTGACCGGGCGGCAGTACTTTCTGATCAAGCTGCCTCTGCTGAGCTTCGAAGATTTCTTCGAGCCTCCAGACCTTTTCGAGCCGTTCGACTTCGAACCTTTGCTGCCGACACTTCGGCTTTTCTTTGAGCTGACCTTCGAGGCCTTACCGCTTTTCTTGGACCTGACCTTTGAGCCCTTCGATTTCTTGGAACTGACCTTGCCCTTCGAGCCCTTGGAACTACCCACTGAAGGCGGATCGCAAACAGGCGGCTCGGGAGGACAGATCGGCCTCGGATCGCACTTAGGAATGTCAGGCAGACAGAAGGAAACATCCGGACGACAGTAAGGCCTGGGACGGCAATACGGCTTAGGGGGACGGCAGAACCGGTCGCCGATATCGACTCGATCCCGGGGCGGGTCGCATCTGGGCGGAACAGGCTTGCAGCGATACTTCGACATATCGATTGTGGGCGGCCGATAAGTGGGCGGCCGAATGCTAATGTTGAGGGAGAGGATATAGGACATGACTGGACCTCCTTGGACGATTCAGGTGGCGCACCACAACCCAGGACTCCTCCCGGAGAACCGAAGGGCAGCTTTAGCGAATCTGCCAACCTGCAAAATGTACGTGCTGCTCCGCCAGGAGACAGGACGAAGAGTTTCCATCCAGTATGAGTCGATTATCGACCTGCTATCGAAAACCTTAGAGAAAACCTCACTGAATCGTTTAGGGAACAGGTTTGCAGTGTTCAGCATCGGCCGCTGGCCACTGTGCCAACCTCCTCACAACCCGAATGGCGGGGGCGGGTTACCTGTCGAACCGCAAGACCAGTTGCGTCAGTCTAATCGCTGACCACAACAGCACAGCGTGCGGCCTTGCTGGTACGGATCGGGTTGGTGACCTGCAGCTCAAAAACATATTTGCCGGCCGTCACCGGATAGAAAACAGGGTCCGGCCACTCCAAGCTGGAGACCATCACTTCCGGCCCTTCAACTTGTGTCCAGATGTAGCGGACCTGATTCTTGGGGAATCGACGCGGGTCGATGCTCTTTGAGCCGGTGAGTTGCACGATTGTCCTCACTTTGGCCTCCGGCGGCGCTTCTGCCACAGCTTCTGGCGTGACCGCTGCGTCGGCTCGGATGGTCACTTCATCCTTCAAGACTTCGTCGCCCAGTCGTGCTTCAACTTCAAACAGATAGCTCCCTCCTTTCTCCAACGTTACCTGAGAGCTGGCACTGTCCGGATCTGAAAGAGCCAATTGTTGGGGCCCCTTTTTCTGCTTCCATCTGATGACAGGCTGCTCCTTGCTGCCGACCACTTTCACGGCTGCGTTCAGTTGCGCGACTTCGCCTGTCTGTTTGCGCTGATCGCTTCCAGCGTAGAGGTAAAGCTTCTGCTTTGGATCCGTGAGATTCACGGTCAGGTCCGTCGTCTTGACGGGGTCTAACGTGAGCGCATGAACGATAGCATTGTCGCGACTGAAAGTAACCTCGTAAGGGCCTTGCTCCTCGATGGGGCTGGCCGCGTTCCCAATGATACTGAAATCAGGCAGTACCAGAGTGGCAATGCCGCCACGGGCCTTCATGGATTCGATTTCCTTACCGTCCTTGAGCGCTCTGATCCGGATTCCATCCATCGCTTTGCCTGCCGGATCCTGGACACGAATACGGACGCTCCACTCAACACTCACATCCACATTCTCTCTGCGGGTGGCCGCATACAGAATTTTCGCCCGCTTCAAGTCTGCAAAAGAAGTCAGAACGCTGTCCCGAAATATCAGGCCGCCCGATCGTGCCTCCTTGCTCTGCCAGAAGTGAATGAATTGGTAATCGCCTGCGGCCGTGTTCTTCTCGAATCGGTTGCGCAGGAATTCGACATCCCTCGCTCCACCCCAGTCCGTTCGAACGTGCATCTGGTCGGTCTTGAACACGTTGTCATGCACCTTCAAAAGGGAATCGGTTGCCGTTCCATAGAGATTGACCGTGCAGGCCCATAGCTTCCCAGCGTCCGGCTTTCGCCGGGCGACAATAGTGTTCTTGAAAACTCGATTGGCTGAATGACTGCTGACGGAAATATCCAGTGGCGAAGCTTCACCGTATCCCTTCTCAGCGGTAGCTTGGCTGAAGTTATGATGAACGATCGTGTGCCGGCATTGCTCGAGCTTTATTCCATGGGCCCTTGTGCGAGGGTATTCGGGATTCGGCTTCTCACGGACGTCCACGATATTGTTAAAAAAATCGATGCCGCTGCCGGTCAGGTGAACGCCGCGTCCAGCGACGGGTCTGACGACGTTTGCATAGATGCGCATATTGGGCGCGTGGGCGCCGATGGCGTAGCCGTTAGTGGTGTAGCTGCGGTGCCGAATGATGTTGTGATGCACCTGAACGAGATGCCCCGTGTGGCCGCCGCTGCCGTGGACACGGATACCCCACTGGCCCCCGCCATCGATCACATTGTGATGAATATCCATCGGCCCGAGAACATCACCCGCGGTAATGACACCGGTGCCCGGCCAATGACGATTGGTAATCTCACGAACGCTGCTGATGCAATGGTTGTGATGGATGTGAACGTCCGCGCAGTCGCGAATGTATAGATTGTCCGTGTCGCGGCTGTTCACCTCGGTAGTGATGCCGGAAATCTCCAGTCCCCGGCAGGCTCTGATGTACACGGCAATGCACGACGTACCGGGCGTGGGGCCTTCGGCGCTCAGAAGACGGCCGGAACGCATGTTGAGCTTTGTTGCCAGCGGCTGTTTGCCCTGGACGATTCGGCCGTTGCGCAGACCGAAGTTGTTTCCGCCTCCGAATCCTTCTTTCGGCACCCCCTTGAACGGCTCTGACCTGCCCGGTGGCCGCAGAAACACTCCACTGCATCGATCCACACCGATTTCCGTTCCATACGTCACCGTGTGTCCGCCGAGGTCGAGAGTTATGTTGTCACCCTTGATCATGAAGGCCGTTCGCTTCACGATGATGTCCTTCGTGAGCACGTAGGTCGTACCAGGTTTATCCAGGACACCAGGCGAATCGATCTGGACGACTTCGGCGAAACTGAAGACACAAACCAGGGGGAGGAGCGCGGCAAGCATGGAAGACATCCTCGAGGAAGTGAGCGAGAACGAGTACATCAGACGCCCTATACTACAAGATCGTTGCCCATTGCATCCAGGACCGAACTCGTCTTTGTGACCACGAGTCGTCCGTTAAATCCACTCTTTCACCACTCAGGTATCAGGCCATGAAAAATGTTCTCATGCTTATCGGCGGCCCGTCTCATCCGTTTGAATCTAACGGCCAGATCATCAAGGACTACATCGAAAGCTCCGGCCAGTATTGCGTCGAGATGACCGAAGACCACAAGCTGTTGAATCGATTGAAAAACTTTGACGCGGTCATGGTCTACACAGCCCGAAAAGATCTGACGGAGGCGCAAGAAAAGAACCTCTTGAATTTCGTGAACGAAGGCGGCGCGCTTGTTGGCATTCACACGGCGAATGTCACTTACCTGGACAATTCGGGCTACGTGGAGATGCTCGGTTCTCGATTCACCGGCCACGGCCCCATTGCCGAGTTCAACGTGGAGATGACGAACAGTTCCGAAGCGATAGTGCCGCGAGTGGCCAAGACGTTCTCCCTGGTGGATGAGTTCTACAATTTCGAGAAGACAACCGAGGCCAGGCTGAGGCCCTTCATGTATGGCTGGTGGCAGTTCGAGAGGAAGATGCTCGGTTACACGCGTCCCTACGGCAAAGGGCGCGTATTCTATTCAGCGCTTGGACATGATGAACGAGCGGCCGGACATCCAGAGAATCTCAACCTGATCTACAAGGGCCTCAGGTGGACGCTCAGAGAAAAGGAACCAACCGTCCGGGTAGGATTGCTCGGCTATGGGCCCGCGTTCGGAATGGGCGGCCATCATTCCGGTCAGATCAAGTCAACCACCGGCCTGGAACTGACCGCCGTCTGTGACAAAGACAAGTCACGCCGCGAAGCCGCTAAAGAAGAACAGGGCGAAGAGGTCGAGACCTTCTCCAATGCGAAGAAGATGGCTGAGAGCGGGCTGATCGATATGGGCATCGTCATTCTGCCCCACGCGTTCCATTACGAAGGAATCAAGACCTTCCTCGATGCCGGCCTGCACGTCATCACCGAAAAGCCGTTCGCTGTAAGAGCAGACCACTGCCATGAGCTGATTGGGCTCGCCGAAGAAAAGGGAGTGATGCTCAGCGTGTATCACAACCGGCATTGGGACCCGGACATCCTGACCATCCTGAAGATCCTCGAAGGGGGATCGATCGGCGATGTCTATTCCATCGAATGCAACATGACGGGCTTCGGCCGCCCCGGTCAGCCCTGGCGTACGCACAAGCCCATCTCAGGTGGTGCAGCCTACGACATGGGCGCCCATCAATTCGAGAAGATCTTCCAGATCGTCCCACGCCACGATGGCCGCGGAAACGCTGTTAATCGTTCGGGGATGCTCTCCGGCAATTACCTGAAGAAGCGCTGGCACGACTCGACGAATGAGGATTTCATCCGGGCCTATGTCAAATTTGATTCGGGCCTTGAAGCCCAGCTCATGGTCTCAAACCTGTGCGCAGCGCCTAAACCTCTGTGGACCATCCTCGGCACACACGGCTCCATCGTCATCGACAATTGGGGCGCGAAAGCAAAAGTCTACACCCGGGCAGACGACGGCCGAATCCTGATGACCGAAATGGATCAGAAGAAAAATGAAGGCCCCAGCTATTATCGCAATATGGCCGACCATCTTCTCTGCAAGCTGCCGCTCCTCATCACACCGCAGGTAGGCATGCGTCCCATCCAATGCATCGAAGGATGCGAGTTGGCGTCCGCGGAGAACAGGATGATCCGAATCGAATTCGCCTGAGGGTGCTGACGATTCAAGATGGCCTACAACGAACCCCTCGCCGAAAGCATCCGCAGCGTCCTTCATCAGAAGAAAGGAATCACCGAAAGAAAAATGTTCGGCGGGATTGCTTTCATGCTCCACGGCAACATGTGTTGCGGAATTGTGGATGACAAGCTGATGCTGAGGCTGGGAAACGCCGGCGTTGAGGTAGCCCTCGAACAGCCACACACGCGACCGATGGACTTCACCGGTCGGGTCATGAAGAGTATGCTCTATGTTGACCCGGAAGGGATAGCATCGGATGCCGATCTTGAATCGTGGGTAGAAAAGGCCGTTGAATTTGCCGCCACGTTCCCGCCAAAGTAATTTCATCGCCCCTTATGAATATGCCCATGCCAATCGGCAAAACTTCATCAGTTCTGCTGCTTCTTCAGTTCACACTCTCGCTCGCCGCGCAAGACAGGCCCAACATCCTTTACATCATGTCAGACGACCACTGCGCGCAGGCAGTGGGTGCGTACGGCGGCCGGCTGGCGAAGCTGAATCCTACACCGACTATCGATCGGCTGGCCAGGGAAGGGATGCGTTTCGAGAACGCGTTCTGCACTAATTCCATTTGCGCACCGAGTCGTGCAAGCGTTCTGACCGGGCAGTATGCGCATACATGTCGTGTGTATGACCTGGGCGGGCGCATCGAGAAAGACCGGCAGTACCTGGCCATCGAAATGAAGAAGGCTGGCTACCAGACCGCAATGATTGGCAAGTGGCATCTGAAAGAAGAGCCGGGTGCATTCGATTACTACTGCGTGCTGCCAGGCCAGGGCAAGTACCACAATCCTCAGTTCCGCATTCAGGGCGAGAAGCCCTGGCCGAGGAACACCATCAAGTTTGATGGCATGCATTCATCTGATGCTATTACAGACATCTCTCTAAAGTGGATGAAGGAGGGCTGGGACAAGACCAGGCCGTTCTTCCTCATGCACCACTACAAGGCGCCGCACGACTTTTTCGAATACGCCAAACGTTACGAAACTTACCTCGCGGGCGTCCGGATTCCCGAGCCGAAGAATCTCTGGCACCAACCGGAGTTTGGTTCTATCGCCACTCGCGGGCACAGCGATGAACTGCTGCCGTACATCGGTACTTCTATCGGCCGCCGCAACCCGCGCCGCAACTACACCAAAAAGTGGGCCAGGGATCCCAAACTCACGGACGAACAGGCAAAGCGCCAGGCTTACAACGAATACCTGCGCTGGTACCTGCGATGTGTGAAGGGCGTCGATGACAACCTTGCCCGGCTGTTCAAGCATCTCGATGACACCGGTCAGATGGACAGGACCGTCATCATCTACACCGGCGATCAGGGCTTCATGCTGGGCGAGCATGACTACATGGACAAGCGTTGGATGTACGAGGAATCCATGCGGATGCCGTTCCTCATTCGTTATCCCAAAGCCATCAAGGCCGGTACCGTCACCGATGCGATCGTTGAGAATGTGGATTACGGCCCGACGATGCTCTCTTTCGCCGGCGTCAAAACACCGGACTACATGCAGGGCAAAAGCTTCAAAGAAATCTGCGAAACCGGTATAGAGCCCGAAGGTTGGAAGCAGGCCGCCTACTACCGCTATTGGATGCACATGGCGCATCACGACAATCCGGGTCACCTCGGTATCCGCACCAAAGACTACAAGCTCATATTCTACTACGGGGCCAACTACCAGGGCCAGAAGCGAACGCCACCAGGCTGGGAACTCTACGATATGCGCAGAGACCAGGCGGAGGCCGTGAATCAGTACGACAATCCGGAATTCGCACAGGTCGTAGCAGGCTTGAAGAAGGAGCTGAAGGCGCTCAGAACCCGCGTCGGCGATACCGGCAAAGACTACCCTCAAGTCGAAGCCATCATTCAGGAATTCTGGGACTATGACGGGGCGGCTCGTGCAAAATCTCAGCAACTTTCCAAGGAATATTACTTACAGAAGCAAAAGACCAAGTCCGCGAAGCCAAAGAAGTCGAAGCCGGCCAGGAAGAATAAGTCCGGCTGGATTCTGCCTGCAGAATCAGAAGTTGCTCTGCGCCGATACAAAGGCGCCGCCGAAATCTCGCGAAGCGCTACCTACAAGATCTCTGGCCGTGGGAATGACTCTTTTAACGTTGATAACGCCCACTTGCTGAGCGGCGTTCCACCATTGGTAAAGGAACACGCCTTCCACTCAGCCCAGACCGAACAGCCGCATGTAGTCATCAAACTCCAGAACCCTTCAAGGATTCAGCACGTCCAGATTGCGAATCGCAAATCCAGAAGCAGTTCTTTGCTCGCAAGGGCACGGGGCCTGACCATGTGGGTCTCGAAAGATGGAAAGGGATGGCGGCAGATTTGGCAGGCAAAGGAAGTTCAATCGAAGTGGATGGTCAGCCCGAGCGATGTACTAACCGGCCAGTTCATCAAGATCGGTCTGCCGGGCACAGGGACGCTGCACCTGAATCAGATCGTAGTTTTCGGAGAGTGAGCTCACGACCAGAATGCTGGGGTACACGCGACTGTTAGCTGGCAGGACTCCGCAGAAAAATCAGCCCCAATGGCGATCTTGAAAAGGCGCAACGGGACAGAGAACTCTACAACCTGTAGGAGCGATGCGTATCGGAGATCACCAGTTCACTCTTGAGAAATCTGGATCAAGGAGTCATCGGAAACTTCCAACCGGCACTGGCTTTCTACTTCACCACCTTCATCACGCCTCGCATCAGAATCCAGTGGCCGGGGAAGGTGCAGACGTATTCGTAATCACCTGGCTTGGTCGGGGCTGTGAAGGTGAAAGTGGCGGTCTCGTTGGGGTTGACCATCGTTGTGCCGTGGAGGATGTCCTTGCTCTCTGGACGCCACTCCATCTCGAAACCCTTTTCGCCGAGCAGGGCGGCCAGGATGCCAACCTTTTGAGAAGTGCCCGGTTTTACGATCAGCAGGTTGTGCGGCATTTTGTCCGGGTTGGAGAAAATGATCTTGACCGGTTTGCCCGCGGTGACGGTGAACGTCTTTTTGTCGTACAGCATTTTTTCAGGGACGGCCTTGAGGCGGACGATCTGAAGATTGAGTTCCGAGAGCGCTTCGAGGAGTGCTTCGCCTTGCTCTTCGGGCAGCATCGGACGAATCGCGTGTGCGAGCTTGAGGCCTGACTTAAAGGACGGCGAATCACGCTTCGAGATTGGGGTTCCCGGGATGTAGCTGATCAGTGCGTCGCCGAGTGGCTCAATCTGATCGCCCGGCCACTTTCTGTTGTTCATGGCGAGGATGGTCTTGATGCCGATATCACCGTGTTCACCGGAAGCGATCAGTGCAACCATATCGCCGAAGATCTCTCGATCGTGGCCGGGGATGTGTTGGAGCGTCTGCGCGGCGGCGCGTGACACCTGTCCCTTGATGGCGACCAGAATCTCGACCTTGGGACTTTTGGGCGGCGGAGCCGGATTCTTCTTTTTCACGAACAGGGGCTCGCGATTGCTGTCGAGGATGCTGAGAGTGAAATCCTTCAGACGATCCCAGCAGCAGTCTATGCGATTCCAGACGACGATCCTGTCGATGGGAAATTCGCCGAGAAGGTCTACTTCCCAGAATGGGCTGTTCTCTCGCTCGTTGGTGTGCGTTGCGGAGCCGCGGTTGTACACGCCGTCAGTGCGGCCATCGACGGCCTTGTACGCGTTGTCCGAGCGGCTGGACTGCGTTGTCTTCTTCTTGAGCGCGACGTTTGTACCGTTATCGAAGATCTGAACTTCGGCAAGAGTGAGCGTGCCCCGGTGAGGCAATTGAATTCGGACGAAACGGGCAAAGCCACCAGGGTCTTCCCCTTTCTTCGCAAGCTCTCTGGCTGGACCTTTGAGCAGGGCTCTGACATACGGATAGAGCGCACTGCGCTTCTTCGCATCAGGAATCAGCGAGATGGAACTCAAGAATGACATAACTCCCTTGCGGCTGGTGGCTGCCTTCTTGAAAACAGATTCGCCTGACTCCCCGGATTGAATAAGTGCTGCCAGCGCAGCCGAACGCAAACCAGGGTTTCCCTCGTCTGAGGCAAACTTGTTCAAGTCGCCCTTAATGGAATCAAGTTGTG
>JASLXP010000122.1 GCA_030740295.1 Planctomycetota bacterium
ATGAACTCGAAGCGAGTCTGTTGCATGTGGCTCTGTCGTTTTCTTCCATGCACTCATGCCACACCGGATCAGCTACATCTACCTTCCCAAGGCTCGACTTGCTACCGTGACAAACTTCTGGAAAAGGAGCGATGCGCCTCCACCTTCCTATAACCACAGCTTGCTTAATGAAAGTTGGTTAGCAGAATTGTCGCCCAGATATCGCGACCTGCTCGGCCTCTAGTGAACACAGGCAACGGTTGCCGGCTTCGAATGAGTAAAGATCGCGGCGTCCTACGCCTGGCTCTGGGTTATGACTCCCTTAGAGAAAATGCAATGACTCCATCTCAAACGGAAGAATTCACTGGCCTTCTTTCCAGGCTTGCGTCCATCCGCACGCGATGGCTCGCCATCGATACTTTTCGCGGCAGCTCGCTACTGATTGCCTCAGCCGCAGGGCTTCTGGCGACCGCGCTTGTCCTCGACCGCGTGTGGCCCCTGCCCGTTGGCGCTCTCTACACCATCAATTGTGCAGCGCTCGCGGCGATTACTTTGGTTCTGGCGCTGGCGATTTTGCGTCCCCTTTTTCGACGGCGGTCGGATGAGAGTATTGCGATTCACATCGAGGATGCCTACAGCAATCTTGACGGGCAGCTCATCAACGCAGTTCAATTGGGCAAGAGCAGCCTGGTCTCCAGCAATCCATTCACTTCTCTGGTCGTCCGGAATAATTGTCACCAACTCGAGCAGGTCAACTTTGTGCCAGCACTGCCATGGAGAACGCTCAAATCACCAGCCGTCTTATGCGTTCTGGCCGTGGCCCTGGTGGCAATTTACGGCACACAGTATCCCGATCACTTTCAGAATTCATTGCAGAGGTATCTGTCCCCTTCCAGCGGGATAGCACCCTTGACCGCGACCGTCATCGACAGCGTCGAGCCGGGTAACGCCGTTCTGCTGAGCGGCACGGACCTCCTCGTCCGGGCTAAGCTTTCCGGCGACCCACCGTCGCAGTTGGTTCTACGGGTCGGTACGGAAAAGAACTGGCGGGAGCTCACGGACCCGACGATTGATTCGCGAGGCCGCGCGCAATGGTCTCTTCCGCATATCACTCGTGCCATGGATTACCAGGTGGTAGCCGGCGACGCGATCAGCCAGATCTTCCACATCGAGCTGACCGAGACGCCGGGCGTTGAATCGCTGGATATTGCGCTCAGCTTCCCGGAGTACACAAAGCGCGAACCGGAGCGGAAAGAGGCCCACGGCGGCAACATCGAAGCCCTGGTCGGCACTGAGGTGAAGCTGCTCATGCATGCCAACAAGGCTCTCGATTCAGCAGGGCTGCACCGGTCGAACAGCGACCCACTCCCGCTCAGCCTGGCAGAAGACAGAATCACCGCGTCCGGTAGTTTTAAGATCGTTGAGAACGAGACCTATTGGTTTGTGCTTGCCGACACGACCGGCAATCCCAATGTTGACCCGGTGAAATTCAGCATCGTCGCGTTGAAGGATCAGTCGCCGAGCGTCCAACTTGTCTCCTCCAAACAGCAGGTGAATCTGAGGCCGACGGAAACTTTGAAGGTTCCATTCGCTGCTGTGGATGACTATGGGATCGCGGCAGCCCGACTGAAAATGGAAGTGACCCGCGCGTTCGACCGTTCGACCCAGAGTCTGGATCCCGTCGCGTTGAAGATTGCGACCGTCCGTGCAGACCTGGCCGACGAGTTCGCCATTTCTGCGGTGAAGCTCAAACTCGTAGACGGAGACGTGCTGCGCTATCAGATTGAGGTGGAAGATGCGATCGGCCAGAGCGCCCTTTCCTCCACTCGCGCGGTTCAGATTATCCGCCCGGGATCCGGCCGTGAAGATCTGAAGGCAAAACAGGATTCCGATCTCGATCGGCTCAAAGAGCTGATCACTCGCCAGCAGGAAAACCTGCTCTCTACGCAAGAGCTCGCTGGCCAGGTGGGTGTCCTGAGTGTGGTTGACGATCTGGATCTGCTCACTGCGGAGCAGATGAAGATCAGGCATCACGCCGCCCGGCTGGCGGATGAGCTTTCCCCTGCGATGAGCCGTGAAATGGGAGAGCTGAAGCAGCTAGCCCGGAAGGAGATGTCAGAGGCTGTTGAAGCGCTCGACGATGCAGGCAAGACCAGCCGCCGTTCATCAAAGCGCAGGCATCTACTCGAGGCATCTCTGATTCAGGAAGAGATTGTCAAGAAACTCCTCCGCCTGGCTGCCATGGGCGTGGCCCTGGTGGATGCGACAGAAAAGTCCAGGAAAAAAGTCGAAATCCCCAAAGCTCAGACCACGGATGAGGACAAGCAGAAGTCACTCGACGCTTTCAAGAAGAAGCTGACCGATTTCTACAAAGAACAGAAAGCAAATCTTCTGGATACTCAGAAGCTATTGGACTTGCCCGAGGATTCTGATGAAGCAGCAAAGCTCGCACGAAAAGTCATCGAGCGGCAGCGGCTGGCAAAGAACCTGGTCCGTGAAGCGAAGGACATGACGGAGACTCTCAAGGAGAAG
>JASLXP010000123.1 GCA_030740295.1 Planctomycetota bacterium
GGGGGGCCTTGCTTTGGGCCATCTGCGGGGGGGGTGGCCCCTTCGGCTCCTCCCCCCCAACCCCCCCCCGGGGGGGCGGGCCCCCCCAAACCCCCCGGGGCTCTGCCCCTGAAAATTGTCATTCAGATCCGTAAAATTGCCTCGTCTCGGTCTACCAGCTAGTGCCTCTGCAAGTCACCAAACCTGAACAGATGGGTCAAGTGTCAGGCAGCCCTCGCCTGGGCGCCCGGCACCCTGCCGGCAAAAGAGCGCTGGAAGCGCTCGGGCGGAGTGCTACGCACTCCCAAGATGCCGGCAAGGTGCCGGCGCGCCCAGGCGAGCAACTCGACGGTTTGAGGCGAAGCTTCGCTGGCTTAGCTAACGTTTCGGCGGAGCCGCGGCGACGCCCTCCAGACCTCCGCTGACGCGGAGGACCTCTCCCGTCATCCATGAAGTGTTGGGGCTGCAGAGAAATGCGACGGCATTCGCGATGTCTTCAGGTTCTCCCCAGCGACCGAGGGGGATGGCGCCCCGGATCTTCTCGATCATCTGCTCCTCGGTGAGCCCAAGGGTTTCGCATCGTTGGGCCATGACCGTTTTATTGAAGTCCGTGTAGACCGGACCGGGGCTGACCGCATTCACCCGCACGCCGTAAGCGGCAAGCTCCAGAGCCAGGGATCTGGTGAACATGATCACTCCAGCTTTAGCCACGTTGTAGGCCGCAACCAGGGCGGCCGGATTCTGGCCGTTGATGGATGCGAGGTTCACAATGGAACCCGTTCCTCTTTTCTCCATGTGTCGGGCAGCAGCCCGGCAGGTGTAGAACGTGCCAGTCAGGGTGATGTCAATCACCTTCTGCCATTCCGCGTCATCAAGCTCGACAACAGGCGAAACCTTCTGCCCGATCCCGGCACAGTTCACGAGGATGTCCAAGCGGCCCTGGCTTTCGGCAATCGTGTCAAAACATCGCGTTACCGCGGGACTGTCAGTTACATCGAGGGCAGACGCCTCAATAACCAGCCCTTGGCTTCGGAGGTCTTCCGCAACGCGCTGAGCTTTTTCCTCCTGCAAGTCAACGATCGTGACCGCGGCCCCTCGCAGTGCCAGCTCTTTGGCAATACCAAGACCGAGCCCCTGGGCGCCCCCGGTGACAACGGCTACCTGGCCCTGCAGTTCCTTTGATTCCGCAACGTGGTTACTCATGATTCGATCTTCGTTCTTGGTCGGCATGCGTGTTCCGAATCGATCTGCATGCGAGCCGTGGCTCAGAGACTTTCAGTCTTCCATTGAGACCCACTTGGCGCCGTCTCTGCTGGATTCGACGGCCCGGGTAATGAACTTCATTCCGCGGAGCCCGTCGTAGACGGTTGGGAAGTCGTATTCATCTGTGCTCAGCGGTTCTCCATCTATGGACTTGCGAACGGCCTCGGCAATCCCGCAGTAGATGGTGGCAAATGCCTCGAAGTAACCCTCCGGATGCCCGGTGGGGATTCTGCTGCAATTCTTGGCCGGTTCCGACAGATAGCCCTGGCCTCTTGTGAGCATCTGTCGCGGCTCTCCGTAACGATACAAGTCCAGGTAATTGGGGTTCTCCTGATTCCATTTGACCGCTCCTTCAGAAGCATAGACGCGCAGAGCCAGGCCATTCTCCTCGCCCGTGGCAACCTGGCTGATGGTCAGGACACCTTTGCCGCCACTTTTGAACCGGAGGAGCACGTTCACGTCTTCATCCAGTGTCCGATCGGGAAGGAAAGTACTGTGGTCGGCACACAGTTCAGTGATAGGGTCGCCGGTCACATATTCCAGCAGGTTGACGCAGTGAGAGCCTACGTCGCCGAGTGTCCCGCCAATTCCTGATTGCTTCGGATCCACACGCCACTGGGCCTGTTTTTGCCCCAGCTTCTCATGTGGCACCATGAGGAAATCCTGCAAGTATTCGACGATGACCTTCCGGACGTCTCCCATTTCTCCGTTCTGGAAAAGGTGCCGTGCGTGTCTGATCATCGGGTGGCCGGTGTAGTTGTGCGTCAGGGCAAAGACCAGCCCGGACTTCGCGACCAGCTCGACCAGCTCCTCCGCCTCCTCGAGCGTGTAGGTCATCGGTTTGTCACAGACGACGTGTATCCCGGCTTCGAGGAATGTCCTGGCGATGTCAAAGTGCAGATGATTCGGCGTTACGATGGTAACGAAATCGATGCGCTCTCCTTCAGGGAGTGCGGCTTCCCCATCGGCCATGCTGTGGTAGTTGTCATAGCACCTCTGTGGGTCGAGATAGAGGGCCTCCCCCGTTCGTCTCGTATTCTCAGGATCGCGGCCGAAGCATCCTGAGATGATTTCGATTTGGAGGTCCATCGTTGCCACGATTCGGTGGACGCCTCCGATGAAAGCCCCCTCGCCTCCGCCCACCATGCCCATTCGTAACTTGCGTTTCCATGAATCCATGTGATTGCTCCTCCTTAATTCACAAAGTTTCAGCCCAGGGAAAACCGTGGACCGTATCGCTGGGACTGTATCCAGTTACAGCCTGGTTTTTGCCCGCTCATTTGACTCTCTACCGTGACACGAGATTTCATCACTCCTCCGCCGACAATTCCAGACCGCAGATGACGGGGGCGGTCGCGTCGGTGACTTCTGCCGTTCTGGGTCGGAGCTCGATGGTCAAAGCTGCTTTGGCTTTTACACCTTTGAAATCCTTAATCACGGGGCTGCCGGTTCCGCCCGCCTCTTTCGAGATGTCGAAATTCTCCAGGACCGGCTTGCCCTGGAGCAGAACGTCGAACAGGCGTTTGCCGGGCGCGGCGCCATCGGGATCGGCGAAGTGCATCCGAACGGTGAAGACGCGCTGCGGCGGCTCGACCGGCTTGGCCGCGATGGGAATGAAATTCTGGCAGCGACCGAATCCGAGCGGGCTGGGATCGGTAATGAAGATGGACCGCCGGCCTGGGTTGGAGACGTTGTATGACATGACGTTCAGTTGGAGATTGGCGGGATCGAGCTTCTCCGCGGTCAGCGTCGCGATCGGAATGGCAACTTCGGCGATCCATTCGTCAGCTCCCTTGCTGACCGCATGAGTCCACGGTGCTTTCCACTTCAGGTCAGACCAGTCCCTCTTGGGGATGGCATTGAGGCTCTCGAAACGGCCGCCGCCACATCCAACCGCGAACTGCAATCCGACCTGGCGCTTGCTGTCCGTGAGGAAGATCTCGAAATCGTCGTCACGCCAGACCTCGGCATCATCGTCTGCCAGTGTGGCTTTGAAAGGAATGGGTTCGCCGTCGCGTATGGCAGCCTTGCGCCGGTAGCCGAAGTAAATGGCCTGTCCGTCCCGGCGAATGAGGAGCGTTGTCTGAGGCTCTGCGAGATGGGAGTTGTTCTGGAACGGCACAGGCTGCGCTTCCTGCCAGCACGCGTCGTCCAGCTTACCGTCGATGGCCGGTGGCGTGGCGCAGATGCTGACGACGACCGGTCGGGACGGCATCAGATCGACGTAGACTTTGCCCTCCCCCCGAAGCCCGGACGAATAGACCCACGGGCGGCCCGTCCCTGTGGCATCGACCGTGCCGGTCGGCCGGGAATACCACGCCTGCTTCCCCGCGATCACGGAAAGGGGGACGCCGCATGCGCCGGGCATGGACGGGCGCGGGTACCCGAGCCAAGCCACTCCCTGCTCATCTCGCTGGTCGCCGGGTGCGCCAAAGTTCACGCTGAATCGCTTGAGCGGCGTCGCGATTTTCTGACCGTGGAATACGTACCAGGTGTCGCGCTTTGCTGTGCCGGGCACGAGGGCGAAGGAGGTCTGGTAGTTGTACGAACAGGTGCAACCGCTGCTCCCTTCGGCCGCGACCATCACGCCGTTGGCGGGGATCATGTTAACGGAGCAGTTGGGTCGAATGCCTCCGAAGTTAGTCGTTCCATCGTTGTTGAAATCAAAGAAACCGGCCGCGCCGGAACGGAAGAGCAAAAGATTCTGGCTGCCAATCACGGGCCCGCAGCCGTAGGCCCGTGCGAACTGCCAGGGCCGCTCCTCGCCGGTGACGATGTCTTCTGTCATCCGCGATTTGCCGGTCCGCAAGTCCAGAGCGTAGGGCTGGGTGATGATCCAATCGTCGCGGATCACGGGCATCCTTGCGGGCACGATCTGGCGCTGCCATCGCTTCTTACCGGACCGCCCGCTGTAGGCCGCGCCGGCATTCACGACGACCAGCCCCTTCGCATACTGAACCTGAAAGCCCGTCCGGGGCACATCGTCTCTCTGCCAGAGCTCGGTGCCTTTTGCGAGGTCGAGCGCCACCAAGGTCTGTTCGATCTTCGGCTCCTCGCCGCGGCGTTTCGCCTGGTCGATCTCATGTCTGGGGGTGGCGTTCAGGATAAACAGCCTGCCGTCTCCGAACGCGATTCCCGTGTTGTAGATCGCTCGCGACGCGCGCCAGACCCAGCGCAGGTCTCCGTCGTCTTTGTTCAGAGCGAACAGGGAAGTAACAACCCTCCCTGCTGACTTTGTCGTCTCGTAGCTGCCCAGGATCAGGTCGTCGGTGACGGAGAGATAACCCCACGCGGAAGTCGGCCCGGATGGTGCAGATCGGAGGTACGGCTCATACTCCGCACCACCCGCGGAAATCATGCACCAGCTATTGCTGCCGGCCTTGACCATGACGGACAGGACGTGCTCGCCGGCGGTCACTTCTGTGGAGAAAACGTGATTGGTAACAGTGAAGGGGTGCGACCGGTTGCCCCGTGCAAGCGTGTCGTAGATCGGCTTACCGTCAAGGTGCCATTGCATCCACCAGTCGGCGCCCGCGCCAATGGTGAGGCGACCGTCCGTTGGGCACTCGATCCTGGCGAAAGCATAAAGGGTCCTTCCGACCGAGTCATCATCGCGTCGCATACCAGGCCGCGGATAAGGGCCGGGCTTCTCGCCGGGTTTCAAAGGTGCGAAGCCATACCCTCCATAGAGGTTTGAGAAATCGAGGAAGCCTTTAACTGATTCGAGCGATGCGGCCTCGTAGGTCTTGCCGGCAACAGCGAGCTGCTTCGGCATCGTCTTGAGTTGTTCAGCATCTATCGGAGGGCTGTCCTTCGGCAGCGGTCCAACGATGTGCCAGGAGCGAGGCCATACCACGTCGACGGCCTGGGATACCGGCGTGGCCGCGTCCGACTCTTCCAACGTCTCCGGCGTACCGTACACGGCCTCGGTTTTCCCGGTGGCTTGGGACAGCCGGTGGCAGGACGAGCCTATGGTCACGTAAAGGCTGTCATCGTCTGCGACAAAGTTGGCCGAATTCCAGACCGCGCCCTTGCGCCCGGCTCCGGACAATTCGCTGACCCAAAGCTCGCGCCCGGTATAAGCGTCGATCGTGATGAGGTGATGCTGCCCCGTGATGAAGACGCGACCGTCGACCGAGAGCGGGGTCGAAGTCCCCCAGTGCCGGCTCATCATGCGATCAGGGCCAGGGCCGCCGAACCAGAGCACATCCAGCGGCAGGCGTACGCGGCCTTCGTCGCTGACTCCCGTACGGCCGCCGTCTGCCCACTGATGGCGCCATTCGCCTGCGTCGGGCAGCTTGCCACGGACGATCGTCCAGCCTCCGGACGAACTGGTTTCCGACCGGGGAATTCCGGCCTTCTTCATCAGTCGCTTGGCCGCGCTGCTCTTGAGCCCGGGAAAGACCATGACGCCACCGCATGGGCGCAACACCCGATAAAGTTCCTTGCCAGGAAGGCCGTCGGCGTTTCCTGTCACCACGACGAGACTGGCGAAGTATGGAGAGTACGGGAGCTGCTCGGGGCTTTCGAGGTCATGAACGACGATGCGCTTGCCATAGAGGCCGGTCGTCAGCAGTCGGTTCCGCTCGGCGTCCACTATGTCAGCGCCCCGGACCACACTGATGAGTTGGAGGTCGGTCTGCGTGGCAAGCGCCATCGCCAGTCGGCTGTCGGTCTCGCCAATGACAATGCCATAGCCCGAAGTCACTCCCGTGCTCTTGACGATGCTTTCGGCGACGCTGATCTGCTTACCGGAGAAGCCGACCTTCCATGACGGCCTTTCCTTCAGGGAGAGGGCCGGCACAGCAATCTCACGGTGCTCGAAGCCGTACAGCCGGCCTTTTTCAGTAGCGGCGACGAGGTGTCCGGAGGCAAAGGCCAGCCCCCGCACCTGGCCATCCACCTCCCAGTTCCATATCTGCTTGCCACTGCCGGTATCGAATGCGGTAAGAGCACCGCTCCCTCCCGCCAGGAGCACTGTATCCGCGAGCGCCAGACAATAGGTGCGGCCAAGAGGAACCGACCACTTGATGCAGCCGGTGAGGTCCTTTTTCTCGCGCCACGCTTTCAGGTCGATAGCCTGTATTTCATCGCCGCCGCTGGCGTAAAGAACATCGCGGTCCACGATTACCCGATGCTTGTCGGGCAGTTCGAGCTCCTTCTCGCAAGACGCTATCGAGAAGGCAAGCATGCCGTCCCCTGGCCGGGGATTGGACTCTCCGATCTGGATGTCTATGTCGGGGCCGCCACCGTGCTTCTGACTGAAAAAAAGGTCGCCTGCAAGCGTGGCCCAGGACCCGCCGTTGCGCAGGTTGATGGCAGGCTCGTAATACATGAAGCGCCCGGTGTGCCGATCATACGCAGCAGGGACGCTTCGACCGGTGGGAACCATCAGGACATCTTTCGTCGCCAGGAGATATCCCTGGGGGGCGACGCCCGTAAAGGCCGATGCGCCGGGATGCGGCAGATCGATGTACATGGAGCCACTGCTGTCATTCAGCCATTTCACCTTCCCGGTCACCGCGTCGAGAGCATAGACATAGATTCCATGGCTGGGCCACATGCCTGCGGCAAGGAAGACCGTACCGTCGTCAACCAGCACGCCGCCGCGCAGAGGCCACCGGGAGACCATCCTTCCATTGCCGAGAACCTGGTCGGGGTCGGGAGCGCCGCGGAACTTCCAGGTCAGCTTGCCCGAAACGGCATCCAGGCAGTAGAGCCAGCCGTCATCGGAAGCAACATAGACTTTGCCTCCGGCCACGGCCGGTGCAAAACGAACCGGACCGGCAGTGGTAAAGTGCCACTTTGTCTTACCGGAACTCGCATCGAGCGCACGGACGGTGTCATCCGCAGACGAGGCAAAATAGACGTGTCCACCGGCAATGACCGGCTGAGGAGCATAATCAAAATCGAGCCGGTGGAGTTCCTTTCCCGGCTCCGGCCATGCCGGCCTCGGGGCCTGCAATGGCTCATAACCCCAGACATTCTGAATGGGAAAGGTAATCTTATCACGGGTCACACTCGACCGAGCCGCATCCGCTTTATGGGCGGGCCAGTCACCCGCGAGGAGCGGAGAAGCTGCGGGCATGACGAGCAAAAACAGATACGCCGGCAATGAGCAATAAGCAAGAGTTCTCATGAGCTGGTTACCTTGTGTAAAGTTTCTCTTTCAGGTCTTGCGGCAGAGCTTCCGTTCCGGATCGAACCGTAGAGTTCCTCAGTTGCCGGACTGTGGAAAGGCACGACTGTCAAGCCACGTTGATTCTCTGAAACTCATATCGGATCTCCATCTGGTTCAAGCCACAGCCGGCATGCTAACTCTCACCAACGCCCCCTACAAGAAAGAGATTTTCGAATTCCTGAAGGGAGCAGTTCACTCTCTCTTGCTGACATGGAATCAGGACGCGGAACTCAGATCTCTTAAATGCCGCTGTCTCTGGGCACCCATCCCACGTCGTTGGACAGGTCCCACTTCTTTTCTCCGCCGAGCGAAGCGCCATAAATAATTTCGAACTGCGGGTTGGGCGCTTCGATGCAGCAGGCTGTCAAATCTGCCATGTCGCGGGCGCTGAGCCAGCGATTCATACCAGGCTCGTATTTGCTGTTCACTTCGTCCGTATTCGGAAAGTTGGCGATGCGGAGGCAATAAACGGACATGCCGTAGGCATCGTGGTAGTAGCGGCCAATCGCTTCTCCAAACGCCTTGCTGACCCCGTACATGCTGTCGGGTCGGACCATCAGATCAGGCCTGGAAATCTGTGACTCCTTTTCATAAAAGCCAGTCACGTGATTGGTGCTGGCAAAGACGATCTGGGGCACCTTGTTGATCCGCGCTGCCTCAAAAATGTTGTAGGTGCCGCAAATGTTGGTCTCGATGATTTGCTGGTTGTACCGGCTGCGGGGCCAGCCTCTGCCGCTTACCGCAATCCCCAGATGAACGATCACATCCACGCCGTCGCACGCTTCGACCATGGCTTCAAAATCGGCAAGGTCTGAGACAACCACTTCATCGCCTTTCTCTACCTCCGGGATGTTGGAATGAAAGAGCAGTCGAAAGTCATACCGGTCTCTGAGATACCGCCTCAGGGCCGAGCCCACATTTCCTGCCGCTCCTGTGATGAACAGTTTTTTTCGTTCAGGCATGCCTCAAGTCCGATCTGTTGATGGGAGATACATCACAACACACAGGAAGTGATTCAGATATCATGATGGCAGACCTTCAGACATAAATCGAGAGGCTCAGCAGGATGTCGGAAAGAAGAGCAAGGTCTCTCATTTCCCGACCCTTGTTCCATGTGCCACGTGGTTGCTTGCCAACCCGTGTTTTCACGTGCTGGGATTTCCGTCTAAAGAAAAGATAGGCTTGCTTCTTTTACCACTCACAGCGTGTCAGGAGCATCTAGACCCAGAGCAAGCGCGGTTTTCATTTCTTCATTTCTTTACGCTGAAAGCCCTGGGTCCGCACGCCGACGCGCAACCTATGCCCACAGCGCAAAAATTCCACATCATCAAAAAGGGCCTCAAACATCCGTATATGGATGTTTGAGGCCCTTTTTGATGATGTGGAATTTTTGCGCTGTGGGCATTCTATCTTTTTGCGGACGTTACCCAGGGCGTCGTTCGCTACCGCTCACTGTGCCCTGGGCTACGTTCTTTAACGCTTTCAGCGTAAAGAGGGTTTCACCTGAAATGACCCGCATGCCTGGTAGAAACTGTGCATGGCAAAAGGGATACAGAAAATCGCGCTTGTTTTGGGTCTAGAGGCCGGTAATGACCCCGCAAACAGATGAGGAGTTGTTCTTTGAATGGAGTTCTACTTTCCTGGAAATTCAGTCCGGCCTCGGAAGACACGGGTTGGCAAGCAACCACGTGGCACATGGTGAGTTGTTCTTTGAATGGAGTTCTTCCTTGCTGGAGATTCTGTCCAGCAAGGAAGACACGGGTTGGCTAGCGTTTGCCTGCTCCTGAGCGTGGGCAGGCGCCGGTTTCGCCGCTCAGTTCTAACGATCCGGCACCCCGGAGCACTGGCATTTCGTGATCACGACTCAGAATTCGAGTTGGAATCTGGAGAAGATCTCGAAAACGTCATCGGTGCCGGCTGCGAAGAAATCTCCCAGGAAGGCGCCGGCTCCACCGACTTCGAAGTTCAGGTAATCCGTCAGCTTGATGTTCAGCATGCCGCCGACTTCAACGCCCATGGTACGGCTGCTGTTTCTTGCTTCCGTTGCCCTGAACCAGCCCACGTCCAGTTGTCCGGCCACCAAATCTGAAAAGGGGTAATCCAGTTTGGACTGTAACGTCAGAAGCCCGGCGTCCGCGTTGCCGATGTTGACACCAAGGTCGTTGACGTCGGAAGGGCCGTTGGCGGCGAAGATGTGGGTGTACTGCCAGTAACCTCCTGTGCCGAGCAACCCCTGGGGCGTTACGAATGAGCTCGATCTTGATGAGCCCGCGCTGTCGCCTGTCGTAAAGAGAGCCAGGGCACTCAAGCTCGCGTCACCGGCGGGAATGCTGACTTCTCCCTTGATGGCCACGCCAGTGTGGGAGTCTTCGTCGAGACTTCCCTGGTTCAGGATGACAAAGCCTTTGGCGGTTGATTCGCCAATATCCCCGGAGAGGCTCAGGGCGTACCAGCCTTCTTCGGCCTCTTGCGCGAGGAAACCGGTCAAACCGGAGTTGCCGTCTTTCTGAAGAAAGTAGGCGTGAGCTCCCAACATTGCGGATCCGACGGGATGGCTCAGGTCGCCGATGAGGAAATGGCCATCCCTGTCCAGACCGCTGTCGAGAGTGTCCACCAGCCTTAGATAACTGAGGCGGTAGGCCAGCTCGCCTTCTTCGCCCAGGTACTCGATGCCTCCAACGTTGAAATCCCAGTCCGCGGAGAACAGCGTGTCACCAACCCGGTCAGAAATGGGAAGTATCCCTGCGGTGAGCTTGTGGGCCTCCGCAGGCAGATAGTAGATGTATCCATAACGTACGCCCCGTGCGTCAAGCCGGTTGAAGGGGCCTCCTCCCCAAGTGTTTCTGAATTCGAACTGAGCGAATCCCCCAGCGTTCTCGACTGGTTTGACGTCCACGGAAAGACGGAAGCGCTGCCGAAAGAAATCGTAATCATCGGGATCTGCAAAGGTCGAGCTCTCGCGGCCTGGCAGATTGGCCGCGTTGTACATCACGCGGTACTGCAGGCCGATATCGACCTGTGGCGATGACTTGGATGGTGCAGCCCTGCGAGCCGATACTTTCGGTTCCCGGGCCAATGCCTCCGCTTCGGCCCTTAACTGCTTCGCGTCGGCTTCGGTAATGATGCCTTTGCGTACCTGTAGGCGGATCAGAGCGTCCACCAGGGCATCGGAAGAGGGCTGCGCATTCTCGGCCTGCGCCGGGGTGTCCCACAGCAGCAAGCAGCCAAAAACGAGGACAGAGATATGTCTGAAGTTCTGAAAAGTCATTCTGGACTCCTTTACATCGAGTGGTGATCAGGACAAAGCCAGTCCTTAGGATTCGGGGCTTCGTAGGCCGGACTGGTAGTCCGGCTTGGAAAGACGGACAGACTGTCCGTCCTACGTTGCGTCTCCCTGGGTACTGCGTTCTCCGACAGGGAGGTAAGGTCTCGTGTCCGCGCCGGTGTAAACCTGCCGGGGCCGTGCAATGCGCTGTTCGGGATCTTCCAGCATCTCTTCCCACTGGCCCAGCCAGCCGGAGGTCCGCGGAATGGCGAACAGCACGGGAAACATGTCGACAGGAAACCCCATGGCCTGGTAGAGAATGCCAGAGTAGAAATCCACATTCGGATAAAGGTTGCGCTCCACAAAGAATTCGTCTTCGAGAGCGATGCGCTCGAGTTCGACAGCGATATCCAGCAGAGGGTTGCTGCCCGTCACAGCAAACACCTCAGGAGCAAGCTCTCTCAGGATTCTGGCTCTTGGGTCGTAGCTCTTGTACACGCGGTGGCCAAACCCCATAAGCCGGAACTCCCGCTTCTTGACTTGACGGACATATTCCGGCACCCGGTCTTTACTGCCGATCTCGTTGAGCATTCGCAGGACCTGCTCGTTTGCCCCGCCATGAAGGGGGCCGTAAAGGGCGGCGGCCGCGGCGGCCGTTGAGACGTATGGATCGGCCTGAGAGCTGCCAACACTGCGCATGGCATTCGCACTGCAATTCTGCTCATGATCGACGTGCAGAATGAAAAGCACATCCAGGGCGCGCTCCAGAACGGGGTCGGGGGTAAACTTCGCCTCGCCCATGCAGAACATCATGTTGAGGAAGTTGCCGGTGTAACTCAGGTCGTTATCGGGATAGGAATACCTTGTTCCAACGCTGTAGCGATATGCAAAGGCAGCCAGCGTCGGCATTTTCGCAATGAGTCTGCAAGTCTGTTCTTTGCGGACCGCTGCGTCACTGATGTCCTTGGCTTCCGGGTAGAAGGTTGACAGAGCTGCCACAGTGCTGACGAGTATTCCCATTGGGTGCGCGTCATAGTGGAAGCCCTCCATAAACTTCTTGATGTTTTCATGGATGAACGTGTGGTGAGTGATATTCCACATCCACTCCGCCAACTGGTTTTCGGTAGGCAATTCCCCATTGAGGATGAGGTATGCAACTTCCAGATAACTGCTCTTCTCTGCAAGCTCTTCGATGGGGTAGCCCCGGTAACGCAGGATGCCGCGCTCGCCGTCAATAAAAGTAACCGCACTTTTACAGGAACCGGTGTTTGTGAATGCCGGGTCATAGGCCAGCAGCCCGAAATCGTCATCCGACGCTTTGATGTTCCTGAGCTCGATAGCGGGCACAGAGGCCCCATAGTCCGGGTAGGTGCCGTAGCTCACGGGCAGCTCATAGACCTTCCCGGTTCGGTTGTCGGTGATAGTCAGTGTGTCAGCCATGATTTACCTCCCATGGAATTGAAAGACGTTTGAGTACATGCACGGCCCGGGGAATATCTCGGAGGGGTGTAATTTGCCTGGGGCTATGTCTCGATTGGAGAGGCAGTTTCTTTTTCGAGACATAGCTACCCAGGATTTAGCGTCACGCAGCCCGATCCAGGGCGTCGTGAGCTTCTTTTTGTGCGATCCGATGGTCACCTGCCCCTCGTAAGCAGCAGCATCGGAAGAGCGCGATTCTGTCGCTCTCCGCTCCGGCCCCGCTCCGAGACTGCTGCCCGGTGCGAGGCCGGATGGCCACATGGGTCATCAGAACTTTATGATGATGTCGAACTGAGTGAGAATGCGTTCTACATCCCCATTGAGGCTG
>JASLXP010000124.1 GCA_030740295.1 Planctomycetota bacterium
GGGAGAATGGTGGAGGACATCGAAGAAAAGTGGGGAGGCATCGATATCCTTGTTAACAACGCCGCCGTGACCCAGGCTCTGCCCATTGCTCTGATGGAGGAAGAGGACTGGGATTACGTCATGGACACAAACGTGAAAGGAGTTTTTCTCACGACGCGGACGGTTCTCCGCGGGATGATTCGGAGCAAAGGTGGTGTCATTCTCAACATCGGTTCCCTCGCCGGTGTGCGAATGATGGAAGCTCCCCTCCATTACTACACCAGCAAGGCGGCCATCAAAGGTCTTACCGAGTGCCTGGCCAAGGAGGTAGCCCGATATGGCATCCGAGTCATCTGCCTGGCCCCCGGGCTGCTCGAGGAGGGAGTGGGACGCAACTTGCCCGACCACCGACTGGCTGACTATCTAAAACACTGCTCCCTTGGCCGAGTCGGCAGGTTCGGAGAGGTGGCGCGTTTTGCCGCCTTTCTAGTCTCCGATGCAAACACCTATATGACCGGCGAAACGGTCATCATCGACGGCGGGGTTTAGGCGCTAATGCCAATGAAAAGCAACCCCTCACAAAGCCTTGGCTGTCTCGTCTTCGGCGGCTCCGGCGCTCTTGGCCGGGTGGTCTGCCATGCCCTCGCAGCTAAAGGAGCTCGAGTCGCCTTCACTTACCACACCGGCGGAGAAGTGGCGAAGGAGTTAGTTAAAGAACTGCCCGGAAGCCAGGCCCTGCAGCTTGATCTCAGATCGGTGACTGAGATCGAAAGTGCCGTTGATGCAGCGGCAGATGAATTCGGTGGCCTGGACGCCTTTGTTCAGTGCGCTGCCGTCGGGGTGACAATGGAATGTTCAGGCCCCACCTCCCATCACCTCATGTCTCAAGTGGACGAAAAGGGCTGGGACATGATGATGGACGTCAATGCCAAAAGCACTTTTTTTGCAGTCCGGCACATTTCAGAAATCATGCGAAGGAATAATGGGGGCAACATCGTTCTGGTTGGCTCCATTGATGGGGTGAAGCCGGTGCCAGCCCCGGTCCACTACGCGGCCTCAAAGGCGGCGCTGCAGGGCATGACGCAGGCCATGTCGAAGGAGCTCGGCGAATTCGGGATTCGTATCAACCTGGTAGCGCCGGGCATCCTCGAGGACGGAATATCGCGGGACCTTCCCGATGATCTTCTCAGCGAGTACATCAAACATTGCGGCCTGAAGAGAGTCGGCCGTCTCTCCGAAGTCGCCAGTATCATTACCTGGCTCGCCCGCGAGAACACCTATGTGACCGGGCAGACCATTCTTGTAGATGGGGCAGTTTGACCATGCGTTATTTTCTGATTGATAAAGTTACCGAGCTGGTCGTTGGTGAAAGGGCCCGGGGGATAAAGAACATCACTCTCAGCGACGAGATCCTGCACGACCACTTCCCGGATTATCCGATCATGCCTGGCGCTCTTATCCTGGAATCGGCCGCACAGCTTTCAGGATTCCTTCTGGAGATGACGTTCAATCAACCAGAAGCCCCACCCCTAAGGGCCCTGCTCGTACAGATCCAGAATGCCAAGTTTTACGAAACCTGTGGGCCGGGAGACCAGTTGGACATCACGGTGAAATTGGACTCAAAGCTGGATGCCGCAGCGCAGGTAAGCGCCGAAGTTCTGAGAGGTGAAACACGGGTCGTTCGAGCCTTGCTGACTTTTGTCATGAAAGACATCCCCTCCGAAAAAATACACGAACAAAGGAAAAGCGTTTACAGGCTATGGACCAGAGATTTCGAGACCCCTGTTACGATTCTTTAGCCATCACCGGGATCGGACATGTGCTGTCGACGCCCTGTGATCCCCGGCCCTGGCTGAAGGTGAAAAAGAATCGCAAGTTCATGGGCGCCCAGGACGACCTCGCGCTGGTTTCCGCTGGGCGCGCGCTTGAATCAGCGGGTCTTTTGGGCGTGTCCCTCGGTGAGAGGGCTGGTCTCTACCTGGCCGTCGGCTACATCCCCTTCGAAGAAGAAGACATCGATAGTCTGCTCGAAGTGTCCGCCGACTCAGAGGGATTCTGCATGGAGCGATTCTCCACAGAAGGCTACGACGCAGTGAATCCGCTGCTCACCTTCAAGTGCCTGTCGAACATGCCGGCCTTCCACATTTCTGCGAACTTCGATATTCAGGGACCCTACTTTGTGACCTATCCCGGGACCGGTCAGTTCTATCTCGCGCTCGAGGAAGCCTGCTCTGCTCTGAAGATGGGCTTGATTGACGTGGCTCTTGTCAGTGGCGTGGCTCACCAGCGAAACTTCCTCGTCAACCACCACTTCAACAGGATCTCTTTCCCTGTGCCATCGGAACGCCTTCTGGATGGCGCCGGGTGTCTGGTCATCGAGTCGAAGAATCACGCGGCCGAACGCAAGGCCCAGATTCGCGGAAGGATGCTGAACTGTGATGTGAGCTACAGTACCTTTCACCCGTTCGAGGATCGTCTTCATCACACTGAACGATTCGAGGGATTGACCGGAGCGGATGGCGAGTTAGGCCCCGCATCATTGCCCGTCGCGCTGAGCCTCGGCAGTCATGGATACATTCACCATGAAGCGGAAACTCGCGATGGCATCGCGGCGTCGAGCGAATGGGAGCTGCTATGAGACGCCGCGTGGTTGTCACAGGCATGGGAGTCGTTTCCCCGATCGGCGACTCGGTCGCAAGCTTCAGTGACAGTCTTCTCGATGGCCGGTCTGGCATTGGCCCCATCACGCTGTTCGACCCGGTCTCGCTCCCAACCAGGGTCGCAGCGGAGGTGCAGTGGGGTCGAGAGATGCTTCGGGATCGCAAGATTACTTTTGCGCAGGTTGCGGCAGAGCAGGCTCTCGACGACGCTGCAGCACGCAAAACGAAGCCAAGGGGCGATGGCGGACTCAGCCTCGGCATTGGCCTCGAGCTCTTTTCCATGGAGGACATGGTCAAATCCCGGGGAAACGCGCCCCGTCCCGCGGCCTCGCAGCAAGAGCGGCTTACGTTTATTCAAACGCCATCGGACCTCTGCGTACACCTGATCTCGAAAGAGCATGGTCTTTGCACACCTCCGATCACACACGTCTCAGCATGCGCCGCGGGTACCGACGCGATTGGCTCGGCTTTCCGAATGGTGGCAGACGGACGCCGGGATTGGATGCTCGCAGGCGGAACCGACTCGATGATTAATCCGTTGGGCCTTGGGGGATTCTGCAAATTGAATGCACTAAGCACGAGAAACGACCACCCCGAGAGCGCTTCCAGACCCTTTGACAGGAATCGGGACGGCTTTGTCCTCGGTGAGGGGGCAGCCATGCTGGTCCTCGAGGACCTCGAAGACGCAAAGGCCCGCGGCGCGAACATTCATGCTGAGATCATTGGTTACGGCAATTCCTTTGACGCCCATGGGATCAGCGAGCCGCACCCGGAAGGACGGGGCGCATGCCAAGCCATGAAACGCGCTCTCGATGAAGCAGGCATCCTTCCGGCATCGGTAGACGCGATCAACGCGCATGGAACCTCAACTCCGAAAAACGATCCCGTTGAAACATCCGCCATCAAAGGGGCCTTCGGGGATCGCGCATACAGAATCCCGATCAGTTCGACTAAATCAATGATAGGCCACCTGATTTCCGCGGCAGGCGCGGTCGAAGCAGTCGCCGCCATCGCGTGCATGCAGAAGGGTTTCGTGCACCCCACCATCAATCTTGATGAACCCGACCCCGCCTGCGATCTCGATTACGTTCCGCATGAGGCCAGGCGGATGGACACATCCATCGTGTTATCCAACTCCTTCGGATTCGGCGGGCAGAATTCCTCCATCCTCTTCAGGAAATACGTGAATGCTTGAAGACAAAAAGATCCTCATCACGGGGGCAAGCCGTGGTATCGGAAGAGCCATTGCACTGGCATGTGCCCGGGAAAGGGCTGCCGTGGGTATCAGCTATCGGGACTCAGAAGACCAGGCGAAGTCTCTTCACAAAGAGATCGCCGACCGATATGAAACCCGGGTTAAAACCCGGGGCTACCCGCCTAAGTCCCTTCGGGACACAATTCACTGGCGCTAAACAGTCCCGCGCTTCTCTTTTGATACTTCTCATAAACGAAGACGGAAAGACAGAAATAAATGACGCCAATCCCTGTCAGCGTAATCGCAAACAGGTCGACCGCCCTGTAATCTCTGTTGCTCATGCTCACTTGAACTCTCCATGGACATGACTGCTGTGCCACAAGCCGCTCACTACTTAACTTGAAGCGACCTACGGCCGCAACCTCCATTCAGAATCGGTGGCTTTTTACTTCTCGGTCTTCTCTGAACCATCCGTCATGAACGACTACAACTCCGACAGTCGGAGAGAACTGATAGTCCGTAAGGACCTGATCTCTTGCATCGCGCTTCTGCCAGTGGCGTGCACCATTCTTTGGGCTCAGGATCTGAAAGTCTCGAAGATTCGCCGCCTGCAAGGGCCGCCGCCCTCTGAGGTTCCTGCCGGCTTTGCAGCCACTGCCAGCACACCGATAAGCATCGACGGAAAGCTCGATGAAGCGGCCTGGAAGAGGGGCAACTGGATCGACCAGTTCCAAAATTATGTCACCGGCGCGCCTGCCATAGACGGGACTCGGTTCTGCGTCCTCTTTGATGTGGAACAGAACCGCATCTTCCTCGGCGCGGAAATGATGGACAGCTCGATGTCTACTTTCGGAGAGCGGGGAGAAGACCGCGCGAAGCAACCGCGTGACAACTGGCCGGGCGAATGTGCTGAATTTTTCCTGTCTCCCAAATGCGACGGCAATCAGTATTTTCAACTCGCGGTGGGCCCGCGTGGCACGAAGCCTCTCCCGAACGGCAACCTGATTGTCTACGACGCCAACGACACAGAATCCAAAGCATGGGACGGCAAATGGAAAGCTACGGGACAGAAGCTCGCAGATCGCTGGATCCTTGAAATGGAGATCGATGCCGATTCATTGGACGGTGCGACCCTGAAGAACGGGGCAGTGTGGGCGATGAATTTCTGCCGTGGGAATTATTTCTCTCGTGACAGAAAGCTCCCCACGGAATACCAATCATGGGCCCCGGTCCAGAACGGATTTCGTGATGTGCCCCGGTTTGGCCGGCTCATCTTCGGTGAGAAGGCGACTGCAGAACACGCATCGCGGCTGCACCTGCCCTACGAGGTGAAGCTCTACCCGGACCGGGAAAACTATGACGGCCAATTTGAAAATGCGGAAGTCGCTCTCTTTGTGCCGGTAGCGCCACCGAAAGGATCGGAGCTTCAGTTGGAGTTGGCTTCCATCGATGGCGAGCGCGGCTTCACGATGCTGCCCGTTGAAAGTGCAGGATACATCGCCGCGCAGGTGGACATCTCCGGTTTGCCCGAAGGCACATACCAATGGAGCGCGAAGTTGCTGGACCCCGCGGGCAAGACGCTGGCGACAGCAGAGCGTCCCATGATTCGCACTGAGAAGACTGGAATCAGCGAAGTGAAACTGCCGGTTCGCGTACCTTTGAGATTCTTCAGGCTGGGCGGAGCCGACGGCGGGTACAACGGCGCCTTTCCCATTTCGACGGGGCTGCCCCTTTCGCGTGGCCTCGTACGAGATCCTCAGCAGATCACGGTGTTTCATGGCAGAAAAAGAATCTCCAGCCAGAAAACCGTCCGGCAATCCTGGGACAGAGGCAGGAGCATCCGATGGCTTGGGCTGGACTTCATCGCGGAATACGAGAATGGAATCGCTTCCGACTACGTTGCTGTGATCAACAGCAAGCCATCGAGCTCAAGAAACAGAAAGCCATTGCCCGTAACTTCCAGTAATGGCGCCGTTGAAATCACGACCGGCCCCGCTCGCTTCAGATGGACGGCCGCGGGCAAAGGCCTTCCGGATGCGGCCTGGCTCGACGCGGACGGAAACGGAAAGTTTTCAAAGGACGAACAGGTGATCCAGTCCGGCCCAGACGACGGCGCCTATTGGATCGCTACAAGCGTTGACGGTGGACGCTGCGACCTGACGGGCGACCTGAAATTCACCATCGAAGAATCTGGCCCGCTGAAGGCCGTGCTGCGTGTAGACGGATGGTACGAAGGCCGGCGGAAGAAGGAACGAAACTGCCGGGCCACGCTGCGCTTCACTGCTTATGCAGGCCAGGCTTTCCTTCACATGGACCACACTTTTGTCATCACCTTCGATGACAAAAAGGAAAAGATTCGCGGCATCGGCTTGCAGTTGGGAGTGCCGGGCACGAAGACCGGCAGTTTCGCTCATCTCGACGGCTCGCCCGTCACACGCAAGGCCACGAAGAAAGGCTCTTACCTGAACCAGCGCTGGTGGAACGAATTCAAAGTCATGGAAGCCAGTGCAGACCCAAACCGGCCTGACAGCTTGCAGAACGGGACGAAGTCGCTGGGCATGGTCTCGGTCGTGTCGCCGCGGGCCCGCGTCATCATGGCCCTGCGGGATGCCTGGCAGCTCTATCCCAAAGAATTCAGCTTTGATGAAGGTGGCATCAGCGTTCACCCCTGGCCGACCCATCCCGCGGCCTTTTCCGGGTCGTGGGATTACCAGGCACGCCGTGAACTTGATCCCGACAACATCTGGAAGCTCTGGTACGCACACCGGCAATCCTACTACGGCACGAGCCTGGCTTTCCCGCAATCCTACTTTGATCGTATCAAGCAGGAGGTGGAGAAAAATCCGGGCCAGGGGAACGCAGACAGCTACGCCGCCCTCGGGCTGCAGTCGAACGCGCACGGCATCGCCATTCACAACGAAATGCTGCTCGGGCTCGGCGCGCCGGATTCGCCGGTCGAAGATGCGGTCCGGCTCGCGGGCGTGTTTCAGGAAAATCCGCACGGCATCCCTGACCCGCAGTGGATCGGGGCCAGCCGCGCTATCTGGCCGTTCTCGCCAAAGGACACGAAACAATTCCCGCGCCTCGAATCGCTGATGGATACCGCGTGGACCTGGTTCTACGACTCAGTCTGCGAGCGCAACGGGGACTACGGCCTGTTCAACTTTCTCGATGGGCATACGTACAACGGCACGGCTACCGCGACCAAACAGGTCTGGCATCGCGTCTGGCTGAACAATCATTACGACCACGCGTACATGCTCTGGCTGATGTATGCCCGCAGCGGCGAGAAACGCTATTTCCGGATGGCCCGACGGCACGCCCGGCACGTGGCCAACATCGATACCTGTCACGAATACAGCAAGCCCGGACAGTTGCTTCATCAGCACGTGCCGGGCGGTGTGTTCCACTGCAAAGGATTTCATCACTGGGGCGGCTCGGCCGCGCTATGGGATCACATGGTCTGTCCCGATTACCAGTTGCTGAATTACTACCTTACCGGGGACCGCCGATACTGGGACACCTTCAATGAATGGCGGACGAGTCTCACAAAGCTCCACACCCGACCCACTTGGGGCCGCAACGGCGTCTACATGTTGAAAGCCTTCAACGATGCTTACGAAGCCACCGGCGATCCGATCCTGCTCGCGCACCGCTGGGATCAGGCCGACCACACGGTAAAAGTGCCGTTCCGCGAACAGCACGCGATGGCCTTCCAACCGACCGTCTATCCGGAGTATCTGCGCTCGGTGGGCGACTCAGCCATGCTCAAAAGATTCCTGGAATATGTGGACGATCTGATGGCAGGCAAAGCCCAGGGCACCTGGCCGCCCTTCGCATTCTTCACCAGCGCCTGGCAACTGACGGGTAATCGAAAATACATCGAGCACAATGCGAAGTTCATCGCCGAGAAACTCCACAGTTGGCGGGAGCGATATACCAGCATGCACCTGAATGCCACGCCGGGCCTGGTATCCAGTCTGGAGGCGCTCAGAGAGGCGGGGTTCACCGAGGAAGCCATCTTCAAACTGCGGAAGATCGAGAAGTAGGTTTTGAAGCAACCCGCTATTTCGAAGGAATCTCCTGCGACGGCACAAATGTTGGCGACCCCGGGTACACTGCCTCTGGCCGCACCGGCGTAGGAACCTGATGTCGCTCCAGAGATGCATGTTGTGAAGCGGCACCAGGAGAGTCCATCGCATGCTGTCAGGTAAGTGTGATATTTCAACAGGGCGATATTGCCCGAAGCTTGTTCAATATGGATATCTCAGGTCAAATCTGCCTGTACCACTAATGTTATGTGCGCCAGCACGGGAGCCGTTTTGATGAGTCGAAAGGTACTCGAAGTGCGACCCAACGGGCCGGGAGAGGTCGTCAAGTGGAGCTCGTTCCGGCAAGGGCTCTTTGAGTCTATGAGCAACGTTTCCAGGTTCACTCGCCTCACGACCTGTCTGACAGATGCTGTCTCGACCATGTGGAAGATCTGCGTAGAGATGGACCCGTCCTGTGAGAGAGTGGTGCATAAAGCGAATGGCCTTTTCAGCACGTACTTCCGATTAGCTTTTATCGGAACCGATTTTTGCGTTGAAGCTGAACGCTCTCTTGCTTACGGGCTCAACCCTGAACTTTCCTCAAACTATCGCGTTCTTCTGACCGTAACTTCCGAAAGTGCTGAACTTGTCGAGGCGATCATCGAGCGATACGTTCAGCTCGTCCCTGACCCCTTGAGAATTGCAGGAGGCCAGACCGTCCCCAAATAGGCACATAACAAAGCGCTCGACAGAACTTGCACGAATACCGTGACTGGACGTTCAACTCCGCTTTGATTTTTTCTTTAACTTGCTGGTGGGCGGAGCTCGTGCAAGTCTGTCAGCTTAGACGTTATGCCTGACGATCTGAAGAGCTTTCGCTGTATCGGGCTGGGCATGGAGCGTAGGACACCAGTGCTTTTTCTTGCCGTCATCTGTTTGACGCTCCTTGCGATCAGCGTGCCTCTGCATCTGCGCACTAGAGCAGTTGCGCACCGGGCAACCTGTCGTGCCCGGATCATGCAGTGTGCCCTCGCGATCCGTGGCTACGTTGCGCAGTGGGGTGGTTGGTCTCACCCTGATCCCAGCTATTACGTGAAGGAACTGGGGTACAAGCTCACCTCGGAGACAGGATACTTCGGAGAGCCACCACCATGGTACTCGGCAGACGCGCTCAATCCGACGAGGTCGCAGGAACATGCAGCAGGTATCGAGGCGCTGCGGTGTCCTCTCGACTCGGCCCCCGCAATCATCATGAACGGGATACCTTCCTCCTACACTTTCATTCAGAGTTGGCCACGCGCTGGAGTCATGAATCCGGCCCCCCCGAGCGAAGTGCCGCTGCTGATCGAGTTCGGGCGAAGGCATTCCGCCGCGGACAATCCAGAAGTCCGAGGCGGCCACTGCATGTTCCTGGACATGCATGTCGAGATTCGTGCAGACCAGGCTCGGCTTGAAAAGCGTGCTATTGGCAGCAATTAGACGGGCACGTCCCCTGCGGCGCTGTCGAAACTGAAGCCTTAGCTTCGAATTGCCCAATCGCTACCGGCAGAAGGGCAGACCGCGACCGTGAATAATGACTTTGATACCAGACTCCAGAAGTGGGCGCGAGAACAGACAAGCGCATAACCAGAGCGCTCCAGAGAACTGCTTTCTGGCGTCTCAAATTGGAGTCAATCGTTGCTTTGATGTTTACTTTCCTTTTAATCCGCTCGTGGCTGTCCGCAGTCTCTGAGCTTAGACGTTAGATGGCTAGAGAACCCTCACTTAAAGGCGATGGCTCAAGAAGAAGACGATCCCTACTGGAAGCTGAAGCCCCCAGCGCCAACACCAGCGCATGAAATCTGCTCATGTCTCGATCACCATCCGATCGTCCTGCAGTGCCATCTCTCGTACAACCCGATAAGCTGCCTCGAATGCAACCTTGAAGTTCCACCGGAACGTATCGGTTTCTCCGCACAACTCGCCGAGGACTTAGCATTCTGGCGCACATTCCATGATTCCTTCCATCACTTATGGCTGGAATCCGTTGAATTTGAATCTTGGGCCTTTGAACAGTTATCGAATCCAACGAGTTCCGTAAACACTCGCGGTCTCGCGCTTAGCGACGCGCTCAACTCGCACCGACGATGCTACTACTGGTGGTTCCAAGATTCTGGAGCAGATGATTTTCAACCGACCACGAAATGCCCACAGTGCCCCTTGCCGCTCACATCCCGAAGCATTAGATTGGTATGTGAAGTTTGTTCAATTGTCGTTGCAAACTGACCACCATGGCCATCTAACAAAGTCACTCGACCGAAGCCCTCAGTACTCGCGCTCTTTAGCGTTTCTGATTTTTTTAAATCATCCGTGTTCTGCGACGATGTCGGTCATCGTCCGGACTCGGTCAGTTCCGACGTTAGCTGCTCCTTTGAATCGTGATTAACTCCAAAACAGAAGCTTTCAACTTGCTCGAATCACTTGGAGCTCCGACCAGACTTCTGCAACACGCCAGAATCGTTGGAGATGCCGCTGAAGTGCGCCTCGAACACCTTGTGTCGATGAGGTGTCGCCCTGCGCTGTACTCACACAGGAGACCTTCCGGATGTCAGCCGAAAACGAGATCTGTCTGTTTGTATCACCCGAAGGTAACGACGGGTGGTCAGGCACCATCGCAGAACCTGATGAGGGCGACGGGCCATTTGCGACCATCGAGCGGGCGCGCAACGCGGTTCGAGCACTGAAGCGGAAAGGCCGGCTGACGGCACCTGTCCGCATCGTGCTGCGAGGGGGGACGTACTTTCTGGACCGGCCCCTTGTGCTGGGTCCGAAGGATTCAGGAGACGTGGAGTGCCCGGTCACTTACGCTGCCCATCCGGGCGAGATGCCAATCCTGAGCGGCGGGCGGCAGATAGAGGACTTCCGCGAAGAGAAGCTGAAGGGCAGACGCGTCTGGGTGACGGAGATTCCCGAAGTCAAGCGTGGGGAATGGTACTTTCACCAGCTCTTCGTTAACGGCGAGCGCCGTCCACGTACGCGCCTGCCGAAGCGCGGCATGTACCGGATCAAAGGCCTGCCGGATTTCCCGCCAGGTACGTACGAGAAAGTGGTAAAACGTCATGGCATCGGGGCCGCATGGAAGCAGCAGTGCAGACAGGATTGCTTCGAGTACCTCAAAGGCCACATCAGGCGATGGCGGAATCTGCAAGACGTGGAGATCATTGCGCCCCACCAGTGGTGCGAGAGCCATTTCCACATCGCCGGCGTGGACACGAGAAAACGGGCAGTGACTCTTGACCGGCTAAGCAAGTGGAGTCTGCACGATGACAGCAGCCGGCGGGGCACGCGATATGCCGTGTACTGGATCGAGAACGTATTCGAGGCGCTCGATACCGCGGGGCAGTGGTACTTGGATCGCACGAAGGGACGGCTGTATTACCTTCCGAAGCGTGGGGAAAAACCCGGTTGTGCCGCCGTTGTTGCACCGCAGTTGGAGCAACTGCTGCGTATCGTTGGCACGAAAAATCGAAAGGTCGCGCACGTCCACTTCAAAGGTATCACGTTCTCGCACACCGAGTGGAATTTCCCCAGCGACATGGCCGGCTCTGTTGATGCTGCGGCTGTGCCCGGCGCGGTGTTTCTGACGCACGCGGAGCATTGCAGCATCTCACACAGCGTCATCGAGCACGTCGGCACCTGGGGGATCCAGGTGGCCGGGGGATGCATGGATAACGAGGCATGTCACAACCGGATCCACGACTTGGGCGCCGGGGGGGTGAAGGTGGATTCCGAAACCGTAGCCGAAGGCATTCCGAAAGCTGGGTGCGATACCTTACGCACGAACATCACGGACAACTCCATCGCGCAGGGCGGACGTATCTTCAAGACTGGCCATGGCATCCTTATCAGCAACAGTCCAGCCAACAGAATCCTGCACAATCACATCTGCGATCTGTTCAGCGAAGGAATCTGTCTGACGGGGCTCTGTGGCTATGGCAAGAACTATGGGATGGGGAACGTCGTCGAGTACAACCACATTCATCATTTGCGGGGCGACGTCCTGAGCGATCAGTCGGCTATCTGGACGGGCGGGGTAGTTACTGGCACCCGCATCCGCTACAACCTGATCCATGACGTGGCCTGCCGAGTCTACGGTGCACAGGGCATATTCCTCGACTCGGCCAGCAGCTTCGTCCTGGTCGAGAAGAATATTGTCTATCGTTGCCAGGGCTACCCTCTGCACCATCTCCGCGGCCGGGAGAACGAAGTTGTGAACAATATCTTCGCGTTCGGCCGAGAGTGTCAGATTCAGCGCACCGTTATGGAGCCACACTGCTCGTTTACTGCCCGCCGCAACATTGTCTATTATGCCGAAGGCGATCTGCTTGGCGGAAAATGGCTCGCGTCTCCCGATGAACTGACCACGTATCCCGACGCCTGGAGCCGCAAGCTCGACGCCGACAAGGCGACGGTCACCCACTGCAAGTTTGACAACAATGTTTACTTCGAAACATCAGGCCGACCAGTGACCTTCGCTGGCAAGACGCTTGAAGAATGGCAGGCGCAGGGCAATGACAAGGGCTCCCTGATCGCGGACCCGCTGTTCGTTGATCCGGACAACGGCGACTTCGCTCTGCATCCCGACTCCCCCGCGTTCAAGCTCGGTTTCGAGCCAATCGATCTCAGCGAGGCCGGCCCCCGCGACCACGCCAACAACGGCTAACTACAGAACTCATCTCGTGTGGTGGAATGAAATAGTTACCAATTCGGGAAGAACGACCCCTGTGGGCTCGCCAGCTCGCCTCACGGGTGAATCAGGTTGAAAGGTTAGCTCAAGAGCCAGGGAGGAAACCATTCAACCTGATTCACCTGCCAGGCAAGCTGGCAAGGGGTCTTTCCGTTTCATTCTCCCCTTCTAACCATCCAACCTGATTCA
>JASLXP010000125.1 GCA_030740295.1 Planctomycetota bacterium
ACCAACCGGAAAAGTGCTCCAAACCCCCGCGGGCGGGCGTTTGGAGCACTTTTCCGGTTGCTGGATTTGATGCGCTGTTGGCATTCTGGGAGTGGGTTGGACGATTCTAGCCTCCAATCATCGCGCCACGGGGGCAGGCCCCGTGGAGGCGAAGAACTGGTGACTGAGCGTCATACGCCGTGGCATATGCAAAATCTCTTATGACGTCGTGTTTAGTAAGCTGTTCGCAGTGATAATTGACACCGAGCTCCGACAGGAAGGGAACTTACAGTGACGATGACAACACATCCCGAAATCATCAACGGCGTCACCCGGCTGGAACGTTCACTGGCCGATACTCATCCACGGATCTTTTTTGACGAACAACGCATCGCTGAACTCAAAGCGCACATGACCGAGGCTCCTTGGTCCAGGTGGCTCCAACGGGTGGCCGATGCGGCTGAGAACGGCTGCACCCCCAGCAATGCCCTGCTCTTTTTGCTGAAAGACGAAGAGCAACACCTTGACGCAGCTCGCGCAGGGATGCTGAGGCTCATCGAGTCCGACTGGCCGGACGATGTCGCTACAGAGGGACAGCGCCACGACAACGCTCTGCAAGACCTTGCACTGGGCTACGACTGGCTGCACGGGCACCTGGACACGGAGGTCAAGGCCTCTGCACGGGAGTGCATGTTCAGCTATGGCGATTCCTACTATTCGGCCTTGTCACGCTACGAGATATACGAAGCTTCCACTTATGAATGGAATATCTTCATGCACGGCTTCGCCAACTTTGCCGCGGCCGCCTTTGCCATCTACGGCGACATGGACGGCGTCGCACCGTGGATCAGAGGCATCCATGAGAAGTGTCGCATGTTCGTCCACGGCATGGGGCCGGATGGTGTTTCTCCGGAGGGCATCAACTATGGCGGCTTCTACACGAATTACTGCGTCCGTGTTCTCGACATGGTCGACAAGCTGCTGGGCTGGAATTTCTTTAGAGCCTCCGAGCATCTGCGAAACATCCCTTACTTCTACACCTACAGCATGATCGGCCGAAAGCATCTGCACCGGCACTCGGTGCACCACTGTTTTGGTGACGGCTCACGGTTTAACTGGCACGGCCCCGACTACTTCCTGCGCCGGCTGGCCTCGGCCTATGGCGATCCGCACGCGCAGTGGGTGGGAAGAATTCAGGACGAAAAAGACCTTTCAAACATACAGCCCGCTTACCTCAATCTGGCATGGTACGATCCATCCCTCGATGAAGCCCCACCTGATGCGCTGCCGACGTTTCGCCATTTCGATGACAAGGACATGGTCGTGATGCGTTCCGGATGGGATGGAGATGAGGCGGCCTTCGCTTTCAAGTCCGGCCCCCATGCTGGACACCTCGCACTGAATGACTACCAGCAGTGTATCGGTGGCGGGCACATGGCGCCCGATGCCGGCTCTTTCCAGGTTCACGCGTGCGGCGACTGGCTCATCGTCAACGCCGGGTACGCCCGCAAAAAGACGGAGTATCACAATACAGTACTGGTGAACGGGATTGGGCAGACGGGTGAATCGCCCGAGGACGGATCGGAATGGTTCGAGTGTGTGGAACTGCGCCAACAGCAGCGAGGCCCTTCCATTCTGCGCGCCGTTTCGACAGCAGACATTGACGATGTAATCGCCGACGTCGCACCCGCTTACGAACCGCAGGCCGGGCTGACAAAATTTCTGCGCCACGTGATTTACCTCAAGCCGCTGACTTGGATCATTGTGGATGAGTTGCAGTCAAGAGAGCCCTCCACTTTTGATCTCCACTTCCACTCGTACGGCCAGAATTTCGCCGCAGACAGACCCTTCAATTCAGACGGCCACAACGCCTGGATAACCGGCGGCGAGAACGGATCGGCCAGAATTACCGCACTTGCACCCAACGATGTCGAGGGCCACGACGAGCTCCTGGCGGTCAAGGGCGTTGGCAGTGCTCACATCGATCGCGATCTCTGCACTTTGAGATTGTGCAATGCCGAGCCTGCCGACAGCGCGGTCTTCATCACGTTCATCGAGGCCTTTCCCACGGAAGAGGGTCATGCTGTTACGCCTGCATGTGAGCAGGAGGGCGAGAGTTTCGTTCTTTCACTCGGAGAGATAAGAGTGACTTTGGCCCCACATCAGAGCGATCCCGCAGAGCCGATATGGCACGTTCATCCATGATGGCTTCCTTCTCGGTACGGACTCGACTCGCTGCGCTCGTTTCGTCCATTCTGTCTTGTCCGGTTACCGCAGTTTGAAACCGGTCCTCTCAAGACTCAGAGGCAACAGACGAGGGTTTCAAAACTTCGTCGAAGACTGGGAAGGCGATTTTGCCGTTCCAGCGATGGCCTCCTTCGAATCGATCGAAATATAGATTTCTTTCTTTACCTGCTGCACGGTACGCACGCAGCAACCGGTCGCGAAAAATATCTGACCAGACCGGCACAATCAGGCCGTCCGTTGAGCCGGTTTCCCATATGCAGGGACGAGGGGCGATCAAGGATCCTATTTCAGAGAAATCTCCGTATTTCAGTAAACCGGGCACGATCTGAGAGCCGCAACTGTAACGATTGCCTATTCGTTCCTGGAGGAGATTCAGTGCCCCACTCACCGCGGCCACCTTTATTCGTTTGTCGACTGCGGTGGTGAACATGGTCATTCGACCGCCGTAGGAGAGGCCCGCGCAGCCAATGCGTTTATTGTCTACTTCAGACCTCGAGCAAAGAAAATCCAAGGACCATCTGAGGTCTCTCACGTTTTCTGCAATGAGCAGTTTGCCGAGTGCCTGCATTCGCACGAACGTTACCGCGCACGGGTCGGAGTCGTAGGTGTCTTTTTCCACTCGGCACCCGAAGGGGATCATGCATGGCGCAGCGACAATATATCCCCTGCGTACGAACTGCAGGCCGTAGTCGTATTGTGCTTCCTTTATGGCGTCTGCTACTCCGGGTAAGTCATCCCTGCCTGCGACGGGGTGGTGTCCGCAATGGCCGTGGCCGTGGATACACAGTACAGCCGGCATCGGCCCCGCCTTCTGTCCCTTCGGTATGAGCAGGTACAGCGGGACGGAGGGGGTGCCTTCGGACTGAAGTATGAATTCCAATCTTGTGTGGTCTTCAAAATCCGTGCGGGATTGTTCAGGACACTGCCAACTACAGGGCGGTGAGGTATCTCCCAGGAGTCTGATCAGCTTTTTGCGAAATTTGGATTTCCACTTAGTGAAGCCTTTCTTCTTTGCACCTTCGAATTGCATTGACAACGGGGCCTCTTGAGCCGCCTGGATGATATCGTCGTTTATATTCATCTTTAGATTTACGTGTCTGTCAGTTGATTAGATGTTCGAGGTCATTCATTTCTGCCCGAAGGCGTCCACCAGTTTGATCGGCAATACGTTTGATGGCTGACTCTGTTTTTTCTCCTTGCCCTCTCCCTTGTCCGACCACGTGACCCACAGATAAAGCTGTACGGCCGGTCGCAGGCGTTGGAGGAGTTCGCCGGTCTTTTTGAATGTTGCCATCTTGACGGCACCACGGCCGTCGCGGTGCGCGGCTACCCAAACCTGGTACTGGGCGGCGCCGATCATTCCATCGAAATGCACGTGGCATCGAGTGCCGTCGTATCCCCAGTCCGGGTCGGTCACCTTGTGTAGCCTGGTGGGCAGTAATGGATTCTTCACCATCTCCTGAATCAGATTCTTGAGGCCCTCTGGCGCCTTCGGCAGCGGCATGCGAATACGACTTTGGACGACGGCCTTCGAGCTCAAGTTCCCGGTCTCGTACTCGGCACTCAGATCGCTTAAAAGCACGTCCCCCGAGCTCGCGCGCTGGATGTCGTTGACATAAAGGACGTGTGTGCGGCGCTCGATGATGATCTTCTCAATCGTCAACGGCAGGTCGACGATGCCGTCGTCCGTGTAACGCCACCAGGTCGTACCGTATTCGCGGAAGGTGTCGTAAGCGGCGTGCGAAGGCAGTTCGAAATGGATGCGTCGCCAGCCATCGAAATTAAAACTCGACCAACTGTGCACGTCGTCGCAATTCCATTGGTCCTTTGTGCCGATACTTACCCAGCGTTCGCCCTTCGCATCCTTCAGGGAGTAGACCACGCGACCCCAGTCGCTGTTCGCTTTTACCCAGAGCGCAAGATGACGGGCTTTACCGGGAATCACGATTGGCTTTCGTGGACGCAAGACCGAATACCACGGCATCAGCTTTCGGACCTTGTCCTGTTTCTCAAGGCGGATGGCCAGGTGCGTGCCGGCCCGTTTCTCATCGGTGACGATACGGGCAGACATCTTTCCGTGATAGCGAGCGGTGTCGTAATTGTTGGATTCGTAAAGCTGGTCTCGTTCGGCGGGCGCGAGAATCCAGGAGCCGTCACCGAGTGAACCCAGTTTGAGCTCTCTCTGAATCTGAGGGCTCCCGGTTCGGGCGTCGCCCTGGTTCGAGAGCGAAACATCAATGGGTCCGGAGAACCAGGTTCGCTGGTTGCGCGTTCTCGACCACTGGACCGCATCCGAATGATCTGCCTCGCCCACCTGCACGCTTTTGATGTCTGCCCCTGTCACGTATATCGGCGAAGGACCGGTCTTCACTTTGACGGCTCCCTCAGATGATTTCATCCCAACACCGTTATCCATGCTGTCGGTGATGGTGACTGTCGCATCAGTATTCAGGGTGAGGGAGACTTCCCGTTTCCCGCGCAATGTCCAGAGTACAAAGGCCGGGCCGCCTGACAGGCGATTGAATTTCAGGCAGTAAGTCGAATGAGATCCGGTGGGCAGCCACTTTTCAAACTTCGAGTGATCGAGCATGCGCGTCATCGTGGCGTAGTGCGCGTAAGCTGGCTTGGGATCGGCGTACGGTATGCGACGCTGGATGCCGCATCCGCCGTAGTGCTCGGCGCCGTAGTAATTGCCGCAGTCGAAGGCGAACCAACCGGAATAAAAATGCGTGATGCCATAGGCGAGGCTGAGGATAGTCCAGCGGTGGTAGAGGTTGGCCTGCTCATCCCAGGTGCATGCGCCGGGCTCGGTCGGTACGAACGTACCTTCAACGTAGGGCAGGAACGGTTTCTTCATTCCGAACTTCCGATATTCCTCTCTCAAAATGTAGAGGCGGTGGTTGCTCTGCTGATGAATCTGCTGCTCGGGGAGGCGCTCGAAGCCGATCATGTCGAGTCCACTGCCATCGATGAGGTGTTTTGGAAAACCGCTGCGCAACAGTGGCCAGATGAAACCCGGATCTCCCCAGGGGATGAGTATCTTTGCGTCCGGCCATTCTTTGCGGACGGCCTCGGCCGCGGCAATCGATGTGTTGGTGAAAACACGCAGGGCTCGTCTTTCTGCGTCCGTATATTCGTAAGGCGGCTCGCCCCAGTAATCCTGCGGATTACCGGCCGTGAGGCGCTGGGAAAGATGAGGCTCCGGATAAAAGCTAAGGAGCGAAGGGTTGTCGCCCTGCGCCTTTCGAATGTTTGCGATCGCCGTCTTCTGGAATTCTGCCCTTTTCTTCGGATCGGGATTCTCCTCTGCCGCCCAGCTCCACTGGGGTCGGATGGGCCAGGCGTTTGGCCCGAATTGGAAATTGTGCTTCTCGAAAATCTCACTGATGGATGTGTCCTTCGGCTCTCGATAGTGGACGTATCCTCGCGCCCCGGCCATTGCCATCAGTCGGTAATGCTCTTTAGCTGGCGGCGTGTGGTGTCCACCTGCATAGCTCCAGAAGCCAAACATCGGCCCTTTACCATTTTCAAACTTCGCGGGCCGCGTGTCGGGCGCGAGCCGACAGAAATTCCGCTCCTCAGTCCAATTCGTTTTGCCATCGCTGAGTGTGACGCGCAGCACGTGGATTCCATGTTTCTTTATCGTAAAGGTGTATGGCTGATCCACTGTTTTGCCAGCCGGGATAATGATCTCTTTTTCCTGCTTCGTCGTCTCCTCGCCGTCGTAGCTGGTCGTTTCGGCGGTCAGAGTGACCTGTCTCGCCTCTTCTGATCGGTTCTGCAATTGGATTTTGTAGAGGGGCTTCTGAGGTGCAGTCCACACATGTCCGAACGGAACGGGCTCCAGCTTCATGTGGAGCTCGGGCCGGCGCAGCGTCGCCGCATAAACATGCACGCCACTTGGCAGACCGCCCTGATGCCAGCCGTAGATGTAAGGATCGGGATAGCTACGATACTGATACACCTTCTTGGTCAGTTCGAGCTCGAGGATGTCCAGATCAGAAAAGCTGGCGAGGGCTGCCGGATCGAGAGGAATCGTCACCAGCCAAAGATTTGCCTTCCTGCCGGTCTCCAGGCGAACGGGCAGCGGAGTCGCCGAAGAGGACTTCTTGTCTCGATACGAAGGGATCGTGGTCTCAAATAACTTTGGGAAGCCAGCAACCGGACGATAGAAAGACGCGGTTAGGATCGGGATGCTGTTCTTTTCCTCATCAAAGGCCGCTATTACATGAAGCTCGTCGTAACGGCCGTTTGGGATTCGCAGTTGAATGCGGGCCGGGTCAACCGCAGAAGCTCCGATGAACCTTTGTGTGCGCGAGGGAAAGTAGCCCTCCATGTTCGCCTGCCTCAACAGGCTCTCACCAACATCAATGTGGTCCGCGCCGCCATTCGAAGAAGGCTTCGCAAAACGGAAAGGGATGCCATTCACCTCGACCGCTTTGCCGAATGGAAGTGACTCATCTGATACAGCAGTGCCTCTCTTTCCCAACAGCTCACGGGCGCGTACGTAACCGTCCAGTGCAATCGTCTCGAACGTGCGGCTGCCGGCGAATCCCTTCAGCTTTGTGACCTGGAAATCCGAAAGTTGCCCCCCGGCGGGAAGCGTCACCTGGTGAAAGCCACTGGTCGGCAGCGCGTTTTTCCTGAGTCGCTTCGCTTTAAAGACCTTCAGGCGCGCGGCTTTGACCTTTGGATCAGTCAGGGCATTTATCCTCTCCAACTCGGTCTTTCTTGCTTCGTCACGGGCAACTTTGAGATCGGCTTCCTTCAGGTCTGCCACCAACCGGTCATCAAGCCAGACGCGCAACCAGTCATGCCCCAACTGGCATCGCACGGTCAGCCACTTCTCCGCAACAGCGGGGGCTGCTGCCATCGCCGCCTCTAATGGTCTGCGAACATTCTCCGCAAGGACAGGACTGATGACGGGGTAAGGATTCAGATTCAGATTGAATCGCTTGGTAAAAAAAGCGGTGCGCAAAACGAGATAGACATTTGGCCTACCGTGCGTAGCGGAGAGGGAGAGATTCACGCCTGGATCACTGGAGCTTTGCGGGTCTTTGGCCAAGGCGAGTTGCAGTCTGATGTTCTTCCGTTTTTCAGACACGAGCAGACGGACACGGCAGACAACCTCGATGCCGGAGCCGTGTACTGTACGCCCCTTAACGGTGAGATATCTCGGGCCATGGTTCGTAAGAACCGGACGGTCAAGTGCCTCTTCTCTGGCAAATTCATACTGCACCTGTTTGGTGGGTGGAGGCAGTTCCCAACTGATTTCCCCGCCTTCCCCAAATACTTCATCGATGGGATTGGTGGCGGATACTTCGTCCCACCATCGTTCTGCGAATAGTCCTTGCAGGCAAACAGATAGAAGTATCAGCGCGAATGAAGTCTTAGTCATGAGTTGAGGTGTTGTTACGAAAGTCATGTATCAGTCAGCGGATTCTTGCACCGCAGAGCCACAAAGGCAACGGCTGCCAGCGCGGGAGATTTATCCAAACGAACTCCGCTGTCGGCACGAGAAGAGTTGGGGTAAGGCATTTTTCAGTCGGGCCCTTTGAGCGGATGGTGAGTCCAGTCCCGGTCAAAGTCTTTACTCCAGCTCCTGTTTCGACAGACGAGCGAATCCGCAGCCATGTCGCTTTCGTCTAAACCGCCCTTCTCTTCCTCACCATGTTCCTGTTCCTTGTTCTCGGCCTTTTTCGGAAGTGGGGAAAACGCAGAGCTTGACCGGTTGCTCTGCCGCCTGCGTCT
>JASLXP010000126.1 GCA_030740295.1 Planctomycetota bacterium
AAGCGAGGTCTTTCAGTAAGCCTCCGAGTTTCTTGTTGGTTTTGTTTGCCGGGTCGTTCACGAGCATTGCGGCCTGGTTTAATTCAACGCCGTAAACGCCGGAGAGGTATGCCTGGCGTACATATTTATCGCCACCATGTATCGCAGCGTGCTTCTGCATCAATTTCAGGACCTTCTCATTCTTCTTTGCCTGGCCTAGGGTGAACATCAACTGTACGTGAACGGCCCGTGATTCGTCTTCAAGCAAATCCACCATCCCTGCGAAGAAGCCCTTCTCTGATTTCGTCCCGATCAGCTCTTCGCCGACGCGGAGCGCGGCGATCTTTGTCTGGTGATGCTCGGCCTCAAGACCCGCAACCACGGTCTCTGCGTCGACCGCGTCGAGCCCTTCAAGAGTCCATAGCGCATGAATCTGACCGAGGTGGTTCGAGTCATCCATCGCAATCTTTCGGATGTCAGGAACGACGGATTTATCATTGCGTTCGATGAGCATGCGCTGCGCGGTATCACGCCACCAGCCGTTGGGATGCGCGAGGTGTGGGACAAGCTCCTTAGCCGCAGCTTTGGAAAGGTTTGGTTTCGGCCCGCGTTTTCCGCTCTCGTGGGTGACGCGATAGATGCGGCCCAGGCCGACGGGTTTGTCGAGGCCACGTTCGAGAATCTGCTTACGGAGGAAGGTCGTTACGTAGACCTTGTGCTGAAGGATCCCGCGGTACAGATCGACGATGTAGAGGCCGCCGTCCGGGCCGGTCTCACAGTTGACAGGACGGAAACGTTCATCGGTCGAAGCGAGGAACGCCTTCTTCGGATAGGCGCGCGTTCCCTTCAACTCCACACCGTTTTCCCTGATGATAAACCGCTCGACAAGATTGCCGCAGGGCTCAGGGACAAATCCGTTGCCGATGCAGTCCTCCGGCAGTGCGTCGCCGCGGAAAATGCCCTGGCCTGAGCAGCCAGTTGTGCGTGAGAGTTTCCCCTCCTTGGTGAGCATGCCTCTCATGTATCCGCGATTAATGCCGGGGTTCACACGGGCGGTGAAGGTCCGCTGATCTCCGACGACGCGATGTCCAAAGCCGGACGGCCTGGAAAGCGCAGGGTTCCGTTTGAAGTAGTGGTAAGGGAACAGGTCCGCGTGCAGGTAGCTGGAATTGCCGTTGTGGTAGAGGCGACCGTAGTTGTCCTGAGTGATGCCCCACTGGCCGTGAGAGTTAGTGTGCTCTTCGATGATCTTGCCGTTCTTGAATTTGAAACGTTTGTTGCTCTTGGCGTTGTACATCCAGTTGTCCAGGGCCCAGACGAGGCCGTTGTCTGTGTGCTCGACCGGACCCTGGCGGGCGTATTTTTTGTGCACTGCGATTTTTTCATCGCACTTCAAATCGCCGTCGTTGTCTTTGCAATACCAGAGGAAGGGCGGCTCAGCCACGAAGACGCCGCCATCGACTAAAGCCACCGCTCGCGGCATCTGCAGCTCCCCCAGGAACACTGTGCTTTTATCGTATTTACCATCGTCATCGAGGTCCTCGAGCACTACGATCTGACCGTTCCGAACATCTTCTCCCTTACCGTCTACGTTGGGCATGTACCCCCGCATCTCGGCCGCCCACATGCGCCCGTCAGGATCCCAGACAATCTGTACCGGGTCTACGATCAGCGGCTCGCTTGCGGCCAGCTCCAGCTTGAATCCCTCGGCAATCTGGAAGGTCTTGAGAACCTCTTCCGGCCTGTAAACAGGTGAAGGCGGAACCTCCATGTCTTTCCAGACTTCCTTCATCACGTGGCCTCTACGGTCCCCACGCTGGGCGAAAGCAGATGTACTGCAGAGGATGACAGACAGAAAGGCCAAGAGGCGGATATGTCGAAGTATGATCATGGAGATGAATATGAATGTGTGCGGTTGCGCTCCCGGCCTACTTTCGCCAGATGACCGGGCACTTGGTTTCGTCGTCAATGAAACGAGCCAGCCCTTCTTTCGAACTGTATCGGGCTATGATGACTATCACGATCCACGTGGCAACACAGTAGCGTGGTCCTGTTTGATTGCAGTTGACATCGCATCAACGATAGTATCCACCTTCGCACCGGGACTCCCATCTCCTTCAAATCTGGAATATGAATCAGACATTGCTCCGAATATTCCTTCTCACTTCTCTTCCATCGCTTTTACACGCACAAGAACGGCAGGGAGCATTCATTGCCGAAACAGAAGACGAAGATGGTGATCGTGTCATCATTATGGAGACAGACTGGATCAGTATGCGGCTGATGCCAGCGATCGGCTCGACAGTGACGAGTTTTGTGTTTCGCCCCACCCAGAATGAGATTCTTGAAGTGGTTCAGCCGAAGAACCTGAAGGGCGGCGGCGGGCTGCTGCAGGACAACGTGTGGGAACAGGACTGGCGTTTCCAGGAGCTCCGCGGCAAGTGGTACGATTACAGGATAACCAAGCGAGGCCCGGATGAAGTGCAGGTCATATTTGAGACCAAACTTGATGGCTGGATCAACGCGAAAGACAGCGGCATCATCTCCAAGCTGCTCCAGGACCTGAAAATCCGGCGGACGGTGACGCTACGCCAGGGTACACCGTATTTCCTGTTCGACGTGGAATTTATCAACGAAGGGAAGTTCACCAAGCTGCCGCTTTACTGGGCACACAATTCTTCACGCATCGATATCACAGCGCCCGACCATGTTTTCAGGCCTTCCGCCCGCGGTATCAACCACCTGCCGGGGAAGGGGCAGGAATACGTCTACGATTTCAATCACGGTTGGTCGGCCCGCGTCTCGCCCACACGTAAAGAGGGTGTCGTTTATCTGATGGATTACGACTACATCAGCTTCCTTTACAACAACCAGCCCAAGTCGCCCTACACCGTCGAATGGATTTACGACAACCTTCTTATTCTCAAAAAACGTCCGGTCAAGACCCGGATTTACATCATCCCGACGATGGGTTTGGAGAAGGTGGATCACGCCACCGAGTACTTCATCGCTCAGCTCAAACCAAGCCGCAACGATGGTCAGCTCCGCCTGAATTACAAGGTGACTTCGAGCTATGAGAAAGCGAGCAAAATCACCTTCGTTCCTGAACTCGTTCATGACCTGCTGGGCGCTGAAGAGAAATCGGAGATTCTCAGCAGCATGGAGTTTACGGAGCTCGACATCGAGCCACAGGTCGGTGAAGTCACCTTTGAAGGGAAATCCAGCGACCCGGTAATGATACGCACAAAAGCATTTATAGACCTGGCGGACGGTAATCAGGTGGTGCGCGAGTGGGAGCATTTCCATATCGGAAGTTACAGCTTCGGCAGAAATATCCGTACCGACATGCGGACGCCCGTAAAGCTCCTGAAACGTGCTAAACAAGACCCTTTTATCCCTGCCCCGGCGGAAGGCCTCAAAGTTAATCGCGAGGATTTCAAAGTCTTCGGACTCATCGGCGCAAACAGCCGCGTCCTGGGCATCGAAGGCGCCATTCGCTCCATTCAAGGAGCGGAATTGGAAGCAGGATACCACCCCGGTTTTATGGTCTATCGAACCGGACTGACGGATTTCCCATACGATTACGAGCGCCTCTTCGATTTTCGCTGTCTTGTCTTCAACAATGCAGTGTTTGATGTGGCCCGGTTTGTAGGGATGTCCATTCTTACCAATTACCTGGAGAATGGAGGAGGGCTCGTATACGGTGGCGGCGAGAATACTTTCGGCCTTACCAAGATTGACTCGGCGCACCCGATCAATGAATACCTGCCGATCGCTTCGGCCAAAATTGAAAAACAGACTTTACAGCTGAATTCACCAGCAACCGAGCACCCAATATTCAAGGACATTGACGTATCTGTGCTTCCCTATTCTTACTACTATCAGAAACCTGAATTTAAGGAAAAGCTGGCATCGGAACCCAAGATATTACTGAAGCTTGGCGAACATCCCTTCATCATAGAATATGCAAAGAAATCGGGGCAGAGAGTGATGCTTGTCATGGCGCTCCCTTTTGGCGACCCTGCCGAGAATGAGGGAAAACAGATCTTCTACAGATGGTCAGAGTGGAAGAAGCTTTATGCGAATATTGTGCGGTACGCCTCATACGATCTTTAACCGCTAAAAGATGCCGGGTATACGAATGATCTCGTGAATATCAGTGGGCTATCGAAATATCAGAAGATCATTCTGTGGGCCGGCGGTGGATTACTATTCTCTCTTCTGTTTTTCCTGCTTCGCCCATATGTCACTCCAGGATTCCTTTGGAGGTACATCCTGGTCGACGAGGGGATAATCTACGCCCTCGCATTCTACCTGCTTATTTCATTCTGCTGGCTTAGAAGGAGTTTCTTTAACAGAAGGAATTTCCTGCGAATTTCTGTACTCACGAGCTCAGTCCTAGCCAGTTTTACTCTTCTGGAACTGACGGTCAGGAAACTGTCGCCGACACCGATGTTCCTGCCGATTCTTCCAACGATACCGAATGTCCGCGAGGTCCGAGGAGAAGTTCCTCTCAGAGGCATTTCCTCCTATTCGCGTCACACCA
>JASLXP010000127.1 GCA_030740295.1 Planctomycetota bacterium
CAGGTATTGAGCGCCTCAGAGACCTTCCTGCCCCTGCCCGAAGGCGTGGAGTTCGTTGAAGAACCGCCGCACCGCCGGCACGACATCCTGAACTTCTCGCACTTGGCCCAAGGGGTGGAATTCGTAAGAATCAGTTTCGGCCCTTGCAGCTCTCGGCCGGGCGCATCGGACTACTACTCGACAACCATCGAGAACATCTCGGCGGTCAGAATTCGCGTGCTGAGATTCGGAGGGTTCTCAAAGCAATGGAATTCCTACCGGCTCAACACGATCAACGGAGACTACTTCTCCGACGATGAGTTCATTAACTGGTACGACGCTCCGCTGGACGGCTGGATTGAGCCCGGCGAGTCGGTCTGCGATCCGAACAACTACGGAGGAGACGACTGCTACTGGGTTTACTACTTCAAAACAGAAGGCGGCGAGGAGTTTGCCGCCGGAGCACAAGTAGGTCAATAAGATGATCCGACAAGTCAAGACCATCGAATCCCGGCGTGGGTCCGGGGGACACAATCCAGTTTCAGGCTAGCGGCGGCGCTTTCGTCTCAGCGCTGTGATCGCGCCGATGAGCATCATGGCGGCCGTAGCGGGCTCAGGCGCGTTGTGGGTTATTACCGTGTTAGTCAGGTCGTACGTCGCCGAGCCCGGAAAACCCGGCATTGGTATCGGCATCGATGCCGGCTGGAACATGAGTTGCGGCTGACAATTTGTGCAAAAGCTGCCGATCCCGGGCATGATCTGCGAGGGAATGATCGTCTCAAACCACTCGAGCACGGGCCTCTGCTCGCCCGGGAAGATGGTGTGTGATCCGAGGTGAATGACCAGCGAGGGTGTCAGTATTAGCGTATCGTCCGGAGCCGGCAGGAATTGCTGGATGCGGGAATCAAGTCCGAATTTGTCTTCGTTGGGGCCGGTGAAGTAGTTGGTTATGACCGGGTCGTTGCCGCCTTCGATGATCACGTCGAGGATATCCGCCTTGGCGTTTGGGCGGCGGTCAGTCGTCGGCGATGCCGAACGCAGTGCCGGCGTCCTCGGATACTCGTCGCCGACATATTGCTGGTGTTGTACGGGAAACATCCTGGGCTGTATTTCGGAATCTAGCATAGGGTTACGGGTCGCCACTCTCGAACGGAGATGGTAGCCCCGTTGGTATGATTGAGTCAATGGCGGTTTCACCATCTCAAGAAGCTTCAGGGCAGCGTAAGGTGCATCTCCCAGAGCTTCGCCAAACTGCCTGCTCCGGCAAGATTTGGGGCTCGGCTGAATATTGGGACCATACGAGGTATTTCTCAACCCCTACATGTTTCGGCCGACCCGTAATGCGGCCTCCCAATAGTAGATTCTCAGCAGTCCGCCCAAGCGTTTAGGCCATCCGGAAGGCAGAGGAATGTTCGAGAAGGATGGATCGCACGATGGTAAACCTTCAGGATATCACTATTCTCGCGATTATCTTGGCCAGACCTTTGCCCTCCGTTGTTTTAGAATCTAGGCCAGTGTCTCGAGCGGCTGATCATACATCATCGGATTCAGCTTCAAGGAATTACGTTTTTCATCCATATGCTGTATCATTAGATGAGCAGCCTTCACCGGGTCATCCTCGAATGAGAACTTCCCGCCGGTAATGGCTTCAACATCTTCGGTCAGAAAACGAGTCACGTCCTCACTTCCGGAAATGCGCATCTCTGGGCTGTAGTTGACGTAAGCGCCGGAAGCCACGCAGTAGAAGCCGATGGCAATTGCCTTTTCGCACATTGCTTCGGGTGCTGAGCCAGCGATTGGGAGGTCCGAGAGCTTCTCGCCCAGACCGCCTTCGTTGATCATCTCGCAAAGGGCTACCAGAATACGGCTGTTGTCTACACAAGATCCCAGATGCAGTACTGGCGGAATGCCTACTGCTGCACATATTTCCTGGAGTCCTTTGCCGGCCCATTTCTCTGCTGCTTCAGATTGGAGAAAGCCAGCTTTCGCACAGGCGGTGGCTGCGCAACCTGTCATTACAACGAGGACGTCGTTAGCGATCAGTTCGCGCACCATCTTCAGGTGGCTATCGTCCTGCATCTTCTTAACTGTATTGCAGCCGATTACCGCGGCAACGCCTCTCAGGCGGCCGGTGATGATACCATCATTAAGCGGACGGAATGACGGCCGATACCTGCCGCCAAGATGTGTGAATGTGTTTCGGACAGTGAAGCCCGCCATCAGATCAGTTTTGCCTTCCGGTATATTGACTGGTCCGCGACTCGGGAAGTTTTCGACTGCGACCTTCACGATATCCTTTGCGATGTCCATAGCCTTCTCAGCTTCGAACTGCATGTGGACCGCGCCCTTGATTCGGGCTTTCTCGCTAGTGGTCACCACCTTCGTGTGGAACCGGCCGGCGTGCTCGACGACGGCTGGCATAATGCACTGCACGTCGACAAGCATGACATCGACCGCGCCAGTTGCTATCGCCAGTTCCTGATGCAGGAAGTTGCCAACGACCGGTGCGCCCTGACGCATCAGGATTTCGTTTGCCGTACAGCAGATGCCGCCGACCATAATGCCCTTGGCGCCCTTTTCCTCGGCCAACTTGATAAGCTCAGGGTCGCGACTTGCGGCTACAACCATCTCAGACAGAGTTGGTTCGTGACCGTGGACGACGATATTCACCTCATCGGTCTTCAGCACGCCCAGGTTCACCTGACTTCGGACTGGTTCCGGGGTGCCGAACATCACGTCTCCAAAATCGGTGGCGATCATCGCGCCGGCCCATCCGTCAGACATTGAGGTGCGCAGCCCGTGCATAAGGAGATTCACATAGTCTGAATCAACGCCTTCATGTGTTCTATGGAGGGTTTCGACGATTTCGTGCTCCACGCCAACGGGGATGAGCTTCTGCTCACGCCAGTTGTCCAGAGTTGCTTTAGGTGCGCGCGCCGCAGGATAGAAAATTTCACCTTCCTGCTGGTTGAACTGCGCCAGGCCAGCCTCGGCGAGCTCGATAGCGATGTCCTTGACTGTGCGGTCCTTGGTTTCGACACCCCATTCCGCCGCCAGCTCCATCAGTCTCTCTTCACTCTTGATCGAGTAGCCCTGCGCTTCGCCCTTTGCTGCAAGGAGGAGTGTCTTGGCGATGTCGTGGCCATGGTCGGAATGTGCTGCAACGCCTGCCGCCACCTGTCGGATGAGGTGGCGAGCTGCTATTGTCGCTGCGTTGGCTCCACAGATCCCACGGGGATTCTTCTTCGTGATACGGCAGGGGCCCATCTCACAAATCCGGCAACAGACACCTGTTTCTCCGAACGGACATCGCTTGCCTTGCCCTGCGTGCCGATCGAACGCAGTTTCAATATCTTCGGCCTGGATCCTATCCAGGACCTCTGCGGCAACAGGATCCGCGCTTAGTTTCGTCTCTTCAGTCATGGCAGCTCAGCCTCTCTAGCTAAGTATTAGCTGTCGTCTTATTGTCGAATGTTTCTGTGATAGCATTGATCGCCTGTGTTACAGGGCCCGTGTCTGCAGCTGGCTTTCCGGGAAGCTCTGCTTCACGTGACCATCCATCGTAGGAGACAAAACCAGCGATTGATAGTGTAATTCCTATTTCCTCTTCTTTCGCCTAATTCCCCGTCCCGTATGGTTCCAAGATCCAGCCGCATATCAAGTCTTGGCTTGAAAAGGGCTTACGGGACAGTTTGATGCAATGGATTGGGCCTGTTTCAGAGCATTTTGTGACGGTAGAATCGCTATCATGACAGCACATGCGCGGCAGATTCTGGTGGTGGCGTTGGCAGGATGGCTGAATCGGCAGCAACAGGATGTCGTCGAGCACCTTCAGGAAGAGAATCGGATGCTTCGCGAGCATCTCAAGGGCAAGCGGCGCCCCAACTCTGGCGGTAGGGTCGAAAAGGCGGTAGGCTCGTTGGTGTGATTGCGTCAATGTACACGGTTTCGGGCAAGACCGTGTACATAGGCTGATTTCGTACTGACGAACCTACCGGACAAAAAACAGCGTGATACTTAACTGCAAAACGAAACACTTAAGCAACCCAACCACCAAATGACATGGGCTTATTCT
>JASLXP010000128.1 GCA_030740295.1 Planctomycetota bacterium
AGCAGCCAGGTCGGATTGATCCTGGGATCGATACGCCAGCCCTTGAATGCGCCGACGTATCCAAACGCGAGCACAATGCCCGGCAGGGCCAGAGGCAGCATCACGATGCCGTCGATGATGTCCGAGCCCTTCACCTTGTGCCTTACCAGCATGATGGCGACCAGCAGGCCGATACTGATATCAAGCAGCGTGCTGAGCGAGCTGTACAGAATGCTGTTCTTGATCGAGGGCAGTGTAATCGGGTGAGACAGCGCATTGACGAAGTGATCGGTGGTGTACACCTCGGGGACGATCGTCATGAACCACCGCTCGGAAAATGAAGTCAGAATAACCCCAAGATGCGGGATTACTGCGGCACCGATCGTCACCAGATACACGACATAGATAACAGACAACAGTAACGGACCCGGACGCGTCTCCTGCGTGCCCTTGCCGCCTTTGGACAGCATGGCGAAGGAATCCGAAGGAAAAATCTTTTTAGACAGAATGAACAGGATCAAAGTGGTCACCAGGACAACGACCACCAGCGCATATCCCTGCGGATTAGAATCGATCTCTTTCAGCCGATCGAAAATCTGGACGGCGATGACGTTCCGATAACCGAACATCAACGGCGTCCCAAGATCCGTGAAGGCCCAGATGAAGACGATGGTCCCGCCGGCGAAGAAGCCAGGCATCAGCAGCGGAAAAGTGATGCGCCGAAATAGCCCGAACCCGGAGCTGCCCAGGTTCTGCGCCGCCTCTTCCATCGAAGGATCGATGTTGGCCAGCGCGGAGGAAAGATTCAGAAACATGATCGGATAGAGGTGCAGCGTCTCCAGCACTACCACGCCCACGAAGCCCCACGAGCCGAACCAGTCGATCAGGTTGTTCTCGTCTGCCAGGCCCAGCTTTGCGAGGATCAGATTCGCCGATCCGTAATAGCGGGCAAAAATGGTCCGCATCCCTATCGCGCCCACGAAGGGCGGAAGAATCATCGGCACGAGCAATAGACCGGTAAGCAGCGGCTTTCCGGCAAATCGGTATCGAACGCTGAACCAGGCCAGCGGCATCGCCAGCACCGTACTGCAGATGGTGACTGTGACACCGAGATAGAAGCTGTTCAGGATGCTTTCGAATTGAACGGGATCTGTGAAGACACCGGTCACAAAGCTGGTGGTGAATTTATCATTCGAAACGAACGCACCATGGATCGCATACCAGATTGGATAAAACAGGAAGATGCCGAAGACAGCTGCGATGAGGATGTAGAATGCAATATGGCTCTGCTTCACTCTAATCCTCCAGGGCGCTGACATCGAGGAGCAGCAGCTCGCTCACATCCTTGAGGATGAGCTCGGCCGTGGCGATAGCGATATTAACGGTCTGCATGAAGTCCGTATCTCTTGGCGGACGCCGCCGGTTAAAGACGTTGACGCCTTTTTCCAGATCAGGCTGACTCGTCAAGACGAGCGCCCCCATGTTGGGATGTGTGAATTCGGAGAGAAAGTAATACATCCTCGGAATCTGCGGCGAGATTTTTTCAAGCTCCCTGACAACGCTGCCAATGTGAAAGGGCTTCACCGGATATTCGTGTTCCTTGCTCATGAACAGATTACCAAGCACCAGTTTTTCCAGAAATCTGTCGAGTCTGTCGACATCCTTTTTGGTCACATGCTCTCTTATGTTCTTGTTTGCGAACCGGGCCAGCGCGGCGAGCTCGAGGTGCGAGCGAACGAGCACATACACCGCGTGCAGATTGAATTCATTGAACTCTCGGATGATCGATTCCAGCAGTCTTTCAGATCGAATCGCCGCGGTAAACGTGAAAGTCAGCATCCGGCAAAGCATGCTCTCCCGGGTCTCCTCAGGCGAGGAGGGAAGCGGAACATCCTGGATGTCGATCGACTGATGCTGCTGAAGCAGCCCCTCGAGATGGCGAAAGTCAGACTCGCGTTCGGGCAGCAATTGGATGACTTCGTCAGAAAACTGGGACACGGGGAAATAGTGTGTATGGGGGTGGATGTTGTGATGCAGCGCCGTGAAGACACAGTGCGACACTGGTAGCGCGTCCTGAGTAATGATCGTCAATCCGGCGCAAGCTCCATCAATCTCTTCAGGGACTCCGTCACCGCATACATGGGGTCTTTGCCCGGGCGAGCGTAAGTGTAGAGCTCAACGGTGTAAAAGCCTTTGTAATTCGCGCGCTCAAGTTTTTCGAATATTTCCCGCAGTGGCATCTTGCCATCGCCCGGGATCAGGTGTCCGGGATCGATGTGGAGCTCTGGTGTCGGGCCGGCAATGTCTTCCACGTGGGTGCCGATAATGCGGTCGCCCAGAAGGCCGATGGCCTCGAAAACATCTTCTCCGGGCACGACGTAAGAATGACCGATGTCGTAGTTCACACCAAGCCATTTGCTGCCGACAGCTTCGATCATTCTCATGCAATCCGCGGCCGAGCCGATGAGCATGTCAGGCTCGTACTCAATGATGAGGTACACTCCGGCATTGCCCGCATACTCGGTGCATTCCTCAAAACATTCGACGGCCTGATCCCATAACCGAGCTGCATCCTGCCCAGGTCCGACAAATCCGCTGGAGGCGCTCACATTTCGGGCGCCCAATTGTTGGGCAGCGTCAATACAGCGCTTTGTATAATCCACCCGGTATTCGGCGGGATCTATCCCCCATTCCTCAAATTCTTCTTCGGTGCAAGAAAATCCAGGCCCGAAGGTCTGGCCTGGAGGGGCATTACGTTCCCCGTAAAAACCGCTCGCCGTATTGCCATTGATGTTCGAAATCGCCATTCCTGAGGATTCGACGGCCGTTTTCAATTCGTCAACCCTTGAAGCATCCAGGTCGAGGGGCCACACATGCGGCTTATCGAAAAGGATTTCCACTCCTGAATAACCGCATTCTCCGATGATATGTATTGCCTGATCGACGGTATAGTTTTCGTTGCTGAAGGCATTGGTGCTGAATGCCAGACGATCTTTCATGATGATTCCCGGCTCTGTTGCCGTGCTTTCAGTATCCGCTCGTCGTCATCTCAAAACCGGTTCGCATTCTATGATGAGAGGTCGAAGGGTCAAAAGACATGCTCCTTTAGGCCTCCCCACAGACGTGCGAATCGTTGAACCGAGTTCACGGCGCCCGTATACTCAAAACTACCTGAAGGCGTCCATCCCCCCTTAATGTTGGACGCCTTTGATGAAAGGAGTTACCGATGCCTCTATCAATAAAGATCGCCCTGTGGCTGGGTGCATTCGGGATGGCCTGTGCCAATGCAGACCCTTTTGTTGTGGCCAAGGCTGAGCCTGCGGTCGCGGCCTCACTAGAAGCGACACAGCATACGCCGGCCCGCTCAACGGAGTCCAGGGCGGGTTCTGCTAAAGAAAACATCTTGGTGCTTTCGTGGTTGTCCGATGACTTCTGTTGGAGTTCCGGCCGCGATTTTTTGGCCGGGATGAGCGATGTGCTGAGCGAACCGTGGAAGTTCACGCGCAGGCAGTCTTCTCTCGAAACGCCGGAATTTGATCTGGGCAATTGGGACCCGGCGAAACCGCAAATCAAAGCGGTCCGCATGGTTTCCGGGACGGAATCTCTCTTGTCGCCGCGTTTTGATGTTAATGGCGGCTGGCAGTCAGCGGATTTCGACTATGCGAAATGGGTGACGCAGAACGAGGTCAAGCGTTTCAAGCGTTACGTCAATCGCCGGCAGGTAGACCGGGACGAGTATTACGACTTGGGCAAGGCCCGTTCCAGAGATTTAGAATACGCCTACCGGATTTATTTCAAAGGGAACATGTCAGACTACCTGGACGAATCGGATGCGTGGCACGCGGAGTTCTTTGGCAATTTCATTGAACAGGTCGACGGCATCGTCAACATTCTGGGAGTAATCGAAGACACGATTCTCAAGAACAACCTGTTCCGTCCGAAGAACCCTTTCAAGAAGTGGTCTGAGAACTTTCAGTCCAGGCGGAATTCCAACCTGCAGATTACCAGGCCTCAGTTCTTTTCCAGCCCGGCCAAAGCCTGGGAGTGGGAGGGGGACATTTCTATTGGCGGCAGCGCATCCGGTTTGGATTTGGATGAGGTGACCCTGCATCTTGGCCAGTTCCGTTTCTCGGAGCGATTCAAGATCGAAGTGGATCTTTTCTATCTGGAAGAGAAGAGAAACTAGCGGTTTGTGGGACGGATTTTCTGTCTGCCATGGCTTGGGCCAAGCCAAAGGTCTCCCTTCACAGGTTATTTCCTGCGAACTGCACTGGCTCAGTTCCCGGACACTGGCTTCCTGGTACCACAAGGCCCCGAGCAACTTACTTTTATCCGCCGAATCTTCTCTATAGAATGGACGTAAGGACAAACACGCCGTAGCAACTGAGTCATCAGTGGAATAGATTCATAACTGGAAGCCAGGGAGAGACACATGGACAACGCAAAACTCATTTTGAACGGTCAGGAATACGAACTGCCAGTCCTCGTTGGGACAGAAGGCGAAGTCGCCGTCGATGTTACCAGGCTACGCGCCCAGGCCGGTGCTATCACCTTCGATCCAGGCTACGCGAATACCGGTTCCTGCAAGAGCGAAATTACTTTCATTGACGGCGAAAAAGGTATTCTCCGTTACCGGGGTTACCCCATCGAAGAGATCGCCCTCAAGTCAAAATTCTCCGAGGTCTGCTACCTGCTCATAAACGGCGAGTTGCCGAATGGAAAGCAATCCCAGGCTTTCTCCGAGCAGATACGCCAACACGCACGCCTTCATGGGGATTCGCAGAAATTCTATGAAGGCTTCCCAGGCTCCGCGCATCCCATGCCGATCCTCTCTTCCATGGTCGCATCACTGGGCACGCATTATCAGGACAGCACGGAAGGCGAGGATCTCGACCTGAACATCATCCGCCTGATCGCCAAAGCCAAAACGATCGCTGCCTTTTCTTATCGCAAATCGCTTGGAGAGCCTTATGTGGCGCCACGATCGGATTTGAGTTACACGCAAGACTTCCTGCACATGATGTTCTCGCATCCCGGTGAGGAGTATGAGATTCCCGAAGTCATGAACGACGCGCTCAATATGCTTCTCATCCTCCACGCGGATCACGAACAGAACTGCAGCGCCTCAACGGTACGTATGGTCGGCAGCAGCCAGGCCGGGCTTTTTGCCTCGATGTCCGCGGGCATCAGCGCGCTTTCCGGCCCGCTTCATGGTGGGGCCAACCAGAAAGTCATCCAGATGCTGCAGATGATCCGTGAGGACGGTGGCAATTACCAGAAGTATGTGAACATGGCCAAGGACAAGAACTCCGGTTACCTGCTCTTTGGCTTCGGGCATCGCGTGTACAAAAACTTTGACCCGCGGGCCCAGATACTGAAGACTGCCTGTGACCGCGTTCTCGCGGAGCTCGGTATGGACGATCCGCTCCTCGACCTGGCGAAGAATCTGGAAGACGTCGCGTTGAACGACGAATACTTCGTGCAGCGCAAGCTCTACCCCAACGTGGACTTTTACAGCGGCATCCTCTACCGGGCCATGGGCATCCCTACTAATATGTTCACCGTCATGTTCGCTCTCGGCCGACTGCCCGGCTGGATCGCGCAGTGGCTTGAAATGCGAGAAGACCCGAATGCACGGATTCAGCGCCCACGCCAGGTATACACCGGTGAAAACGAAAGGGCGCTTGTGCCCGCAGAAAATCGGTAGTGACATCAGGCAGCCTTTGCATGCAATCCTGGCTGATTCCGCAGGCCACTGACAGAAGCACAGCCAGATGAATCTCCGACCTCGGATGCAGTTAGAGACTCAGATTTCCGGCGGCTCAATCCTCTTCACCGTCACGTAATAGGCTCCCCATGAATTCCCCTCCTCAGTGGTGAGCCAGGTCTGGATGTCGGCATCCCCGGCTTTCAAGTGAACGCGGAAAGTGACGGACTTTGAATCCTCAGGAATCGGTCTGGATTCGTCGAAATCTTCGACTTTCAGACGGGCCGTTTTTGCGAGGATCGGTCTGCTCGGAAGCTCAAATAATCGCCAATGCGTATCCAGCTTTGCGGGATCGAGTGGGCCGAGCTGGACGGTCGCATCAAAACTGATGTTCAGCTCCTCTGGCCAGCGGCGGAGAGCGATCTCGTACGTGCCGCTTTGGGCGACCGTTACATCCCAGAAACCATTCGCCTGCATCGCCGACCGGACGTGCTGTTGGTTGTATGGACAATCATCGCCGTGCCAGGCCTGGGAGGTCAGCACCGTCTTAGCCTGTTTGTCCGAACCGACGATGGTCCGGCAGTACTCGTCAAACCGGGTGGAGATGTCAGCCCACCATTTCTCGTAATCTTCCTTGAGTCGGGTGGCGACTTCGGGATGCTCGGCCGCGATGTCTTTCCGCTGGCCCGGGTCCGCCTGACGGTCGTAGAGTTCATCCCCCACGAGCCGCCACCGGTCGGTCATCACTGAGTAGGCTTTGTATTTGACGGGACGGTCATCTGTAATCTTCTGGCCGAAGCGGCCCTGATGATGGACAAGCAACGTTCGATCATTCCATGAAAAACTGCCTTTCAGGAGCGGCTTCAAGCTGGTTCCGTCGAAGTCCACGTTCGGTAGAGGCAGGCCGCAAAGATCGATCAGAGTGGGCAACAGATCAAAGTGGGCGGATAGCTGTGGAATATCCGTGCCCTTACTGATACCGCCATTTCTCCAGTGAACGAAACAGGCCACGCGATGTCCTCCTTCGTAAGCCGAGCCTTTCTTGCCGCGCATCCCTGCATTAAAGCCGCTGACAGGAAATCCATCTGTCTGCCTGCCGCCCCGCGCGGCCTTGAGCCCGACACCGGCCGTCGTGCCATTGTCGGTCAGGTAGACGATGACGGTGTCGTCGGCCAGCCCGAGCTTGTCGAGACCATCCCGCATCTTTCCAACGTTTTCATCAACAGCGGCAAGCATCCCGTAAAAGCGCGCCCGATGCTCCGGAATGCCCTTCCTGCCCAGGTGAGGTTTCACATACTTTTCTGGCACGTGGAACGGCCCATGGGGCGCATTGGTGGCCAGGTACACGAAGAAGGGCTGATCGGAGTTGCTTCGGATGAACTGCATGGCCTCGCGGAACCAGACATCCGTGCAGTACCCATCTACCTCTTCGGGCTGCCCGTTGCGAAGATACGTATCGTCGTAGTAGTCGTTCCCCCAGATATCTGGAGTTTCTCCGACCACTCCCCCACTGTGAATGAGTGACTCATCAAAGCCGCGATCCTGCGGCCGGAAAGGATAGTTATCGCCAAGGTGCCACTTGCCGAAGACAGCCGTCCGGTAACCCGCCGAGCGAAAGACATCGCCCATGGTGACTTCATCCGCTCGCAGGTGATTGCGTCCCATGTAGGTGAGCCAAACTCCCGTCCGTGACGCGTAGCGTCCGGTCATCAGAGCGGCCCGAGTCGGCGAGCAGGTAGGGTCCACATGGAAATCAGTAAAGCGCGCGCTTTCACCATGAAGGCGATCGATGTTCGGGGTGTTGATGTACTCATTGCCATGGCAAGACATGTCCCCGTAGCCCTGGTCGTCTGTGAGAACGATGATGACATTGGGTGGTTTCGCTTCCATTCTTGATTCTTACCTCTATCGGGTCTGCCGTGATGACACTTTACTGTCGCACATCTGGTTGTGTGAGGCACGTCGGTTCTTCCGAAGGCTGCCTGAGAGAATAATTGCGTTTAATGCTGAGCGCCGGTACCACACATCCTCGAGTACGCCCTTGCCCCCTTTTCCCATCCGCAGTCAGACACTCAACGCCGCAGAAACCATGAAAGCAGAGATAGGACTCATTCCGGGAATCATTCGTGAAGAAGTTCATGCCGATCTCTGGTGCACTCTCGCAAGGGTGGCGGAGATCGGTTACCAGGGCCTGCAAGGCGGAAACGTCCTGGCCGGCGTTATCGAGGGCAATCGGAAGCGACTGGATGACATCGGGCTGCAAGCCATTGCCATTGGCGCCAAAAGAGAACAACTGTCTGAAGACATTGGCAAGCTCATCAAGGAGCTCGGCCTTGTCTGATGCAAAAGTGCCCTGCAGATCAAACTTGCTCCTGTAATGCGGTCCTGCTGATCCCTCTGTTTGTTATTGCAGGGCTCACTTGCGCGGACCAGATCACGATACGCCTGGTAGCGGAACTAAACGGTGAGCGGCAACTGCTTTCAGACATTCGCATCTACCGCCTCGCGCCGGGGGGACTGGTTGCCAGGGACTGGCTTGGCGGGACGCAGGTAAACGGAACGGCCCTGTTTCCGAAGATCCCGTTCATTCTTGAAAAGGGCGGCGAAGAGAAAGACGAGTTCCTGAGCGAGGTTGCCAAGACCGATCCTCTGGCACTGGAAAAGCGAAAGCGATACATCGATCCGCTCTATGATGGGAAGGCTGTGGGCCCGGAATTTCTTCGACCCTCCGAGGTTAAGATTGATCTGACAGGCACTGAGTTCGTGCTGACGCCCGGCGATCTCCGTTTCTCGATACAGGGCGGTAATGTCATCACGAAGGACCCTCGGGCCAGGGTTGTGGATGGAGACATCCTTGAGATTGAGTGTCTGCCTGTCACGGTAAGCGCCGTCATTGACAAAGGCACGAGACATTTCGCGTTTCAACCTCAGATATTCTACGAAGGCCGGAACCTGCTCGAAGACATTCTTTACGAACGGGACGAGTTCTACCTTGGCCAGCCCACGAAGGGCAGCGAGCGATCATTCCTTCGGCTGCAGCTCTACCTGATCCCGAATCGCATGGGAGCTCAACGGTTTTCACCGTATCGAATCCAGGGAGCAAAGTTCTGGGTTGGCAAGACGGGTATGCAACTCGTGCCCGGCAAAACCTCGATCAGAAAGGTCGGGGACAAAACCATACAACTGGCCCTGAAGCCCCGACAGGAGCCTCCCCGGCAGCGTTTTCTGCCGATCGTTAAGCTTGGGCCAATCGGCTATCACCAGATCGTTGTTCGAACAAACCCCGGTACGGAGTGGTATCAGAACCGTGTTCCCTATCCGATTTTGAACGACCCGAAGCGGAAGCAGCACTTCTTCGTCCGGCTTGGCTACAAAAAGGAAGCCCATGAGTTCCATTTCTCCATGCCCGCAGATCAGGATCGGTTCCCGCTACGCGTCTGTGCGTTGGATGCACGCAAGGGCGACGTGGTCGATGCCTACGTTTTTTCCTCGTCACTGTCTGCTGCAGGGGGACGTTTCGAAATACGTATCACGGCCAATCGCAAAGGCAAAGACTTATTGGCCGGGCGGAAGCATATTCCGGCACAGATCACTCCGACTTACTTCGCAGGTGAACGGTCCTGGCGCGGCCGGTCCATCGTACTGAAACTGACCGATGAGCCGGGCATCTATCAGGGGCTGTTGCCGGATGACTTGCAGGGGCTGGTGTCGGTGACCTTTCCGGATTTCATTCCGGACAGAGCATGGGTGGAGATTCCTGTCATCAACGGGGCTGATGACAATTCCGGGTCTCTCTCATTTCTTACACCGCGCAATCGCATACGCTACGAGGTGGGTGAGGACATCGAGATACATGCCGTTCTGCGCTCGGACAGAATCAAAGAGCTCACCTTTGAGCCAGTCTTGCTGAACGGAAAGGACCGTCTGGAGCTCGCGCCATTGAAGATTGCTGGCACGCATTCTGCCGCCACGCTCGCGCTCGAGACGGATGCCTTGGCACCGGGTGTGTATCGAATCACAGCAGATGTGGATGGGCTGGTTACGCACGCACTCGGCTTTGAGCTCTTTTCCGCGCAGCCGCCGACCGATTATCCGTCCGTCACGATGAAACCTTTCTCGCACGAGACGCCGGACAATCGCATCGGATTTATCAGGCATCTCATGGGCGCGGCCCCGAATTCTGCGCTGAGAAACATGATGCCGGAAGAACGCCATGCCCTTGCCCGCGGCGGGCGCCTGCCCTTTTACTGGGCTGATATGCTTGCAGAGAATCCGTTGCTGCCGCCACCGGAAAAAGCGGACGGACAGAGCCCGCTTCAGCAGATGCTGTCACACGGCATTTCGCAAGGCAGCCGTTACTACTGGGAGCCCGCCGCGGGTTATGTGCAATACAACATCAAGCACACCACAGAAATCGATAACGCGAGAATGTATCGGGTGCAGCAGATGTACGTGCAGCAGGCGCGGGGCTATGCCAGCTTCGGCGGTCTGGCCAATTACTGGCATGCGCCAATTTATGGATACTGGGAAGGCACTGCCCGTATCGACGGCCATCAGCCTCTACGAAATCGAAAAGTTGCTGAAGATTTTCAGAAAGCAACGGGCCAGAGCCCTCCCGGGAGGGACGAGATCAGGGCTCTCTTGAAAAAACAGCTCAAGCCAACTGAAGCGGAACAGATGCAACGCCGATTGCTGGATTGGAGGTACTGGCAGGCTTCCGTGCTGCCGAAGTCATTTGATCTTTGGCACAAGGCCATGGATGAGATTCAGCCCGGGCTCTGGCTTCTCAATCGTCCGCCGAGCGGGTGGTCATCCGGAGCAAGCGGCTATCCGCCCGCGTTCTTCGGGCCCCTCGATGCGGTCTCGACCTACAACATTACCGACTTCGGAAGAATGCCATTCGATCTGCCCTATGGGACTTCCCTCTCCACGGCGGGAGTTGATGGGAGGCCAAAGTTTGTGCACGCCTGGACATTCTCCCGCGCCGGTGCGCTCAGCGAAGCTCTGCTTGGACTGACGATGGGAGCGGACGGCGTCGACCCCTCGGCAAATGCATTTGCCAGCCATAATCTGCTGAGTCATTACCCGACCTACGACCGCCGGCAGGTGATGGATCTCCTCTCCCGCTACGGCCGCTTCATCACCCGGCTTGGGCGGTTCAAAGATATCGCCATTCTCTTTTCTGCAAGGCAGGCGTGGGGGAATGTGGACCGTCTGCATCTCGGCCGCGTGCGCAGTCTTTATCACGACCTTCTACGTTCTCGTCGCTCACCGCACATCCTCCTTGATGAAGATATGAAGGTGGAGAAGCTCGAAGGCTATCGCGCTCTGTTTCTGCTCGGCCTGACCGTCCCGCTTTCGCCTGAAGCCCGCGCGGCGATCCGGGAATTCGAAGATTCAGGCGGCGTCGTAATTAAAGATGAACACTCCAGCGAAGAATGTCCCGGCCAGGCCGAGACGTTGTGGGGCGACACAAAGCCCGGCTACCCCCGCGGCGATGGCGAATACGAATTTGTCTACACGTGGGAGCAGTATCTGAAGCGGCAGCCGGCCCTGGAGAAGATTCTCGAACGGATAAGGAGACCATTTGTGCAGACCCATTCGCCAAGGCGGCTCATCGCTCTGGCCAGCGGCAGGCAGGTGAAGTTCGCTGCAGTCATTAATGATGAGCTGATCCCGACCACGCTTCCAGGCAAATACCGCCAACATCATGCGTTGCCTGTTAAGGCGACGGTAACGTTCGATCAGCCTTACGTGGTTTACGACCTTCAGAAGAAAGGTGAGTTTGTAAAAGCGAACGGACTCGACCTTTCATTTAACCGCAGCGAAGCTCGTCTGTTCGCCCTGGTCAGAGAACCTTTCGAAGAGCTCAACGCTGAGATAAACACAAACCTTCAAGCAGGACAGGCGCTTCGGCTGAAGATCTCAGTGGCCGATCGTGCCGGCACAATCATCAGCGATCCTCTGCCTTTCGAACTCTCCACGCCCGTTCATGCTCCGGCGTACGCACGATGGTTTTCCCCCAGCGTGCGCCGCCGCCGTGGGTCACGAAACGAACGCTTTCAAGATAGCGACCCGCCAGACCGACCGCAGACGCGTCGATGGTAAGCTTCGCCCACTTTTTGGATTCAGGCAGCGAGCCGCCGTTGATGCGAGCCGGTTTGCCTGTCTGACCTTTTGCGTAAGAGATGACATCCTTCCCCCAGAAGATTCCGTGGGCAAATTTGTGCCGGTGAAAGTAATCGATGCCCTGCGCGTCGCGATTTCGCTCGCAACTGCGGAAGACCATCATGATGGAACCAGGCGCCGGATCGGTGTCCAGCAGCACCTCTTGCACCAGCTTTGAGCCGGGCGGAATCCGGATGGGATCGCCGCCGATGAAATGGTGTTCCGTCTGGCCTTTGTTCCCTTCGTGCCAGTGTGCCATCCGGCCGGAGACTTCACCCCAGCGACCATTGGCGGAAATGCCTTTGATTGCCGGCATGCGGCCATCGATGAACGTGAAAGGTTTTTCAGGCACTGGCGTCTTGGATTGGCCGGCCGCATTTCTCTTCACGATTTTACGGACCTGGCGGCCGGAGAACGTTTTCTCGAGCGCTTCCGCGATCAGCCCGTGCGCCTTTTCATCAGGGCACAGCCGGGCATAGAGCGATTCCAGGTTTTCCTTCGCTGCGAGGAATATTTTCCCCGAGTCGACCAGCGGCAAGTCCAGCGTGCCGGCCAAACGCTTCATCGCACCTGAATAAGGCCGGCTGATGGCCGGGTCTTTCAGCGAAGGAGGTGGCGTGATAAGGATGAGCTGCCCCGACGAGAGCGATCGCACGACTCGGACGATCGCATTCAGTCCTTTCTCGAAATCTACAATTGATGGTGAAAAGTAATGCTCATGTTCACCAATGGAGAGGAGAATCACGTCCGGGTCTGATTCCCGCACGATGCGCGGCAGCTCCGCGAGCAGCAGCAGCGGCAGAGCCTGGAACGAGGCATCCACGACTTCCGCGCCGCCACGAATCGATCGGGCATATTGTTCGGCAAAATGATCCGCCCGCCGATTGGGCAGGTAGTAATCGTCCCAGAGCATGGCGCTGGCCAGGTTCAGGATGACCGGCGATTTCCGGCGCACTTGCCGCGGTGCTGGCTCTGGCGCCTGGCCTTGATAGAGGCAGACAAGCTTCCCGCCGGCATCTCGAATCCAACGGCTGTGCGGCTCAACTGCCAGGCCTCGATGCGCCTGGAAATAATTGAGGAACCGTAATCCCTGCGAAAGGACTTTCTTGCCTTCGAAAACCAGCGTAGCTTCCCAAGCACTCTCTTTGACCGGTACCTGAAATTCGGTGTCCCGCAATTCTCCAGGTTCCATGCGAACAGCAGTTTCATGAGCTTTCTTCTCAACCGGCTGGGTTTCGCCGAATCGGATAATGGCTTCCTTCCCATGCAGTGCGGCAGGCAGTGAATCCGAATGCTCGATGCTCACGATGATCGTCACATGTGTTTCATCCGGTGATGCCAGGGGCGGAACACTCACCTCAAACCGCGGGCGAGATTTCGCATACTCCTTGAAAAGGTCCGCTTTGACCTTCTCCTCAGCAGTGCCGGGCCGAAGGGAACACAGGCATAAAAGGAAGATTGAATATCGATTCATGGCTTGAGCTTTCATCATTGGCCGGCAGGGAGGGATAGTCGAAACACGTGTCTTTGATAACCGGCAAACCTCGCCTCAAGGACGCCGCGCTGGAATCCGGCCGAACGATTCTCGAAGACGACTTCCGCTTTTCCGGAATCGTTAACCGGCAACTCCGACAGGTTGAATCTGGCTCGGCAGGGGGAAGGCATCCCGTTTACTGCGATGACATAGATGCTGTTTCCTTTCTTCCGCGTGGTTACTCTCACGAATGGATTGTTGACGGTTGCCTGCTTTACCGATTCGCGAGAAAGAATGGCAGGGGCGAGCCGTTCCATTTCCCGGTTGAGGTCTTTCAGTCGCTGCCAGTGTTTCGGGCCGACCGGTGGGCCTATGAAAAAGACGATTCCTGACGCTCCAGCCGTGATGCACTCATAGACCTGGG
>JASLXP010000129.1 GCA_030740295.1 Planctomycetota bacterium
GGCGACAGTTTCCCAATGGGATGAAACCGCTTTACGAGCTCGCCAAAGAAATGGACTGCCGGCTGGGCGTCTGGGTCGGGCCGGACGGCTTCGGCGACACGCCCGAAGAGGAAGCCGAGCGAAGCGACATGATGGTCGCCCTCTGCCGCGATTACGACTTCGCGCTCTTCAAGATGGACGCAGTCTGCGGGCAACTGCGCCCGGAAAAGCACGAAGCTTTCGCCGCGATGATGAAGGAGTGCCGCAGGCACTCGCCTGACCTCATCCTGCTGAATCACCGACTCGATCTCGGCGAAGGACTGAAATACGCGACCACCTTTTTATGGGATGGCGTCGAGACTTACATCGACGTGCACATGGCCAACCGCGACGCGGCGCCTCACAACCGGGCCTGCGCGCTCTCCCGCGGGCTGGTGCCCGATCTGCAGCGGCTCGCCGAAGACCACGGCGTATGCCTTTCTTCCTGTCTCGATTTCTGGGAAGACGATCTCGTTCTTCAAGCCTTCAATCGCTGCCTGATCCTCGCGCCGGAGATTTATGGAAATCCCTGGCTCCTGCGCGACGACGAGTTTCCGAAGCTGGCACGCATCTACAATCTGCATCGCCGTTACCGCGACATCCTCGTGGATGGCGCTCGACTGCCGGAAAGCTACGGCCCGTTCGCGGTCACCCGCGGAGACGACCATACTCGTCTGCTGACGTTGCGGAACCTCACTTGGCATGCTGTGCGATACACCGTTCTTCTCAATGAAGAGATCGGACTTGAGCCCGGCGAGAAGCCAATCGAAGTAAGGAGGTTTCACCCGTCTGAAGAGATTCTCGGACGGCATGAGGTCGGCGCGTCGGTCGAGATAGAAGTGCTGCCGTTCCGTTCGTGTCTGATTCTGGCAACCAGCCAGCCATGCGATGAGCTCGGAGTCGACGGCTGTTCGTACGAAGTTGTCCGTGACGTCCCGGGCAAGCCTGCGATTCTCAAGCTTCTCGGCGAGCCCGGCTCATCCGTAGAAGTAAACGTTCACACCGGCGAACGCCCGGTCCAGACGGCCACGGTCGACGGCGCAGAGATCAATTTGAACGCTCCGTTAAAAATCGAGTTCCCCGGCGTGCCGCAGCGCCTGCCGTGGCATCGCAAGCTGTCTGACCTCGCACGATGTGATGTCCCCGATGACGCAGAGGCCCTTTACGAGGCCACATGTTTCGCGGCAGATAACAATGCTCTGGAGGCACGCAGTGTCGAGCGCTCCGGCGAGTCGGAGATTCCAGAAGTGCGGGCCGCACGAGATGCGTTCTTTGAGCAGAGCCTGTTCGTCGAGCGCGGTATCTGGGATCGCAATCTTTTCGATGGCAGAACCGACACCGCGTTTCAGATGAATCGCCGCTGGCGCCGACGCACCGGCGATTTCCGTATTCGGGGCGGCGCATGGCGAATCGACTTTGGCCGCGAGATTGAAATCGATCGACTCGTGGTGCGAATCGGAGGCGAATACTTTATGCAACCGATGAAGCGCGAAGAGGCTGCCTGGGCCGATGTGTCAAACGACCTGCGCGAGTGGCAGCGGGTGCGGTTCATGTCTGATGACGATCTGTTCGCCGACCTCAGACTCGACGGCCCCGTCCGGTATCTGCGCCTGACGACCGGCCCCGACCGCGTGACCGCTATCGAGGCCACCTGCAAAGGCCAGCCCATCAGTACCGAAGGCTGGCGCGCCTCGAATCTGTTCGCGCCTTACAACAGCGCTCCTGCCATCGCGGCATTCTCGGCATCAGTCACTATCGAGGAAGTCCGGCCGGGCAGCTACCTGGCCGTCCCAATCCACGGGGAGCACGGCGTTGAACTGGCCTGCGCAGCGCTTCGAGTTGGCGACCGATATGTCGGCGCGCCGGATCGAGCGCCTTCCTATCCAAGCAACAGTTGGGAGTGCCCGGTGCGTGAATCGCGTGGTAACTACACTTATCTCTTCCCGTTGGACTCAGAAATGGAAGGCCAGACCGCGGACGTGGTCGTCCTCGTGCTGCGCGACGGCGGAACCATGCTCAAGCCCGAAGTCTGGCAGACCGCGTATCCAATCCCATTTGCCGAACGAGAGCTGATACTTGAGTGACCTCTTTCCTGAAGCCATCCCAATGGGGAGGCGCAAGAGAGCACTGCAAAGATGGGCGGAAATTCCTCAGATTCACAGGGGCAGCTTCACCGTCCGCTCCGTCTCGCTCGCCTGGTAGATGGCGAGGATGATCTCCACCGCTTTCCTGCCTTCCTCGCCATTCACGAGCGGCTCGGTGTCGTTTTCAATCGCATTCAAGAAATCGACGAACTGCCGCCGGTGGCCTTCGTGCGAGATGGCCGAGGGATCGGACGCGCCGCCGCCGGTGTTTGTCGTTCCCGCAAAATCCTGGCGAATCTTTTCGTCCTGTTCCTGCTCTTCGGCGAACTCCCATGCGGTGATGTTCGACTCTTCCTGCACGACTGATCCCTGGTTGCCGGAGATCTCTACCTTCTTGAAGTAACCGGGGTGAACCGATGTTGTTCCTTCGATGACGCCGAGTGCGCCGTTCTTGAAACGGACGGTCGCCACGGCCGTGTCTTCCACTTCGATACGTTCGTGCGCAAGGATGGCCGTTGCGCCGGTGATGGATTCGACCGGGCCCATGAACCACTGCAGGAGATCGATCGCATGGATGGACTGATTCATGAGCGCGCCACCACCGTCCAGTTCTTTCGTTCCCTTCCAGCCGCCTTCGTCGTAGTACGCCTGATCGCGCCACCACTTTACATAGGCGTCTCCGAGGGTGAGCCGGCCGAAGCGTCCGGCCTCGACAGCGTTCTTGATGGCCTTGCTGCTGTCGCTGAATCGCGAAGGAAAAATGACGCCGAGCTTTACGTTGTTTTCGCGGCAGGCGGCAATGATGGCGTCGCATCGTTCGAGCGTGATTTCCAGCGGCTTTTCTACGATGACATGCTTGCCGGCTTGCGCAGCCTTGACCGCGTAATCGCGGTGCGCGCCGCTGGCGGCGCAGATGGAGACGACATGAATGTCATCGCGGGCTATGAACGCGTCGTAATCGGTCGTTCCATCGACATCGAATTTTTCGGCTGCTTCTTTTACGTTTGATTCCGTTCGAGAACAAAATCCCACGAGTTTTGCATTGGGTATCTCGTTCACCGCGTTCGCCTGAAAGTTCGAAATCATGCCGACGCCGACGATACCGAATCCGTAAGTGCTCACGATGTGCTCCTCGATTGTGTTGCTGTAGATGCTGGAAATGGAGGCGGTAGCTTATTCCCGTCAGCCCCAAACCTCCAGCAAGGCGAAAGAGGATGAGGACTCGAATGAGGCCACCCGCCAACCGCTTGCCCGGTGGAGATTCACGTTCTTTGTCGCGCCGGCCTGCCGGAATTAACGACTATCCCCGAGTTGAGTGGGCTTTTGAAGGATGGCCGCGTCCCGGACGTTCGGAAACACCTTGGGATTAAACGATACCAGCGTCAGGTTCTCTTTGGCGATGACGTCCCTGGGGAAATCACCTTCGAGAACGGTAAGCACCAGTTTCTTGAATTCTGCTTCCACATCCTTGAGCGTTGTTCTGCGTTCTTTGCGGATGACCTGTCCGATGAGCGCGTCGACTTCCTTGCCACGCATACCCAGTCGCTCACCGATTTTCAGAAGCTCCTTCTCCCGCTCTTCGAATGGGTGCGATAATTTGCCGGTCTTGTTGGAAAGTAAATCTGAGGAAAACGCATCGAGCGCGTGGCCGTTGTGCGGTGAGGGTCGCGGTTGTATTGGGGCTGGTTGAGCAGACCCATTTTCTTAGCCTTGGCGAGGGTGCCGCCAACGACCCGGACGGGGAGTGGCTGGGTCATGTTT
>JASLXP010000130.1 GCA_030740295.1 Planctomycetota bacterium
CTGGTGAAGATGATCCAGTCGAAAGCACCCAGCTCGGTGACGGACCTTTCGAGCATTCCGGGATCCTCTGGCGCTTCGATGCGGATGGTGGGCATTTCAATAACGTTCGCTCCCAATCGCTCAAATGCCGCTGTAAGCTCGGATATCTGCGGGCGGGCGCGAGTAACGACGATCCGGCGGCCAAATAGCGGGCGGAGCTCGAACCACTTGAGTTTGTCGCGCAGAGACACGACCTTGCCGATGATGATTATCGCGGGAGGCTTGAATTTGCTATTCACAGCCTGTTTCGGTAACTCGCTGACCGTACTGGTAAGTACCCGCTGGCGGGAGGTGGTTCCCCATCGGATCAGAGCAGCAGGAGTCTGGCCACTAAGCCCGTGGTCTATCAGTCTCTTGCAGATCGCCGCAAGATTCGTCACCCCCATGTAGAATACCAGAGTTCCCTTCCAGTTTGCCAAGGCCTGGAAATCCCAATCCGAATCTGCCTTATCGGGCGCCTCGTGGCCGGTGATCAAACCGAAATTGCTCGCCAGCCTGCGGTGGGTAACGGGGATGCCGGCGTAGGCGGCCGCTGCAATGGCTGCAGTAATACCGGGCACTACCTCGAAGGCGATACCCGCTTCTGCCAGTTCCAGCATCTCTTCACCACCCCGCCCGAATACGAACGGGTCCCCTCCCTTGAGCCGGACCACGGTCGCGCCGTCGCGGGCGCGTTTGACAAGCAGATCGTTAATCTGTTCCTGCCGAAGAGTGTGCGCTCCGGCCTGTTTACCCACGTAGATCATCTCGGCATCAGACTTGGCATAAGTCAGCAATCGCGAGTAGACCAGGTAGTCGTATACAATAACATCGGCCTGAGACAACAGTTCCCGGCCACGCACCGTGATCAGGCCCGGATCGCCGGGACCAGCCCCCACCAGATATACGCATCCTTTTTTCACCAGCTCTCCTGTGATTGTGATAGGTTGGTCACTTCATCGAGTATTTCCATGGCTCCGTCATTGCGGAGTTCTTCGGCGAGTCGTTGCCCAAGTTCTTTGGCCGCCTCCGCACCAGTCACAGCAGCAGCGATTGTTTTTTGCAGTAGGCGTGAACCATCGAGATTGGCCACCATTCCCGTAAGCGTAAGTGTCTCCCCGCCGGGCGTTCCTCTTGCATAGGCACCGATGGGCACTTGGCATCCGCCCTCCAAGGTTGCCAGAAAGGCCCGTTCGGCTGTCACGTAACGACGGGATTCTAGATCGTCGAGAGAATGAAGCATCTCTCGCATGGAAAGATCATCGCAGCGGGTTTCGATCGCCAGGGCGCCCTGCCCGCAGGCTGGAACGAACTGCGCCGGATCCAACCGCTCTGTCACCCGCTCGCCCAGACCGAGTCGCACCAGCCCGGCACGAGCGAGCACAATCGCCTGTGCTTCACACTCAGACAACTTCATCAGCCGCGTTTCTACGTTTCCTCGCACTGACGAGACCCGCAGGTTCGGGCGACGGTGCAGCAACTGGGCACGTCGCCGAAGGGATCCTGTCAGGACTTCCGCCCCGTCGCCAAGCGTCTTGAGTATTTGTCCATCCTTGGACACCAGCACGTCCGCTGGGTCTTGACGGGAGGTTATGGCCGCAAGGGTTAGACCGTCCGGCAACTCGGTGGGCAGGTCCTTCAGGCTGTGAACGGCCAGATCAATAGCACCGGCTAGTAATGCCTCTTCAATCTTCCTGGTAAACAGCCCTTTGTCGAGCGTGACATGGAACGGCCCGTCCAGTGCCTCGTCGCCTTTTGTTCGGATAATCTTCAGACAGACCTCCAGATCACTTCGAGAAGCTTTCAGGGCGTCCTGGACATGATTTGCCTGCCACAACGCCAACGATGAGCCACGAGTTCCGATCACTATCCGGTTTATGAGTCATCCTCCGGGCAATCCAGGTCGAACATTCGTCGGATGATATCTACGGCCGCCAACTGATCCCCGATAGCGGCGTCCTCGGACAATCTGCGAAGGAAGGCGATGGGTTGGTGGAGCATCTTGTTGCATAGGCCTCCTGTAAACTTCTGAAGTTGCTCGCGATCGTGTGAGCAGAACTTTTTGCCGTATCTTTTAATCTCGGCTTCCCGAAGCGTTCCGAAGCGATGCTGCAGGAGCTTGATTGTCAGGGCGACCTGTAGAGAATTCAGCCACCTGGTGAACTCCTGGACCTCATCTTTGACAATTGCTTCTGCCCGAGGAATCTCCTGGTGGCGACTATCTATGTTCTGAGCAACGATCCGGTCGAGGTCGTCGAGGTTATAGAGATAGACACTTGGCAGACTTCCGAGCTTCGGGTCCACATCGCGAGGGATGGCGATATCGATGATGAACAGAGAACGGTTGGAGTGGTGAAGGATCCCTTTCAGCTTCTCGTATCTAAGCACAAGATCGGGTGACGCGGTCGAACAGATCACTAGGTCCACCTCAGCAATGACGTCCAGGATTTGCCCGAGTTCAATCGCCTCAGCCGCCGGTCCCCTAGGCGGCATTGGGCAGACAGCACGACCGGGCGATTCACTTCGTTTGTGAAGCAATCTCAATAGTGCCGGATACTGGAACTTCTGCGACGGATCATCTGTCTCGATTTCAAATTCGTCCAGCTTTGATCCGTTGATTCCCTTGGGCTCAAGGAGATTCGAAACCACCTCCCATGCTCGCGATAGCGTCCGATTCGAAACGATCACGCGACTCACGTTGCAGCGTATGAGCGCCCGTGCAACAAGTTCGGCGGTTTGACCAGCGCCGACCAGCAAGATGGCCTTTCCCGTCAGATCGGAGAAGATTTGTCTGGCCAGGTCTACTGCGGCATGGGCTACGCTGGTCGAGCCTCGCCCCAGCTGTGTTTCGGATCGTATCCTCTTACCGACACGAAATGCCCGATGCAGCATCTTATTCAGGAAGAAGCAGGCGGTTCGCTCTTCCAATGCTAACCTATAAGCGTTCTTGATCTGGCCGAGTATTTGATGCTCGCCCACAATCTGCGATTCCAAGGCCGCCGCTACGCGGAACAAATGCTCTATCGCCGACTCCCCGTCATAACGATAAAACGCGGAAGAGTCGATTGTTGTCGCAACGCCCTTGATTCGTGCAAAATGATCGAGCAAGTGCTGCAGGGAGTCCTCCTTGTTATTGGTAGTAAAATAAACCTCGGTGCGGTTGCACGTATCCAGTACCATCGCCTCTTTGAAAACACCTTCTGCCCGGAGGGAGCGCAGAAGCTTCTTGACCAGTTCGCCAGGTAGCGAGAATTGCTCGCGACCCGCCACCGATGCGGTGTGATGACTTATACCAATTACCGAAATATCCATATCTTACGCCCTGGTAAGAACCCAACGCACATCTTACATACGTCTATCGATTTCCATGCCACAGGGCATTGCCCAAGACGACAAAACCCGTGAGATCTCCAAAATAAACAGTCATCTCTGCATTGCTCGTCTCATGACAGGAAAATGCTGGCAACCAGCAGAATCAGGATTACCAGGAAACCGCTTACAGCTACTGACGAGACCATCGAGGCCGACCATTTGGCGAAGCACTTCCCAAGAACCGTCGTTGCACAAATCAGCCAAGCAAGTGAACCCGTGATGATCTTCAAGGCCACCTTATGCCCCAGGATTACGGGCTGCACGACATCCCCGGCCTGTCTAAAGACTACAATGCCGGTGACGATGCTGATGGTCAGAAAAATAAACCCACCCAGCAGCGAATACCAGCTCAACCTGCCCAGCAAGTCCAGGGGAGGCAGCCGGTCAAAGAGCAATCCGAAACGATGCCGTTTCAGATCGCGCCGGCCCATCAGGTACAGCAGACCGTAGATAGCGGCAAAGGCAAGAGCAGTATAAGAAAACGTTGCCGGGATCACATGTGCACCACTCCGGCCGTGCTGGATCGCCGCTTCAGAGGGAGGGTGTATTGCATTCCCCACGACAAATGCTGAAGAAGTATATTGAAATAGAAAGATGAGCAAGAAGACGAAGAAACCGGCGCGTCGATTCCGGCTGAGAAGCTCCATCACCCAATATACGATCGTCGAGGACAAGGCGATCACCGAGAGAATCTCCACGGTGCTGCCGATGGGTGGAGAGCCAAGTTGAATGC
>JASLXP010000131.1 GCA_030740295.1 Planctomycetota bacterium
TCGGTGCGGAGTTGTTCCGCCGAGATGTCCTGCCGCTTGCCGGGCTTGTATTCGCCAGGTTCCAGCCAGAAGAAGATGTCATCTGCTGCCGTTCCCCAGGGCCGCTTGGGCAGTTGATAAGATTTTGAATACTTGGTCTTCGGCGCACCGTGGATGCGGAGACTCTTGCGAGGAATGGTATAAATCATCGGGATGTAGTTGCCCCAGGTTCTGCCTCCCTTGTGCCCGGTTGTGGTGTAGCTGACATTCCAGCCGCTGACCCATCCAAAAGCGCCATCGTGGGTGCGGGCAAGCTCGTACATCCAGCGGCGTTCGTTCATGAACGTGCGGTATTGGGTTGGGCGTTTTTCCTTCACCAGGCCCATGGCCGGGCCGCGCCAGAGTTCGCCAATACCGCCACCGGTGTGACCGTGGAAGAGCCAGGAGGTGGAGTAGAAACTTTTGGTCGCGTTGATGTCGCGGGCTTTGGCGTAGACCGATTTCTCGCCTTCGGGTGTGAGGGATGCGGCCGCGGCCATGGCAAAAGCCAAACCTCCAGTCCTGCCGTTATCGACATAGCCGCCCTCGGGGAGCCCGTCACCGTAGGCAACATTGCCGTGACCGGAGTAACGATAGAAGTGCTTCAGCGAGCTCTGCAGCGTGTGCTCGTCCACATCCACCCCGCACTCTTTGGCGAGCAGCAGGAATGTCACGCAGTGCACACCGGCCGCGTTCATGTGTCCGCCAGCCATGTACCTGTAAGGCGCCCCGCCGCGGCCCGCCCAAGAGCCGTTATAGATCGTGGCCTTCAAATGATCGGCCATGCTCTTGATCGCGGGAAGGACACTCTCGTCGCCCGTGCGCAGGTAATACTCACAGATGGCGGGGCCGGCGTAACCGATTTCCCAGGGGTATCCCTTTTTGTTGGCGGGGAGTTTGTCCTTGAACCAGCGGGTGACCACATCCAGATCCTTCTGCTCACCGGTGGAGAGGAGAAAGAGGGCCGCGCCCCAGGCTGGTTTGTCGACCCTGGCGAGAAAGTCGGCAAAGTTGCGGATGATCTTTTCTGATTTTTTGCAGTTCATCGGCCAGGTGTCGCTATAAGCGCCAAGGGCCGGAATCGTGACGATGACCTCCTGTGCGGCGGCCTTGGGATTGTCTTTGACCATCATCTTCAGCACGCCATCTTTGGCCTCAGCCTCGGTGATCAGGTTGCCGAGAATGACGCGGGGATCGACGTCCTTCAGCGTCTGGCCGTTGATGCTCTCAATGATCTGCCCCTTCTTGAGCTTCCCGGTGGCTTCCGCCGATGAACCAGCTTCCACTCCGGTGATACGCATGGTGAAGGCGGGCTGGATCAGTTCCAGTCCGATGCCAACCGGCCCCAGGCGACTGAGCTGGTAGCGGGCGCCCTTAGGATCGGGATGCATATGAAACTGAGGTGGCTCTTTGTAGTAATCCGCCGCAGTCGTTGACGATGTGAAGGCCAGCAGCAGAGCCGTGAGGGTGAGTCGATTCATGGATGGTTAGTTGTTTATGCGGTTTTTCTTGGAGAAGGGCGTAGCCACAAGCTGCTGCCAGCCTTGTGAGCTTCGCGACGGCCTGCGAGCTGGCAGCAGCTTGCGGCTACGATGAAACCACGAGTTTACGCCCATCGGTCTGACCTGCCTGCATAGGTCGGTGTCCTTTTGCGTCAACATTGGTGTCCGATCGCGGCGGGGCAAGTCTTGTCATATTCATTCACGCCGGCACCACAAACGGCTGCGGCTGTCAGGCTGCAGCAGGAGAGAACCGGATTATCGGGACTGGATGGTTGTCTCTGCAAAGTCATATACCTGCTCGACGGGCCCTACGGTTACGGTGAATCTGTCGCTGCCTGTGCGGGCCTTCAGATACGGACTGGAGTATTTCCATGAAGGCTTCAGGTTCAGCGTCTTGCCGTTGACTTTCGGCAGTCTGAATCTGCCGTGCGCGTCCGCATCATAGCGGAACACCTCGAGGCGTGTTCGCTCAGGCATCACGCGGTATTCCACGGTTTCGGTCTCGACCTTCAAGGGATTGCGCAACACGCTCTCTCGAAACTGGTCGAAAGATCTGTGAGTGTCGATGTCTCCCGCATGAATCAGGAATCGAGAGGACGTTTTGAATCTCTCATACCCGACGGGAGAGGCGGTCTCTTTCGCCTCATCCCATTCGTAATCGTCGTCAAGGAATTTAACTCCGGCGAATGCACTTCCGTTGCTGGCGAATATCCATCCGTCGACTTCAACTTTTGTGAGCCGCCGGCCGTGAAAACGAATGCGGATGTTCCCGGTGCTGTAAGAGCCCATGCGCATGGGGTGCTCTGGCTGCTGAGGGGCGATCCGCTGCACGAACATCACGTTCCTGTGCTGAAAATTCCAATACGAATGCTGCGGACGACCACCACGCGTCTTTTCAATGATGGGAAAGATGGCGCAGGGCTCGTCGTCCGTCCGGTGATTGGCCGCGGGGAGCAGCGGATGGCGCGCCTTCGGGTCATCGAACAGCATGCCGCTCCAGCGCTTTTGCCGTGAGATGCCCGCGTATTTCAGTACCGGCTGTCCGGTCTCCGCATCCATCCTTGAGAGTGCCGGATTCTGAAGCGTGCAGCCGAGCAGGTAGTGCCGCGTGCGCCAGGCGTAATTGTTCAGGGACGATTTGGCCGAAAAGCTCTTCCCCTCTTCCTCCAGTTCTCCGGGCAGTCGATTGGTAATGAGGAACGGCATCGCGGCAGGGAACTCGATATGTCGCAGAAGAATGGCCGCGGCCGGTAGCTGATACTTGCTGGTTCCAATGACTTTGGAATGGGACGACCTGGCGGGAACACCTTCCGGTGCGTAGAGCAGATTCTTGTAATACTCGAAGCTGTTGCCGCCGTAGCCTGCCCGGCTCCTCCCGCCGCCGCGGCGCCCACGCACGGAGATCTGTGCTTCCTCGATGAACGCCAGGTCAAGAAGCATCCCGAACCGTTTCCTGACGACGGGGTCGGGCGAAAGCTCATGAAGATTGAAGAGCGCCGGCCAGGAGTATTTCTGGTAGGTATCCGAACCCGTTTCGATCCATAGCCCGCTTTTCACTTTCTCCCGCGGCCACCCCTGAAAGAATCGGTTGTAGGCTGTGAAATGCTCCGCCGGGGTGTGGCCGTCTTCGTATTTGCGTTCTTTGAATTCGGGATCATCTTTGAGCACGGATGCGATCAGATAAAACGCGGGCCTCTGGGTCAGGTCATGGTTTTCCGTGCCCAGAGTCACGCGAAGGTTTTCGAGCGACGCGTCAGCGACCTTGCTGCGCGACTTCACCAATCGCCGGAGAGCCGATTTCATCGCGCCTTCAGTTTCAGCGGATAGTCGGCCGGGGAAGTGCGGGCTCCTGCTGTGGAACAGGCACAGGATGCGAACGTAATCGACCAACCCGAAGTATGCCCATGGAGTGTCTTTCCCGTGTCCCGGCGCAAACGCTTTCGGCTCCTCTCTGCTGAGATACTCACGGGCACGTTTCAGCAACCGTGCGTTGGCTTCGTCGACTCTCTTATTGAGATAGAGGGCCACGAGCGACCACATAGTGTCGCCCCAGGCGCCGTGCGGCCAGCAGGAGTCTTTTGACACAACCGACTGAAGTTCGTTTGTCCGGGCTTCCATCGACCTCCGATGCGTTTCTGCGACCAGTGTCTTGTAGCCGGCGTATTTGATCCTCTGCTGAAGTGGATCGCGTTGGGTGTGGTGCTTACAGCCAGCAATGAAGAACGTGAGAGCAAGGGCGAGGATGAGCCTGGTCAGGGAATGAGTTTCTTTCATGTGATTTTCAGTCCGGTCATTCGATGCGCGGGACGGTGATGGCCGCGGCAAATTAGCACGAATACCTGACTGGAAGAGTCATATCGAAATGCAAACCGCAGCGTAGTCTACTCACTCCGTGATCAATGTGTGCTGTGTCATGTGAAGGGGGTGTCGATACCTCTTGCCATCCATCAATTCTGGTTCGTCCACTCGCGGACGAAACGATTCCATGCCTCCCTGCATTTCTCGCTGTCGCCCATGGTCTGTTCGATCCAGGCATGATGGAACGTGGCGCCGGCCACCGGCAGACGTCGATTCTCGGGGGTGCGCTTTGCGAGGATGGGATCGCTTTCCGGTGGGGTGTGTTTCTGGATGTCGTCGACGAGCCTGGCTAGCCGCGGGCCGATGAAGGTGGGCGGCAGATCGCCGGTTTTCTGGCGGAGTGATCGAGGGGTCATGTACTCGATCAACGGTCGGTCATCGGTATTGAGGGGATACTTGGCAAAATGCTCCTTTGAGGCCGTCAGATTGCCGCAATAGAAGAGCAGGATGGTCTGCTCATTGAGCGGGAGCATCAGGTGCCGTATGTCGAGAAAGCTGCGACCCGCGACCGCAGCTATCTTCTCTGAGCTTGAATCGATCGTGGACGCGGGTAGAGGTGACGCATCACGATGGCCCACCATCGCAACGATCTCGCCGCCGGGCTGAAAATTGTGGCGCCACAGCGTCACCTGCTCAAAGACGGACAGCATCGTCCTGGCAACTATCCCGAATTCGTTTTCTGTCATCTGGTACAGCGGCAGCCACTGGACAAACACCCCGCCGGGATTCAGCCTCGCTATGGAGCTCTCGAAATGTTCACGACTGTAGAGACTGCCGGCGCCGCTCCGATAAGGCAGAAACAGATCGGCATTGATCATGTCGAAGGTGTCGCTGGTGGCCATCAGGTGGTGCCGGCCGTCCTCAACGAGAATCTCTGCCCGCGGGTCTTTGAACAGCCCCTGGGTGAAGTCCGGAAATCGTGGGCTCCCCTGGCCTGATGTCTCTCCGGCCATGTATTTCTTCGCTGCCGTCACTACCTCCGGCACCATCTCGCACGCCACGACACGTTCGATGGATTTGAACTGCTCGTCAAGGGATGCGCCTGCCGATATGCCTGTGCCCATCCCCAGGAAAAAGACACTCTTCGTCTCGGGAAAGATCAGCAGCGGCATCCGCCCCTGGAACACCTGGAGCGGAGCGGCATCTGTGGAGCCGAGTCGATAGTTTGAATTGATCCGGATCGCACGGTCGCCGAAGACGTTTTCCACGGCGGCTACCGCGCAGTCGCTCGTCTCCCAGGCCTGCAACACCTTTTCTTTTGGGCGTGCGGGGTCTAGCCCGATCACCGGCAGGTCTGCCGGGCTGAAACGGGTAAATAGCAGAATGAGAAAGACGCCCCCGACCGCCTTGATGAGAACGATTCGTTTGTTCCAGGTGACTGGCAGCAGAATCCCGGCAACGAGATACATCGCGGCCATGAGCTGCATGGTGCGCCACATGCCCAGGTGTTCCAGCAGCACAAAGCCGCACAGAAGCGAGCCGAGAATGGCGCCGACTGTATTGATCGCTGACAGGCGACCGAGGACGCGGCCGGGCTGAGTAACGAATCGTTCTTCGGTCTTCATCAGGTATGGAAAGACCGTTCCGAGCACAAGCGCAGGCAGGCCAATGAACACAGACCCCTTCAGGAACAGTTGCAGGATGTAGCTCCGGAACGAGCCGCTCGTCTCCAGCATCTGCAGCTCATCGGTCAAATGTATGAACATGAAAGGCGAGGCAGTCACGGCAAGACCGCTGAGGATCGTCAGCCCGGCCAGCAGCAGCATCGGCGGAAACGCAAGACGGGCAAGCCATGACGCGATGAGTGCACCGATAGCCAGGCTGAGCAGCACGATTACCAGGACGGACGAAAAGCTGTAGATCGAATTCTCATGCACCTGCGCGAACATGCGCGTCCAGAGCACCTCGAGCCCCAACACGCCAAACCCCGAAAGGAAACAGATGAGGTGGATGGCGACTTTATCGAGCCCGCGGTCGCTGTGGCCAGCATCTTTCTCCTGGCGTTTCTTCTTGCTCCTTTTCGACTGGCTGGGCTCGACGTTGGGGTCTCTGTCATCCTCAACGGGAGCCGGCAGGGGTGCCGGCGCGCCCAGGGGAGGAGGCGTGCTTCGACGTGACAGGCGATACGCCGCCACCGCGACCAGACCAGTCGTGACCATGGCACTGATACAGGTCACCTTGAGACCCAGCAGAAACACAAAGTAGAAGCCGGTCATAAACGCGCCCATCGCAGCCCCGGTGGTGTTGACGCCGTAGATTTGTGCCGCGGTTGCCCCAAACTGCCCCTCTGTCCGTATTAGAAACTGTCCGATGACGGGGATCGTACCGCCCATGCAGAAGGACGACGGAAAGATCAGCACCAAAGCCAGCACAAACTTGACGCCCATCAGCAGGGGGCCAGCGCCCACACTCTGGTAGACCGCGGGATAGACCAGATGAAACAGCGACAGCACCACAAAATAAAGGAGCGCCGTCAGTGCAATGCCGGTCTCAAGCCAGGCGTAGACCCGTAGCGGATTGTCCGTCGTGGCCGATCTCCGGCCCCAGAACCAGCTTCCACCCGCCAGCCCGGCAAAGAACGCCGCGAGCGTCGTCGCCGCCGCGTGCGAGGTGCTGCCGAACAGAAATCCCAACTGCCTCATCCAGAGCACCTGATACACGAGCCCGGCAAAACCGGAAAAGAACACCATCAGGTAGATCGGCCCGGGAGAGATGCCAGCGTGATGTTCCGATGAGAGGCTCTGACTTTGGGTCATATGTGTCTCTTCTCAGAGCCGCCTGTTGGTGCTCACCAGGAGTTGCTTCACACGGTGACTATCGCCGGTCAGATGCACAACCTGCCCTCAGTTCTGCTTCCCGCCCGATCCAATCATGGCTTCGGCGAAGGCCTTGCCGATCTGGGACATGATTTTCGCGCTGCCCATGTAGTGATAGCCGGCATTGGAGGCGCCGTCGGCGATGGCCTTGTCCTCGGCCGAGAACACTTTCTCCAATGCTTTCGCCCGGAGCGCCTTGCCTTCGGGCGTCATCCCCTCAATAAACAGTTCCGTCGAACCATACGGTTCACTCGTTCTGCGGTCGTAATGAACGTTGCAGTAAGCGGCCAGTACATTGGTGCCCTTCTTCAAATGCTTCGTCTCGTTCTCTGACAGCACGATGGCCCGATAGTAAGGCTGGTTCTTCCACCAGATGTAGGTGTGAATCTTGTGGCCGTTCAGATAAACGTGGAAGCCCTGCCTTGCCAGGATGCTGAGGCGATACGATTCGCAGTCGACCGCATCGAGCTCAAAGGTCGTGCGCATCAGCAGGAACTCACCAATCCCCCAATCGGAATTGTTTTTCACGGTCGCACGACGATGCTTCCAAGTGCCCATGCCGATGGGCGCTTTGCCCTGCTTCCATCTGCTGTCGTCGAATGAAGGTGTGTGCCACTTGTCCGTGCCGGCGGGCAACGCCACATCGCGGAAACGCTTGCCCTCTTTCTTGTCCAGCTTTTCCGATTCTTTCTGCACATCGAAGGAGAAGTAACGCCAGACTCGGTCCTCCGGCTTTGGCTTACCTATCGCATGCCAGCCGGGGTACTCCTGCGCGTCCCGGTTTAGCGTTCCGTCCTTGGTCAGAGAATGTGCGGTATCCTGAATCCGGTTGAACTTGCCTCTCTTTCCGCTCGCGGCGACCAGGGCCTCGTCCCAGAATGGAGCGGTCTGCACGGCCACGACATTGCCTTTGAACTCCGGCAGCGCGGCGGGGGCTGCCATTGCCTGTCTGAAGGGATTCGGTTTTTCCTGAACGCCGCCCACCCCCATGACACCAATGACGAACCGCATCTTTGGCGCTGAGAATTCCTTGCGCACGTCACGAATGAAGTGGGCCATCAGCTCGCTGTAAAGGTCATAGCCGCCCGGCTTACTCCGATCCGGATACGTGCCGCCATCAACCATGTCGTTCCAGCCCTGAAACCAGACAAAGCCGGCCAACTCATAGCCCTGTTTGGGATCGTAGTCGGGCACCACGCTCTTGATGTTCCCTAGAACCTTCTTCACATGGCCGGTCATCTGACGGTAGTAGTGTCCCGTCTTCGTCGCCCGGTCGGCTTTTATCTGTTCAACATCTTTCCCACGCTTCTTAAACTGCTCCAACTGCGCATCGCTGTATTGGTATGGCCCCCCGCTCGGAGAACGAAAGTCGGTGTTCAGGCTCTTGCCGCCCCAGGCAGTTTTGATGAGGAGAATCGGCTCATTCAAGAGCTTCTGCGCATATATACCGAAGGTAAACTCCGGCCCGATTTTGGGGTCTCTGCCTTTGGCGCCATAGCCGGCGGTCAGCTTGCCGCTGAACACTTTGCCGTCCCCGGTGAGATACGAAATCCATACCTTCTCACAGACCAGCGGTGTGCCGTCCTCACTGCGCATTTCTCTGAGAATCGGGGCCGTCTTTGAATCCCTCCCGATGTAGTCAAACGTACGCACGGCCGCATGCCCTTCCATGTTCGATTGGCCGGCGAGGATGAAGACTTTGAGGGGCCGTTTCTCTGCAAAAGCGTTGCTGGTGATTATGAACGCAATGGTGCAAGCCAAGATGGTTTTGACGAAGATCTTCATTGGGACTCCTTTGATGTCATCGTGCTCTGGCCTCCAGGCCGGATTGGGTTTACTGCGAGCCCATCAGCTCGGAAGAACGCCGCTCTGGAGAGCAGCGCTACGATACCTGCTACAGCCGCTCATCACATCGGCTTCCAGCCTCGCGGCGGAGGACCCGCTCCGAATGTCCTCAGGACTGCTCACTGAGTGAGCAGGCTGCCAGACGTCTCATTTCGGATGCGCCTTCAACAGTTCTGCCGAGGTGTAAAACCCGACTTTTTCTTTTGTCGCGGCACGTATCTTCTTCACTGTTTCCGGTTTCACTACCGAGGCTCTGTTTCCGAAGGTATTGCGGACGAAGGTCAGCACGGAAGCTACCTCTTCATCATTGAACACTTTGTAGGGAATCATTGGGACAATGCCGGGGAATTTTGCTCCGTTGACTTCGATAGGCCCCTGCAATCCGTTAAGAGTCAGTTTGATGAGGCGCTCCTGACTGCCGGTGACCCATTCGCTTGATGCGAGTGGTGGGAACTGCGCGGCGGGCAGGCCTTTACCGTCCGCCTGGTGGCAGGTGATGCAATGCCCTTCACGGCTGAAGAGTTCAGCGCCTTTGAAGAAAGTCGCCTTGCCTGCTCCGGTCAGGTGAGTTTCGTAAACGGGCGCATGATCGGCTTCGATGGCTTGCCCTTCAAGATAGGCTTTGGCCGTTGTGTAGACGGGGCCAGGAATCCATACTTTTCCACGGAAGCCGCGGAATTCAGGTTCACTTTCATCGTCAGAAGTTTCTTGCCGTTCGCAGCGAACGTGACCTGGCCCTCCTTGAAGCGCTGGTCGTAGCCCTTTCGATTGAAGATTTTGACGTTTTCGATTTTCACAGGACGGGGAAACAGAAAAACTCACAACGATCAGGTTGGATCACGCAACGCGAACGATCGCGTCCAAACCGCAATATTTGAAGGCGCATTGAGCCATCCGGCTTTCATTGCCTTGGCTTTCTTTCTTGCGCCGGGGTGAATTCTCGCAGGATCGGCGGGCATTGGGGCGGCAGTGAACGCACTGCTTGAATCGAAGCCGGTCGACGTGACGTAATCTTTGGGGTTGCTGTATTTCTCGGACCTTGGTCGCCACGGACAGCCGAACAAGAAGGGCGGTTGGTCTTTGGAGAAAATGTAGTAATTGGAGTTGATTACGTGCTTCTGTTTTCTGGGGTCGTAGTCAGCCATGTTCCGTTCTTTTAGTGATGCACGCCAGGCGGGCTCTGTTTTGTATTTCTTCTTTTCATTTGGGTGCCAGCCAAAGAAAGAATTGTCATACCAGATGCCTAATTGGTAATCCCGGTTCCCGGCCAACAGGTTTCTAATGACACGGTTGTCGTGCAGATGGAATGGGATGGTTGTCTGCCCATCGTTTGAAACAATATTTCGAGGGCCCTGTTCACGGAAGGCGATTCCGTCCTTGTTCATGATGCAGGTGTTATTCTCGAGAGTGATGTTGAAGCTTTCGGCCACTTTTATTCCGGCTTCGCTCCAGCCAGGTTTCGCTTTACCCACGGCGCCTACTGCATTTCGGATGGCAAGATTGTCGGTGGCTTTGATGTGGCTTGAAATCTCGATGAAGAGACCGCTTCCTTCGTTCTCGAGGAAAACACATTCACTGACGTCCACATTCCTGACATCGATATCAAACCAGAGCCCCGACCCGCCGTTTCGTTTGAAAAGACATCTCTTGAATAGACCTCCGTCAACGCGAGCAAGTTTGACTGCGCCCGCCTCCCATTTTCTCGAAATCGGCTTCCAGGAGTTTCCCTCCCAGACATTGTCCTCATTCACAAAGCCGGAGCCACTTGCTGCGCCGCCGGTATGCCCGCAATTGCGAATAATGCACTTTCTCAAGGTGCCCTTCACGACAACTCCTGTGCCAGCCATCTGCTCGATGATGCATTCTTCAACGAGGTTGTTTCTGCCACCTAAATAGACCGCTCCTCTCTGGGGAAAGGACGCTCCGTAACGAAAGATGAGCCCCTTGACGTGGACGTGTTCGACACCTTCTCTGTTGGCCCAGGGGTTCCAGCCAAAAATGTAGTCACGTGCCGACGACTCAACGAGCTTGCCGTCTGGTGACTTTCCGTCGGCAAGCCATATGTAGAGTTCTTTCTTGTCGACCGTATCCGCAGCAAACATGCCGGCGAATTCGGGGCCCAGGTTGGGCAGCGGAGTATCAAGAACGGCCGTGCGTTTCTTCTGCTTTCTTGCAGCCGCGTATTCCTGCCAGTTCTTTCTCAACTCGGCAAGGGACGCCACAGGTTTGAGCTGCTTACCATCCACTATCACCTGTTCCGTTCGCCCCCACAAAGGCGCATTCGATGGATGATGTTCGATGGGTAATCCATCTTTCTTGCCCACTACTTTTCGTTTCGTCCAGGGCGCCTTGTAGATGGGTTCCTTTCCTGGCAGTCGTTGCCATGCATCCACGACATCCGCGCCGGTAACGATCACTTTGCCCGTTTGTTCTGCAACGTAACGAATGGGATTCTCCGCCGTACCATTGTTCTTTGGTCGCACGCCTTCGCGATAGATGCCAGCACGGACACGGACGAAATCCCCTGCCTGCGCGAGCTTGGCCGCCCTATTGATAGTCTTAAAGGGAGATTCGGAAGTTCCGTCATTCTTATCATCACCCTTGGCCACATCCACATGGTAATCTCTGGCTTGCAGCGGCAAAGCACAGACACAAACCAGACTCGCGACGAGATAAGTGACTCCTCTCATTTCTGGCCTCTGTTGGTGACTAACTGACTGCCAGAACCAGCGATTCCAGGTTGGCAGGCATTTCTCGAAGATAGGACCCTTTTCAATCAGGCTGGCCGGGGGGCTTGATCAGTCGAACCCAAGGTCACTATAGAAGTGGCCATCCTCGCGATAGTCAACTTCACCGCAGATATCCAGCACAATGGAACGCACCCTGTCGGCGATTTCCTCACGGGTGAGAAAAGGAAGATAGCTGTACGAAATGTGCTGCACGAGAGATCGGGGCGTCCCTGCGTGGGCAGGTAACAGAACCTTGTGTGGGCGGGTCACCGCCGCCCCGATAATCGCATACATCGAGAGGCAGATGGGGAACAGCCAAAAGCTCGAGAATTGCAGCGCAAGTTGGAGCGACATCAGACAACCCACACACACGAGAAGCCATACGAGCCACCCCGGCCGTTCAAGCCCGGGCCATCGAACCGGTGTATTGACCCGAAAGTCGCCTACTCTCTCTCTCAGGTCTCGCCATGCCTGTCTGCGGTTCCCGGCCGGCAGCATCTCTTTCAATTGGGCGTCCAATTGAAAATCGTTTCGTTGGCATATCCCGAGCGCCACAGCCGCCTGCCTCAGCCGGTAAAAAATGTGGAGATTGGGACAGAACGGGCGATCTGCTTCCTCCGTGTAGTTGTAGAGGTAATTGATGACGTCGCGAGGAGTCTGCATCTGCCAGGCGTCATCCTCTTGGATAGTCACATCAAACTCGTTCTCGACATCCATAATGAATGAGACAATTTCCATACCCATCTGGCTGACCTCCTTCAATCCTCGGCTTTCAGTGAAAAGGAGCGAGTCCAGGCTGAGATTCCTGGGGGCGTCGCCGGCCGACTCTTCAGTATCTTGGCCTTGTCTCGCGCAGAGTCAATACTCCCATCGGGCATGTAGCGAGGCGGGATCTGCCCAAACGATGAATCTTCTTCGGTATCTCTGATCTCAGTTGCCGTCAACGGGTCTGGGCAACTCGTGGGTGCGATCTTGTCAGAGTTCCAGGCATCTTATGGCTGGCGTCACGATGGCCGGGCTCAGCCCGGATGCGTACTGAAGATTAGACGATAATCTTCAGGTTCGTCTGCCTGGAAAACGCGGATTGCTGTAGACATCACGGCCGTCTTTTCGTTCAAAGAATTTG
>JASLXP010000132.1 GCA_030740295.1 Planctomycetota bacterium
GTAGACACTTCAGAATTGCCTGTGGGGATGGTCCTCGGCATCGAAGGCGCTGATTCGATCCAGCATCCCGAACAAGTTCATGACTGGAAAGCGGACGGCATCCGAGTCGTCAGCCTGACGCACTATGGCCCGAGCACCTACGCGCATGGGACAGGGACGGGACTCCACGGCGGATTGTTCGAACCTGCCAGAGAACTTCTGAACGAAATGGAATCGGCCGAAATGATACTGGACCTCACGCATGCATCAGACGAATCCATTCGCCAGGCACTGGAACTGTTCTCCGGCCCAATCATCGCCAGCCACCAGAACTGCCGCGCCCTGGTGCCTGGAGAACGCCAGTTCCCCGACGAGATACTGAATGCCATCATCGAAAGGGAAGGCGTGATCGGATCTTCGATGGATACCTGGATGCTCTATCGGCCGGGCCTGGACTGGAGCCAGGAAATTCCAGACCGCCGAAAAGTCTTCTCTCGAGAGGCGGTGACTCTGGAGGACCTTGCCGACCACATCGATCACGTTTGCCAACTGGCCGGCAATTCCCTTCACGCGGGCATCGGTGGCGATACCGACGGCCAGGGCGGATGCGAAGGCGCCCCTCTGGAGATCGATACCGTGGCGGATTACCAGAAGCTGGCCAGCGTCCTCGAAAACCGCGGCTACTCAACAGAGGACATCGAAAACATCATGTACCGCAACTGGCAGCGATTTTACGAGAAGTGGCTGTGAGCGGTCTCGCTCTTCGGCTCTGCTAATCGATATGCGCAAAACGTTCTTTCAGCACCCTTTGACATCCCTCGAACTCCTCCTCGCTCAGACCCATATACGGCGGCTGCAGGCGATTCGAGAAGTGCGGTTTACTGAGTCGAACGAACGCCTTGTCGTAGCTGCCGTCGATCATGTTACGAGTGCAGTGAGCGAAGATCGCGCTGCCGGCCTGTCGAAGGAGCTCGGTGATCCGGAACAACTCGTCGACGTCTCTATTGAGGCCGGCCTCGAAGAAGCGCCAGGTCGTCTTCGGAAAGAGCACGTCCCAACTGCACAGCAATGAGCATTCACCGAGGGTGCAGCCCATCGCGAAGTTACCCTCGAGAAAGAAGTGCTGGATATCTGGGACATGTTCCATCAAGTCCGCGGTTCGAGCGTATTCCGTGGTGCTGTTCTTTGTGGCGACCAGATTCGGCACTTCATCAGCAATGCGACGATACTCCGGGCCATGAATGATGCGCTGCGCGCGGGGCAGGTTGTAGTGCAGAAAACGGCAATCGGGGAACGTCCCGCAGACGGTCTTGAAGAAGGTCATCGCCTCTCCTTCGTCCAGCATTCCCCATGACGGCAGGGAGATCTGGAACATCCCGATGCCCTTCTCGGTCGCGTATCGAATGCGCTCGATGACCTGTTGCATCGAGGTCGAGATCACGCCGACTTGCGGATCGAGATCGTCCCGAACGCTGACCCCTGCAAAAACATCGACCACCTGTTGGAAGAGTGAATCGTTGAGGGCGTACCCTTCACCTGCCGTTCCCATCAGGTAGAGCGACTTGTAGCCGCCATCGATGGCGTCCTGGATATGCTCCTCGAAAACCGGCACGTCGAGCTGAAAATCCTCCGTCCACGGGAGCATGCATGCGGCGAGATTTCGTTGTGGATAGCGTGTTTCCATTGGGTCTCCTTGTTTGCTGATTTATTCAGAGTCTGTCAGAGAAAGTGTGTCTGGTCATTCGATGCTGGATGCTGGATGCTGGATGCTGGATGCTGGTTGCTGGGTGCTGGATGCTGGTTGCTGGATGCTGGATGCTGGATGCTGGATGCTGGATGCTGGATGCTGGATGCTGGATGCTCGATGCTGGATGCTGGGTGCTGGTTGCTGGATGCTGGATGCTGGATGCTGGTTGCTGCTGGTTGCTGGATGCTGGTTGCTGGATGCTGGATGCTGGATGCTGGATGCTGTCACTTCTCTACATGCTTTTGATCTGAAACCGGGGCCACGAGCGAATCGGAATGGCAAGAATCGAGTATCCAGTATCCAGTATCCAGTATCGAGCATCAGAGCGGGCATCCAGTATCCAGTATCCAGTATCCAGCATCAGAGCGGGCATCCAGTATCCAGTATCGAGCATCAGAGCGGGCATCCAGTATCCAGTATCGAGCATCAGAAGGGGCAGGCGGCAGAATAGCCCGGCGTGTCCGTGCCGTAAAGCCCCCAGCCGACGCCGACAGGCTTACGGCACAGGTAGGATGGGCGTCCCCGCCCGTCTTGAGCTGCTGGACGAGTGACGGCCGGGGACGGCCATCCTACGAATCATCCTGGGCCTCCACGTGGAATTCATCTTTGGGATTGATATCCACGTCGGGCATGGGCTCGAACTTGGATTCGTCGAAGGGCGGGAGGTCTGGCTCGGGCGCGTTGAGGGCCTGGAGGTGCTCGCGGGCGTTGGTGAGCGCGTATGCATAGGCATAGGGCGGGCCGTCACACCAGGCGAGTCTGCAGGCTTTCTCTGCAGCGGCGATGGCTGCTTCATGGTTGCCCTGGTCTCGCTCGATTTGCGCGAGGACGTTCAGCGCGTCCGCGTGCTCCAGTGGGAAAGGGCCGCGCTCGGCGAGATCCCAGACCTGATCCAGCAGGTCCCGGGACGCGGTGAATTGCTGGTTCCGGCGTCGCAGCTCGGCCAGCCCTGCCAGCGCGGGAAGCTCTTCTTGGACGTAGTTAACCGCCCGGGCGCGGGTCAGTGCGTGTTGCAAGCGTTCGGCCGCAGTATCGAGGTCGCCGATGCCCAGCGAAGCCGCTCCTTGCAGCCTGGCAGAGCGAATGAAGTCCCTTTCGTTGCGATGCACAGCAGCCAATTCCCAGGCGCGGCCGGCCAGCGGGAGGGCGGCTTCAGGCTGGCGGAACCAGAGAAGACGCTGGGCCAGATAGGCGTTGGTCAGACCTTCGCTCTGTTGCTGTGATTGGTCTTGCCAGAGGGCCAGGGACCGCCGCAGGGCGATTTCTGAATCAGCTTCGTTACCGCATACGGCCAGGGCCATCCCAAGCAGATACAGACTCACACCTTCAAGAAACCGATCCTTCTCTTCCAGGCCAATCCGCAGAACCCGCCGCGCTGCGGCTTCGGCTTCCCGCAGCGCGCCCGATTGCCGGAGAGCTTCCGACAGGTTACTGAGCTTGACGGCGGCACCGCCCGCAAAGTCTTCCCGCTCATCGATCTCAACAGCCCTCCGACAGAGAGGAACGGCGCGGCCCGGCTCGCCACCAACGTCGTAGGCCAACGCCAGCATATTGAGCGTATAGCTCTGATCTCTTGCGCTCTCCAACCGCGGCAGCTCGTCCACGCCGTCCGGGAAGAGGCGCTCCAGAAGCTCCGCGCGCTGCCGGCTGGCGCTCAGGCGGTAAAGGGTGGCATCCTCAAGGTGATCCCGGAACACGGTGAAGGCATCCTGGAATCGGTCCAGGCCGATGAGGGTGTTGTAAAGCTCGATGGCCGGTGTCAGGTCTTCGAGGCTTTCGACATCGTCTTCGTCAACCTTGGGCGCGGCATCGAAATAGGTCTGTTGCCTGGCGCAGACCGGTACTCGGCGACTTCCCCGGCCAGCGCGCGCAGCAGGAGCGGGTAATTCTCAAAGGACCGAAACAGCGGCAGCAACTGTTCTCTGGATCCGCTGACGCCAAAGGCCCGCCAGAGATTGATCGCATCATCATCCGTCAGCCCCCTCAGGAACGATGCATCGCATCCGGGTACCGGGGCCGCCGTTATCGTCTGCAAATCCGCGGGGAACAGCCGGGTGGTCACCAGGATGCGCGAGGCCCGCATTTGTGACAGCCGGCGCAGAAACTTCCCGGCCCGAGGATCCGCAGTCATCCGCAGCCGGTGCTTCTCCAGGTAGGTCTCCCGCACGTCATCGGGGATCCCGTGAGCCGCGGCAAAGACGCGATTCGCGGTCTTCTCATCCAGGTCATCATCCAGCATTTGTGCGGCATCCATGCGCGCGTACGCGATCAGGATTCGCTCCAGGCCGTCCAGGACCAGCAGGAAGGGCTTCTGATCCAGCAGTTGCCACAATTGATCTTCCCGCTCCGGCGGCGCCATTTTGCGGACCTCTTCCTCGGACTTCCCTGCCCCGTAAGCCAGGGCGCGGATGATAAAGTTTTCATAGCGGGCATCGCTCTCATAGAAGCTCCACCACATGCGCCCGGCCAGGTCCGGCATCTCATTCGGCGCGACCTCGTTGAACCACTTCCAGGTGACCGCACTCTTACCCATGCCGCCGATGGCCACCAGGTTGAAGAGCCGGGCCTGGTAAGCGTCGTGCCGGGGATTGGCCACCCAGTGGGTGAGCAGATTCAGCTCCGCCTGCCTGCCCACGACCTCCGAGGTCTGAAGGAGCGAGTAAGGGTGGGCAATGTAAGTCTCCGGCGCCTGTGGAATGACGTTCGGCGGATGAAAGCTGGTGGCTCTCTCCTCCTCCGATTCGGCTTCCTCCCTTTCCTTCAGCTCCGCCAGTCCTTGAATCACGTGGCCCCGCAGATCTGCGGGAGATTTGAACTCCGCGTGAATGCGTCCCTTGCTGGCCTGTGCCTTGAACTGCTTCAGCTTTTCAGCGCCCGGTCCGGTCTCCACCTGGCGTATGCTGATCGGATGATCCTCCGGGGCGGCCTGACCTGGCAAAGCGAGGTTCCCTTCGGCCGGTTTCCGCCGCCGCCGCCCGATGCTTCCATCGAGAATCCCCTGTTTGTCTACGGCGGTTACGACAAAACGTTGAAGCGCGTGAGCACCGAGCCGGAGATACGAACCGTCTATCTCAAGGCCACGTTCTATCACCTGCGCAGACTGCACATGAACACTCTGGTGGTTGGGCCCCCGAAAAAGCTCGAGCTCGAGCTCGCGGCAAAGTATGGCATCCGGTTGATTGTGCGAGTCTCCGGCAAGCGGAAAGAGAGCAAAGAGCTCATCGAGCACCGGGCCACGTTAAAAGTCATGATCGGTGACGAGCCGAAGATGGAGGAGATCGAAGACTACCGGCAGCGTTACGCCAACTTCCGCAGCGAGTTCGACACCCCAATCATTACCTGCTCCATCCTCGGCGGGTACGGGACAGGCAGTGGCGCCGACCCGCTGCGGGTCTGGCCTGTGCTGCAGCCGAAGATTCGCATGGGGCGGCTCTATCCATTCCGCAAAAAACAATACGACCTGCTGTTTCCGCTGGGCTACAAAGGGTGGATGTCGCCTTCATCCACTTTTCAGTCACTCGAGAATGATCCGTCGCCCTGGTGGCTGGTGCCCCAATTCTTCGGCCACGAGCGAGACGTTCCGTACTGGCGCATTCCCACCGGCGTGGAGTTGAAAGCCCTCATGCATCTGGCCGTTGCGCACCGCTGCACCGGTCTGCTTGGCTGGAGCCTGCACGACCACGCCGGCAAGATCTTCACCGTCTTCATGGACGGCGCGACCATGGCACCGACGAAACATTCCCAGCTTGACGCCCTGAAAGAATTCGGCGCCCGGCTGATGACGGCCAAACCGTTCCTTCAGAAATTCTCGACCCGCCGGCTGCCCGTGCTGTATCGCAGCACTCACGAGGTGGAAGCTGTCGGCCGGTGGACAATCAACGCGAAGCCTGTCGTTTATCTGGTGAATCTCAACACTCGCGAGTCCCGCGACATCGAGCTTCAGATTGACCTGGGTCGCGCCAAAGCCGGGCGAGCCAACCTGGCCGCGGTAAAGTCGGTGAAAGAGGTCTTCACCGGCCAGTCGCTCGAATATCGCACCGAAGAGACAAAAAGCCCCATCTACGGGACGATTTACTTTTCCCTGAAAGGCATCAGACCAGGCGAGGCGCGCCTGGTGATTGTGGACGGCGAATTCCCTTCCCCGCCCAAAGAAATCCAGGACGCGTTAAAGGCCGAAGCGAAGGCCGGGGATTGAGACGGACGTTTCACCGGAGATGCCTGGACGAGAATAAGAGACCGCGGATGTTCTGGTTCTGATATCCGCGGCCCTCTTCATCCGCGGTCCTTTCTGGGGTGCGACCGAAAGGCCACCAGATTTAGGATAACGATTGAGAGCCCGGAGCCATCGACCTTAATTAAGTTTGCAGACGTGTGAGACGTGGAACCTGGCACCCCTGACAGCCGACACCCCTGAGCAGTTACGTCAATTCTTCTCTTTTGAACCGCTCTCGAGGCGCTTGCCTACACCCCGGACCACCAGATCCTTTATCTCTCTCAGGCGGTGATTCACGTGGCAAGTGCTGCAGGACTGCTGCGCCTTTTTGCCATCGTGACACTCGAGACAATTGTCCTTTGACAGCCCTCTGAAATTGCTGGTGAAAGTAGCGGCATCGAACTGGTCGAAGGCCCGGTCGTAGCGTGTGCGGCGGGTCATCTTGTGGCAGGCGGAACAGCCTTCTTCCTGGCGATCTTTCTCCAGGTGCGGGGCGTGGGCGAAGCGGCTGTAGGACGGAGCTTCAAGATGGGGGCGCTGCCACTCCATGGTCAGCCGGCCGGGCGTCTCGGGCTTCTGGCTGATCGCGTGACACCATGAACAGCGCCCGACGGAGGTGTCGCCGAAGAGCAATCGGTGGCGCAGGCCGGTCAGGCGCTCATCTGCTTTGTCTTTGCTTTCGCCCTGAACATCGATGGACGCGCTGAATTCCATCCAAGCCTTCGCCACAGAATCCGTGTGCCCGGCGGGCCGGTATCGGAGCTCGTCCTCTTCCACATACCAGCCTGCCTGGTCTTTGGCAGGCTGCGGGTGTGTTCCCCCTTTTGACCAGGCGGACAGGATGGCGTCGTTCAGTCCTTTCAGGAGCTTCTCGGAATCGGCACTCCCAGATTCACCCCTGATGGCTACTGCAAGTTTGCCCTTTCCTTTCGATGCCATTTTTGTGATGAATTGCGTCACTTCTTTTGTCGGTTTCGAGGTCTCATTCAGGTTGAGCAGAAGAGAGAGCAGTGGTGTGGGCTGGAATTCATCCGCGGCTTTCGGTCGCCGGAGAAGCACCAGTTCCTGCCGCCGGATGATCTCGGTATGGCACTGGGCGCAATTGCGCTCGAATCCGCCTTCGACAGCCACATGCTGCGGCTTTTCAACGTTGTGGCAGGTGGTGCAGTTTTCGGGCGCGCGCTCTTCGTAGAGCTTGGCGCGAAAATGTTTCTTCAGATGATTCTGATGATTGAAGCGGATGGAGTTTCGGCGGAAGTACGGATAATTCTTGCCGAAGTCATGATGCTCTTCGGCGAAACTCTTGAACTTCACCTCGTGGCACATGTTGCACTGTTCATCCGTCCACTGTGCTGCGAGCGTCGCCGCAGGCTGGTAGCTCGCCGAAGTGCTGAAGCTGTTGGCTTCCTTCGGGCTGGTCACACAACCGTGGAGAAGAATCGCAACGGCGAATGCCAGGCAGGACAGGACAGGAAGAAGTTTGTGGAAAAGGGATTTCATGAGGTTTGACATTTGTAGTTGTAACAACTTTAGCCGGGCCTTTACTGGCAGCAAAGACCCGGCTAAAGCCGTTAATCCGACCCGGCTAAAGCCGTTACTCCAACCCCGGCTAGAGCCGTTACTCCAACCCCGGCAACCCGGCTGAGGCCGTTACTCCAACACAATTCAGTCATCGCTGTCTCTTGCCTGTGGGGGCACGAGGTTCCTCAAAATCTTCTGTATTGCGGCTGTGTCCAGGGGACCGCTGCTGGCGTGGGTGGTCGGTCGCTGGCGGGTGATGCTCACCACGGCAAAACCGGCCAGTTGATTATTGGTCATCGTCGTGGGATTGGGCTGCAGGCGGATGAACTCGTCCAGGTTAATGTCGAAGATGTCGCCATTGGTGGCGTTGGCCGCGGTCTGTTCGATAAAGTGGTCCGTTGCGCCCGCGCCTTTGTCTACGCCGCGGGTGAAGATGCGAACGTCCTCGCGGCGGATGCGGATGTCGCGAAAACGGTAAGTCAGATTGGCGAGAGAGCCGGTGGTGAACGGCTGTACCGTGACGGTGCCGGTGCCATTGTCCGGGTCATCGTAAACCCGTGCGGTTGAAATGCGGTTCACCGAGTTCTCCACGCCGAGCGCACGGCGCAGGCCGTTGCCGATGCCGATGGCTTTGTCCACCAGCCCGAGCTGCGTCGTTCGATCGTTTCCGGTCAGGTTCGGGTTGGGATGGCAGGCGTCACAGTTGCGCGGCTTCTCCTGAACCGTATGCGGGAAGTTCTGATTCATCGGCATAGAGATCAGGAAGCGGTTGTTGTCGTTCACTGTGAAGACAAAGTTGGAAAAATTCTTGGGGTTGCCCGCGGCGCCGAGAGCGGGATCGGTGACGAAGTTGGCAAAGTCGTAATCGCCATCGTTGTTTGCTCCTCTCGCGCCGGTTGCGCTGACAGCGTACAGAACCGCCTGGCCGCCGATCTGGAACGGGCTGATCTTTCCTTCGTAGTTGATGCCCAGCACCAGGTGGTCAGGCACGGTGAGGAAACGCTCCTGATCCTGCAATCCGAGACGGGAGGTGTTGTCGAGATAGCTGGTCGCAAAATTCTTGGGGCTCTCAATCACTCCGTCCTGGTTCGTATCGCCACTCGCCGCGTTTCCGTAATCCAGAATCATGTGGCAGGAGAGGCAGTTGTTGGCCCACGTAGCGTGGCAGGTAAAGCACTCCAGCCGATTACCACCGGCCGAGTGCAGCCCGCAACCATCTGCCGCGCCGGCCTTGAAATCCGCATGATTCGGATCGAGCACATCGGCTACCTGCACCACACGGCGTGTTACTTCCGCCTGCTCATCATCTGGATCAAGCCTTCCCTGCTTGGGAGCGAATACCTGGAAGATGTCTCCGGCGGCATCCTGGTAAATCCGCCGAGAGCCCGTGCCGGGTCCGGTGCCGTGAATTCTTCGTCCTTTTCGTGTGAGCAGATCGGCCTTTTCCGTTGGCGTGCCGTGGCAGGATTCGCATTCGATTTCGTGCTCGAAGAAGCGGTCAGAATAGATGTGACCGTCGCCGTGAAGTTCCTCGCGCGTGTGGCAGTCGACGCATTGCATGCCTCGATCTGCGTGCACGTCCGATGGGGTTTCGTCGACGCTGTTCGAGCGGTCTTCGTCGCGTATCAGGTAGTTGTTACCGTCCGTCCTGCCGGTATCGCGTCCCCAGAGTTTGCTCTCCACATACTCACGGCCAAAGATGAAATCGCCAAGGGCTGCCGCGGGGTCGAGAGAGTTGGCCGCAGTGCGTGAAAGGAAAAACCTCGGCAGCGTCGGGAAAAAGCCGCCGGTACGCCCACCCGCGAGGTCGGCATCGTTCGAGCGATTATTCTCGGCGTGGTCATTGAAAATAGTGTCTCGGAATCCCTGGGGCCGTTCTCGAATTCCGTTGTACTCCGATCCGTGCCGGCCGCCTCGGTTGTGGCAATGGATGCACTGTTCGTCGGGCGGATAGCGCTGCATCTCGTGCCGGAAAGGATGATCTGTTTCCTCCTTGCTGATGGTGACGTCCGCAGTCTCGCTTCGGCCTTCATTCGAATAGTACACGTGGCACGCAGAGCATCCGGAGGATCGGAACTCGCCGAACCGCTTCACGCCTTCAGTGTAGATGTGGCAGCGGGCGCAATCGTTGTGCACGAACGAGGTCATCATGCGGAACATGAAATCGCCATCGATGGCCGCGTTGTCTGGAGCATTGGGATTACGGTTGGAGAAAATGTCGCGAGGCACTTCGTTGTCGATGCGCTCGACCGTCCCCGGGATGCTGGCATCAAAATCAGGGTCGACGATGGGCTGCCCGTTGGGGAGTACCGCGCAGACGAAGGCGTCCTTGTCCGTGTCGTCGCCTGAGACCTGTGCGAAACGATCCCTGAAGCCGTTGATGTAATAGACTCCACTTACCAGGCCGGCACTGGTGGCGTGAGTTGAGCGGCTGACGAAGTCCACGATCTCGCCGTGGCACTTGCCGGTCTCCCGGGGGAAACCACTGCCACAGGAACGATCGGCCACCAGCAAGTCCCCCGGATTGATGAAGCGTCTGTAAGCGAGGATGTCTGCATCTGAATGGTCCGTGTTATTCGCATCGTCTTCGCGCACCAGCCGCGGCCCTCTGAGAAACTGATCGTTGTTGACGTGCGAATTGGCCTCGAGTGGAAAATCACCGAAGTCAGCCGGACGCGCGACGTGCGCAGCGAGTTCTGTGGCTCCGTCCGGATCGCCGCCGTGACATTCGGAGCAGGTGAGCTGGAACAGCGGATGGATGTTTTCAATGGCGCCGTGGCATCCGGCGGCCTCGCATCCCTCGGTGGCAGAGCTGGTGACGCTGACCACTGCCTTCTTAGAGCCACAACAAACAAGGGTGACGGCCATACCAACCAGGAGGCAGGCGGCGACGATGGCTCTGAATCTCAGGCTTAAACTGCGGGACATAGGGCGTAATAAGTAAAGAGTAACAAGTAAGTGTTGACTGTTGGCTGGTTCCGGGCCGCTGATTCCTCACAATTCATGGCACACTCCCCGGCACTATCGTTCCTCTTCGGTCGTTGAAGTGACATTGTTGACAGTCCTCTGCAGGGCTGTGACAGGTGAGGCAGGCACGCATGCGGCGCCGGGCCTCGCGGGCGTGGTCGCCCCGTTCGCGGAAGGCGAATGAATGGTCTCTGGGCAAAGCTTCGTGGCAGGAAGAACAGGAATCGGATGTGTGGCATTCCGCGCAGCGTTTGCGGTCGTGCGATGCGGCGCGGCCGTGGGCCGTGCGGCGCCAGCGCGGGGTGTGGTCGCGGGGGCGCATCTCGGAGTGGCAGCCGGTACAGGTTTTCTGTTCGTGGCAGGCGCCGCACAGGTCTGGATCGTGCTCCGCCTTTCTGGCGTGAGTAACGCGGCGGAAGCGATGAGTGTGGTCGGGAGGCATCTCGTCCGCGTGCGCGTTTTTGGGCCAGCCCTTGTGGGATTTGACGAGGGGCAGGTGCGTCTCCGGGGATGCGTCCTTCATGCCTTCCGCGTGGCATGCGGTGCAATCCTCGATGGGCTTACCGGCAACGCCCTTAAAACGATGGCAACTGATGCAGAGGGCCATGGGTGGCGTCTGCGGAGTGCCGATCCTTGACTGCTTATGACAGTCCCGGCATTTCAGTTTCAGGTCCAGATGTTTCTCGTGATGGTAGGATGGGGCCTTGCGCAGGTGGCGCACCTTGTAGGCTTGAAACTGCCCCGCCTCGTGACAGGTCGCGCAGATCTTGTCAGCCACAAGCTTCATGTGCTGGGGATCGTCCTTGTCCAGCTTGTGGCAGAGCTTGCAGCTTCCTTCCTTGAAAAAGGATTCATGCTGTGAGTGGTTAAACGGCAGCTCAGAATCCGCTGCCTCGGCCGGTCCGTAAAACACTTTTTCGGTCCAGCCGGCAAAGTCCAGAAGCCCGATGACCACCAGTGACACGGCGCAAACCAGGAACAGTTTTTCCTTCATCGTAGTCTTCACGGCTTCCTCCTTGAAAATCCCCACTTGAATTCCAGGCCGATAAAGACCGCATGTGTGTATTTCACATCGGGTGCAATTTCGCTGAGGTCGTCATCGAAGAAATAATCCAGGGAGAAAGTCGTGTTGTCCGTCACCCGCCACTTGACGCCGATCTCGGTGCCCCACGCTTCCTGGCCTTTGAATCGCACAAACTGGCTGACGTAATCATAGATCCGGTAATAGCCATACCATGAACACACCACCTTGCCGCGGCGGTAGCTGAGGCCGCCGTTCATCTCGAGGTACTGGGTCTCACCTTCATCAAAGGTGTCGAAGAAGCCCGGCGTCTGCATGGTCGAGCGGTCCCCATCGTGCCAGAGGAATTCGGCATCCGCGCTGAGGTGGGGGATCAGCCCGCGATTGGCCAGGCCGATGGAGGCTTCATGATAGCTGGTCTCGAATCCGGTCTCGTGCCTGTCGGCAATTTCGTGGCGTCGGTATTCCAGAGAGAGCGAATTCCGCCGCGTGAGGTCCTGTTCAATACTGATGAAGTAATCGTTGGAAGGCGCGAGGACCGGCAGGAACAACCTGGGTACCCTGAGCAGGCGGGTGGCTCTATCGAAATAGGAAGTGGGATCGAAGAAAACCTGCCTTCCGCCGCTGAGCACTTTCGTGTATTCGATGAAGAAGGAAGTGCCAGTCTTCCAGATTTCGAAATCAATTCCTGCGCGCAATTCGTCCCCATCGTCATCCAACAGGCGGACGGAGGCGAAGTAATCGAGAAAGTCCCGTTCGGGAAGGGTGCCTTCAAGGGAGACCTCGAAGAGATTCTCAATGTGATAGACGTTGCTGAATTCCAGCCTGAGCCATTCGGCGGGCTCTGCCGCAAGCTGGCCACCGAAGATGCCGCGAATCGGCAGGCTCGAGCGATAACCAGCGTTCACCCCACCGAAAACCGCGATGCTGAAGGGCCCGATTTCATTGATGTCGACGCGAGCGCCATCCATCCTCACGGGCCACACCACGCCGTCCACGGCCTGACGGCCGCCGGTGAAATTGACGTCGCTCCAGACATCCTGGATCTGAAAGTAACCTTCGTAAATCCTGGCGTATCCCGCGCCCGGCAGGCGGGCATCGCGTCCGTCCGCAAATTCGTCGAGCACTTCGATGTTGTCGAGGTCGTCCTCGAAGCGTCCGGAAAAGTGGGTCCGCAGTTTTGGAGAGCCGATCCCTTTTGTGGAGAAGTTGAGCCAGAGCAGTTCATCAAAATCATTCTGGTCAACAATCTGTCCGGTCTGGTCGCCGACAAGTTCTGCTCTGAACTCGTTCCGGAGTCGCATCCTGAATTCGCTGCCGCTGAGCTCCGTGTAGTCCTCAGCGGTCGCTCGATCCCCTGCGAGGGCCGCCAAAGCGAAGAGCATGACAGGCCAACCTGTTCGCCAGGGAGTTGGGGAGTTCAATTTCAGATTGGGTTTGACAGGCGTCCGGCTGGTGGGGGGGTGCATGCAGCCTTGCTTCCCGCTGTTGTTGAAGGTGCAAATCCGAGTCGTTTATCTAAAAAGAAAACCACTCAGCTAAGAGCGGATGCATGTGAGAATCCCAAGCGTCCGACCATGCAACATCTGAGAGGATCTCCTAACTTAACATTTATAGAGGCAATGAGTGTGCCATGCTTGTGACTGGTTCGCAGGAGGCAAGAGAGCGTCGCTAACCCATTGTTAAAAAGGATGATCCAGCATGGTCGAAATGTGGTCACGGTCGGACCGGCCGGAGCGGCCGAGACATTCTCGCCGGTCAAGATTTGAGAGCCGTGGAATGGAGGCTTGTATCACTGCGAGGAATGCGCTTGCCCTACAATGGTTTACGAGCCACCCGTCAGGATCTGACCACCGCCGACATTCTGACCATCAGCGCCGTCGATTCTGGATGCTCGATGCTGCTGGATATGCTGTTCGATCTTGGATAGCGCTTACCACCGCTTTCAGTTTCCTATGCCCTGAATCTGAGACCGACATCACAACGACATCGGCACTTCAGAATCCAGCATCCAGTATCGAGCATCCAGCATCCACGACAGCCGAAGGACTTCCCTCCTCGCCGAGGCAGTAAACCACTACCCGCATCCCGAAGAATGCGCACAGTTCGGGCACGTGTAGCAGACGCCTGACCGGATCATGATCGTGCCGCAGTCCTGGCAGGCCGGCGCGTCCAGATCGCTCTGACTTGGACTTTGTGATTCTGGCACCTGCACTTTCACGTCTGCCGAGTCTGTTTCGTTTTCCGGATTGGCTTCACCGAATTTCAGGGACAGCCAGCGGAAGATGTAATCGACGGCCGATTTGGCGAAACGGATGTCTTTGTTGGCTGTAATACCGGCGGGCTCGAAACGGGTGTTGGTGAGCTTGCGGCATAAAACGTCCAGGGGCACACCATATTGCAGCGCGATAGAGGTCATGGTAGCGATGGTGTCGACCAGGCCGCTGACAGTGCTGCCTTCTTTGGCCATGGTGATGAAGAGCTCGCCCGGTCGACCATCTGGATACATTCCAGCGGTGATGTAGCCATCGTGGCCGGCGATGTTGAACTTGTGCGTGATGGATTGCCGTTCATCGGGCAGGCGTTCCCGGACGACTCTCGCCGTTGCCGCATCTTGCACCTCCTCTTTCGATTCCTTTTTGCCGGTGTTGAGAGGCTGTACGCGCTTGCACCCATCACGATAGATCGTGGTGGCCTTGATACCGAGCCGCCACGCTTCCATGAAGACCTGCTCGATATCCTCCACCGATGCCGATTCGGGCATGTTCACGGTCTTGGAAATCGCGCCGGACAGGAACGGTTGCACTGCAGCCAGCATCTGTAGGTGGCCCCGGTGATGGATAAAGCGACTTCCGTTCATCGGCTTGAATGCACAATCGAAGACCGGCAGATGATCGTTCGACAAGTGAGGCGCGCTTTCGAGCGTCTCGTTTTCATCGAGGTAGCCCAGAATAGCCTTGCGCTGTTCGGCACTGTAGCCCAGCCTTTCGAGCGCGACGGGCACGGTCTGGTTCACGATTTTCATCGTTCCACCTCCGACCATATTTTTGTACTTGAAGAGCCCGAGGTCTGGCTCGATACCCGTGGTATCGCAATCCATCATGAAAGCGATGGTGCCTGTCGGCGCGAGCACGGTAGCCTGCGCGTTGCGGTAGCCATGGCGGCTTCCGAGCCCGATGGCGTCATCCCACGCGGCGGCCGCGGCAGAGAACAGATCTTTCGGCACAGAATCCGAGTCGATATGATCGAGGGAGGCGCGGTGTTGATCCATAACCCTGAAAAAAGAGTCGCGGTTTTCCTCGAACGCTTCGAATGGGCCCACTCTGGCCGACAACTGAGCGGAAGTCAGGTAAGCTTGGCCGGTCATCAGCGCTGTGACCCCAGCGGCAAACGCGCGGCCCTCATCACTGTCGTAGGGCAGGCCGTTCGCCATCAGCAGTGCGCCGAGGTTTGCGTAGCCCAGGCCCAGCGGGCGATACCGGTGGCTGTTGGAGGCTATCTTCTCCGTGGGATACGAAGCCCGGCTGACAAATATCTCCTGCGCGGCAATCAACAGCTTCACACCGTGCGCGAAGCCATCGGTGTCGAAACTGCCGTCCGGCCGCCGAAACTTCATGAGATTCAGGGAGGCCAGGTTGCAGGCAGAGTCGTCTACAAACACGTATTCGCTGCACGGGTTGGACGCGTTAATGCGGGTGGTATCCGAACAGGGATTCCAGTTATTCATCGCGTCGTCGAACTGCACTCCCGGATCGCCGCAACCGTGCGCGGCATCGCAAATCTTCCGGAACAGTTCACGGGCCCGGAATGTCTCGACCGGCTCGCGATTCGTCACGGCACGTGTTTGCCATTCACCGTCTTCTTCCACGGCCTGCATGAATTCATCGCTCACCCGCACGGACAGGTTCGAGTTCTGAAAGAAGACGGACCTGTAGGCTTCCCCATCGATATCACCGTCGTAACCGGCATCCACCAGGGCCCATGCCTTCTTCTCTTCCTTCCTCTTGCATTCGATGAAGTCAATGATGTCTGGATGATCCGCATTGAGAATCTGCATCTTGGCCGCCCGGCGCGTCTTGCCGCCGGACTTGATGACCGACGAGAACGCGTCGTAGCCCTTCATAAACGAAACCGGCCCCGAAGCTTTGCCACCCCGGACCACCATCTCTTTGGATGAACGAATCGTGCTCAGATTAGTGCCGCAGCCCGATCCGTGTTTGAACAGTATCCCCTCCGTCTTTGCCAGCTCGAGGATCGAGTCCATCGAGTCTTCAACCGAATTTATGAAACAGGCCGACACCTGCGGGTTCTCATCCACGCCAAGATTGAACCACACGGGGCTGTTAAACGCGGCCATCTGATGAATCAGGATGTATGTGAGCTCGTGCTCGAAAACATCCGCTTCTTCGGCAGTCTTGAAGTAGCCGTCAGCCTCTCCCCACTGACGAGTGGTCTTTACAACTCGATCGATGAGTTGCCTTGCGCTGCGCTCGCGTTCAGGGCTGTCTTTGGGCCCCGCAAAATACTTCGAGGCGACGATATTGGTCGCGTTTTCGGACCAGGCTTCCGGCACTTCGATGCCTTGCTGCTCGAAGACCTTTTCGCCTTTGAAGTTCGTAATACAGGCATCCCGTTCCGCCCACTCGATTTCGTCGTACGGGTGGATACCGGATTTCGTGAAATGTCTGGCGATGTGCCATCCGTTTTGGTGGTTCTCGGTGTGGCCAATTTCGGACGTCAGGCTGGCGGGTGCTTTTTCAGGGCTCGGTGAGAGCCGGCTGGGGGTCTGAACGGGCATAGATTCCTCTTTCTACAGGATGCATGAATTGCGTGGTCTGATGTGACACTACAAGAGATGGCGGTCTTTTGCGAAAAGGATGCCCGATGTTGGTGAGGTGGGTGGAATGATGGAGTGGAGGATTGGTGGGGTATTGGTGTGAAGAAGTGGTGGAATGGTGGGATTCTGCAGTGATGAAGTGATGGGGTGATGGGGTGGCGGAATGGTGGGAAAATGGAATGGTGGAATGGTGGAATGGTGGAATGGTGAATTGGCGAGAAGGCGAAATGGTGGAAATGGAGTGCGGGAATGTTGGGCGTGGTATGCTGAATTTCTGGGAAAAACCAGCGCAAAAAGAATCAGTTTTCTAATTTCGCGACGGCGACGCTTACTCATTACTCGTTTCACACCACAAAATACTGCGCAGACATTGCAGTCCACGCCCTCGGCGTCATGCAAAATTTTTACACCTGCGAACCTCGATACCCGAACATGTTGTGGTTTTCTCTTTGAGGCACACAAGCGAGTCATCCACGGTACGTGTTTTTAAGGTGGCACGTACTGTGCATCGGGCGCGCTGCATCCAAGCCACGCAATCTGTCTTCTTATGAATCTCAGACTGATCGTTCGCGAGGTCTTCCGGCGGGAGATTGAGGGCCTTCTGGATTCCTGCGCTGATTCGGTCGAAGTGTCCAACCTGCGGTCCGCCCTTCATAATAGACCAATGGAACTGCGCGTCGAATTGCAGCGGCAGATCGATGCCACCCAGCGGGGGGCTTTGATGCCACATAATCGCGGCACAAACTGGCATTCCCGCGGATGGATTGAAAGCGACTCCCCAAACCGCGAATCCGTGGACCAGACCGGTGGCGAATCGTACCAGACTGCCCGGCGAGCGGTCCAATACAAAGACTACGTGGCGCGCTACGGCAACGACAATGCCCGTTACTTCATATCCGAAGAAGCCCGGTGGAAACAGAATTACGCCAGGCTAGTCTATATTCATCAAGATTTTGGCAACGCGGAACACTATCGCCGCTTTGCGAGAGAACTGTCAGCACGTGATCAGTGGTTTGAAGAATCGCCCGGCGATGTCAGACTGCCCAGCGTGCTGCTCATGGGGACATGGCCGGTAGAGGGCTTTTATGGTCCTGAGACCGGGCGTGTCCCCACGATGTGCGAAAGAACTGTTGGCTGAAATCACCTGAAGTTTCTTGAAAGGAGACTCACAATGCCCGACTACGAAGCCATCGCAGAAGCCGTTATCAACGGCAAGAATGACGTTTCCGAACAGCTCACCCAACAAGCCCTCGACGAGGGGGCCTCGGCTAAAGACATCCTGCAGAAAGGACTCATTGCCGGGATGGACGTGGTTGGGACGAAATTTAAAGCCAACGAGTTTTACATCCCTGAGGTACTGATCGCAGCCCGTGCCATGAAGGCCGGCGTGGCCCTGCTACAGCCGCTCCTCGCCGAACTTGCAGACTCTTCAGATACTATCAAAGTCGTCGCAGGTACGGTCATGGGAGACCTCCACGATATCGGAAAGAATCTGGTGGTCATGATGCTCGAAGGCGCCGGATTCCACGTCATCGACGCGGGTGTAGATTGCTCGCCGGAGACATTCGTCGAGGCCATCAAAGAGAACTCCGCGCATATTGTCTGTCTGTCCGCGCTGCTCACTACCACGCTTCCCTCGATGAAGGATACCATCGAAGCACTCAGTGAAGCGGGCATTCGCGACGAGGTAAAAGTCTTAATCGGAGGCGCCCCTGTAACCCAGGAATACGCCGACGAAATCGGGGCCGACGGCTACGCCCCGGATGCCGCCAGCGGGGTGGATAAAGTGAAGGAGCTCATGGGCGCTGCTGCAGCGTGAGGTGAACGAAGTCTAAGGGTGTGACATCTACCCGTGGCGCAAAAATAATCATGACTGCGGCGTCTCGCCGCAGTCATGAGGTGGCCTCAATCCCACCATAGCGGCCAAGCTGCTCCTCAGAGCGCCGGCGGCGCTGTTGCAGGCGAGACGCCTGCAACACAATGCATACTTCTGAGTATTTATCGAGAGGAGAATTCAGGTGCCCTGATCTCCCTCGCACATCACTTCCGGCAATCCTCAGGCATCCCACCCCCAATTCGTTGACAGACGGGGCAGCAGGGCTTATCTGTACCTGAATTGGGCGATTCCTGCTCCCTTCGGCCACACTCATCAAATCGAAGGTCGACAGGGAAAACACATACTCCAATTAACCGGCATCGGTAATGAGAATGTGTTTACCAGGTTGCCCTTCGATTTTATTTTCGAATGGGCAGGTACCCAATTGGACTTTTCAAAAATCGAACAATCCAAGTCGTAACAGGGAACAGGACTTACTCATTATCCATTACTTAATTACGTTTTCATGAGCATCACCTTCCAACCTTCCGGTATTCGTACGACCGCGGAAACTGGTACGACGCTGTTGCAGGCCGCTATCGACGCCGGGGAAGGCATTGAATCGCTGTGCGGGGGCCATGGCTATTGTGGCAAGTGCAAGGTGCAGGTCGTCTCAGAATCGGACGATGACCTTTTGCCGCCTTCCGAGCTTGATGAGAAGTATCTCTCGGCCGATGAGCTGCAGCGGGGGATACGGCTTTCGTGTCGAGCGAAGTTCGACGGCCGCGACGCGATTGTTCTGGTGCCGGAGTCAAGCCGGCGCGGGCGTCACGTGATTCATAAAGGGGCAAGAGAACTGCCGGTCTCGATCGAGCCGAATGTCGAGTGGTATCACCTGCAGGTGCCGTTGCCGACCCTTGAACAACCGGTCGACGATGTCACCCGCATCGAAGGCGCGCTCGAGGAAATCTATGGGGTGTCCGACCTGAGCTGGCATCCCAGCGTCCTGCGCGAACTCCATCAGAACATTCGCAAAAAGAAGGGCGATGTCTCCGTCCTGGTACGAGAGCTGAGCGAGATCATGGATGTCAGACCCGGCCTGCACGAACAGAAAATCGGACTCGCCGTCGACGTCGGCACGACCACTATCGCCGCTTACCTCACCGACCTGTCTACTGGCCAGATCCTGTGTACCGAGTCGATGATGAATCCACAGGCATCGCATGGCGAAGACCTGATGTCACGGCTCGGGCTGGTACGCCAGAAGCTGGAAAACCTCACGATGCTCCAACAACTGGTCGTCAATGGTCTCAATTCGCTGCTCGACCAGTTCTCTGGCTCGACTGGAATCAAGAGCGAAGAAGTGCTGGACACGGTCATCGTCGGCAACACCGCCATGCATCACATCATCGCTGGCCTCGACCCCCGTGGACTTGCCACCGTGCCGTTCCCACCGGTGGTCACCCGCTCACTCGACCTGCCGGCCGCCGAGCTGGGAATTCATGTTCACCCTAATTCCAAGATTCACTTCCTGCCGATTGAGGCCGGCTTTGTCGGCGCGGATAACGTCGCTGTCCTCGTCGCCGAACAGCCTCACCTTTCGGAAGAGGTGGTCTTGATCATCGATATCGGAACGAACGGCGAAATCGTGCTCGGTAACAAAGAACGACTCTTGTGCACATCGTGTGCATCCGGCCCGGCCTTCGAGGGCGCACACATCAAACACGGCATGCGGGCCATGCCCGGCGCAGTCGAAAAGATCAGGATCGACAACATGTCTCCGGAATACAAGGTGGTCGGTCACGAAGATTGGTTCAGCCCGCAACACCCCTGCCCGGAGAAGATCCGTGGAATCTGTGGCTCGGGCATCGTTGATGCCATGGCACAGATGCTCGACTGTGGCATCATCGATTCCAGTGGACGTATGACCACCGAGGAAAAGACTGGAATCATCGAAGTGGACAGCGATCTGGAATACATCATCGTCCCTGGCGACCAGACCACCCATGGCGACCCGATCACGGTGACTGCGAGGGATGTTCGCGCCTTGCAGAACAGCAAAGGCGCCATCCAGGGCGGCATCCGAATCCTCTTCAATCGCTATGGCATCGATAGACCTGATTCCATCGTACTTGCCGGCGCCTTCGGCATGCACCTGAACATCGAAAGCGTTTTGCGCATCGGAATGCTGCCGGCCATTCCCAGAGAGAAGATGTTCTCAATTGGCAACGCGGCAGGAGACGGCGCGCGCCTGGCGCTGCTTTCCACTCAGAAACGACAGGAGGCCGGCGATGTCGCCAGGCAGACCGAATATGTGGAACTCTCGTCCGACCCAAATTTCAACGATGAGTTTGTGATGGGTATGATGTTCCCGGATGGGTGAAAGTCCATCCGCGGAATCACTCAGGCTGATACTTCCGCGCCACCTCCACCATCCGTTTGATGTTTTCGGGCGGCACCATGGGGGCAACCGAGCAAGCGCTGCTCAAGATGAATCCGCCTGCCTCTGAGCCTGCCCGCAGGCAGCGCAGCGTTTCTGATTCCACCTTCTCTGCTGAGCCGCGCAGGAGCACATTTACCGAATCGAGATTTCCCTTGATGAAGATACGGCCGCCGATCTGCCCGACGGCCTCTTCGATTTCCACGTCTCCAAGCGGTGGTGGATCAAGGCATTCGATACCGTCGATTCCGGTGCTGACCATCTTCTCCAGCCGGTCCCCGATACGGCCGCAGGTGTGGGTGTAAACGAACGTTCCTTCTGCCTTCACCGCACGGGCGATTTGCCGCTCGTAAGGCACGACGAATTCGTCATACATTTCGGGCGACAGAAAACTGCCGCCCGCATAAGGAGAAGAAATCTTGATGGCATCACAGCCGCGCCTTGCCTGCGCCACCGCCCATGCTGCCAGGCGTGGCGTGAAGTACTCGAGCAGTAAGTGCACCCGGTCGCTGTCAGTAATAAACGCCATCAGACCTTCCTGAAGGCCCAGCAGATTGAGCACAGCATCGGTGGGCGCTTTGACCTCCCCATGGATCTGATGCTCCGCACCGGCCACCTCCTGGCAGTGGTCGATAGCCTCAAAGTAAAAGTCAGGGAAGGAGTCCGGCGCATCCCAATCAAACATCCCTTTGTAAATCCAGAAATGCCTCAGTGACTCGGGAATGCCTTCAAGCGGTCGCGATACCTCCACCGCGTCGATGGCAGGATTCCGGCAATCCGCCGGCGGATAGAACTTTGGATCATCGTTGTATGGCAGCTCTGTCCTGCCGCCGTCCCGCCATCGAACGATAACGTTCTCATGTGTCCCGTCATCACCGGCTGTCTCGCGAAGGACTTCGTCGCATCGTTGCTGCCACTCGTGATCTCGTCCAGGCTTGTGCAGCAGAATGCCATCGAAATCGTAGAAGTCGCGAATCCGGAGCAACGCTTCGGCAAAAGACAGACTGCTGAAATTGAAATCAAAGTGACTGCAATTCGTGTTCAGCAGAATGTGACCAATGGAGAGCTGACAATGGACCGGCACGCGCTCGGGTTGGTGGAGGCGCATGGCCGCGGTCATGATCTGTTTTGAGGACATTGGGAGTGGGAGGGTGGATGAGGGTCCGGTTTCAAAGTGTGCGGCTCTGTCCAGAGCTGTCAATGCCGCCATGCTCCCTCCACCGACCCCAAATTGCGCGGCTCACGGGTACCACCTAGAATCCGCTGTAGTTGCCTTAAGCTCGCTCCGGTCGAATACACATGTCCGATCCTGCGTCAAGTTCTGATACCCGTCCCAATCGCTCGCCTGAAGCCGAGGAGGATACGCTCCTCGTCAAGGCAGCCAAGGACGGCGATGAAGACGCCTTTTCCCAGCTTTACGAGAAATACCGTGAGAGGGTTTATCGCATTGCTTACCGGCACGTCCGGGACAAGGAAAAGGCCCTGGATTTGACCCAGGATGCCTTTATCAAGGCCTTCCAGTCACTCCAGCGATTTCGAGAAGATTCGAGTTTTTATACCTGGCTCTTTCGCATCACGTACAACTCCTGCATTGACCATCTCCGTTCCGCAAAAAACAAACGGCTCGGGGAAATCAATGAGGAGATAATGAACCAGGAACGGCTGCCAAACATGAACCGCAGCATCGAGCAGCGACCGGCCGAGGTGGCCGAAGAAAACGAGCTGCGGGAACGGCTCGACGAAGCCCTGGAGCAGCTCCCCGAAGCCCAGCGCTCCGTTTTCGTTATGCATGTGATGGAGCAGTTGCAGTATAAGGAAATCGCAGAAGTGATGGATTGTTCGATAGGGACAGTAATGTCCCGCCTGCACTACGCACGGCAGAAGCTGCAGGGAATTTTGAAACGTTATCTCGTGACCCCTGAATCATGAGTGCTGAAAACCGGCCACAATCCGACGCGGGAAACTCCCCCGCGGAACACCTGGAATTGCTCGAGCAATACGGGGCGATGAATGCCGCCGCACAGGCCATTCCTGCACCCTCCGTCTCAACGGAGGAATGGGGCCGTGTATGGGAACGGATTCGTGACGGCATGCGTGATAACGATCTCGAAGAGCAATCCGATGAGAGCTGGAATGCACTCGAGCAGTCTGCTCAGAACTCAACCGTGCCCGAGGTAACTGAGGAAGAGTGGAGCGACCGCTGGTCGAGCATCCTTCACTCGATACGTCAATCGGCTGACGAAGAACCAGTCGAAGTTTCGCCTGAAATGATAGGGGCATACCTCGATGGAGAACTGGCCCCCGAACAGGCGGAGCTGGTGGACGCAGCCCTCGCGCCCTCCGATGAATTAGACAGCATCGCCCAGTCAGAAAGTGTGCCCCCTGTCGCCGATGAAGAATGGGAACGACAGTGGCAGAACATAGCCAGGGCCATCGAACCTTCGATCAAAAGCACAAGTATGGAAGCCAGGCTGAATGCCTATCATGACGGTGAGCTCGGCGCGGAAGGCCGCGCCGAAGTCGAAGCCTGGCTCGAAGAGAATCCCGCCGGCCGTGAGACTCTTCGCCAGTTCGAGCGACTCGACGCGCTTGCCCGACTGGATGAGGTACCATCGGTCAGCGAAGAAGATTGGGCCGGGCGCCCCAGCGTCATGGCCGAAGAGTCACAGCCCGAGTCGGAGGTCCACCGGCCCGCGTGGGTGACTGTTGGGCTTTGGGCTGCGGGCATTGCTGCGGGGTTGGCAGCGATTATCTGGTCAGCCAGCATGTTTCGGCCTGAGCCTCAGACCCTTGCATGGCAGACCAGGAACGAAAGCTCCGCGGAAGAGATAGATGCCACCAGCGGCGACGCGTTTGTCTATTATTCAGAGGAAGCGGATCTCACTATAATCTGGCAGACCTCCGATTGACCACGTGGGCTCGTGGAGCAAAATCACAAAAACGAAGACAATGCAGCGCTGCACAGACTGAGCGCTCACGGTATCCATTGAGCCTGCTGGCTTGCGGCGGGAAAAGCAACTTCATGAACCATCACACCAGGATTCTCATTCTCATAGCTGCTGCCTTCGGCTTTCTCTGTCCTGACAGCAGTGCAGAAAAAGTTGTCGTGACTGAGATTGAGGCGCATAACCTCACCCAAAAAATTGATGCGAAGCTTGGGCCTGAGATCATCAAGAAACTGAGAAAGTCGCCGATTAAGTACACCAGCTATCGCTACCTGAATCGGCATACATTCCTCGTGTCAGAGAGCAAATTCATCGAACAGATCCACGAAAAGGCCAAGCTCACTGAAGGATACGTCCTGCAGATGCGCTCTTATCATGAGGACGACAAACTCAAGCTCGATTTCACAGTCAAGAAAGGCGATAAAACCACCCTCGGCCCCATCAAAATAAAACCAGGCAGCTCCCCCACCCTGGTCGGCCCCTGCAAGCTCCAGCGCGGCGAATTGATCCTGATGATCATGTTGGCGAAGTGAAAGGCGGAATTCTGAATAGCAGGCTCGTGCTCTTAAGGCCCTCTGACGGCCGCAACTAAATCGTGGCACGGCCGTCTCGGCCGTGAATCACGGACGCCCGTGCCACAATGAGCTCTTCCCCAAGCGAAGAAGACATAAGCTCAGACTCCTTCACCATTCACCATTCACATCTGAAATCGCCATTCACATCTGAAAACCCTGTAAGATCGTGTATACCTCTGCCGACATCTTTTGTGCCGCCGTATCATGTCGGCCTCTCCGCTCCAGCATCGCTCTCCCCACTTTCATGCGATTAACCCTCCTCTCCCTGCTGCTTCCATTCAGCCTGCTGGCTGAGCAAGGCCCTGTGAAACAGTTCAGCTTTCTGCCGGACGCGCTCGCTGAGGATTTTGATTTCAGTGCGCCACTGAATTGGAGATCTGACGACGCCGCCATCGAGGTCGCCCTCAACTGGCAGAGCGCCGCCGATCTCTATCTCATCAAGATTGGCAAGTCCGCGTCTCTTATCAAGATTCACAGAGGCATCACGCTCCCTCTCGCTGAGACCGGCGTGGAAGCCCCTGCGGACACCGACCGCACCCTCTATATAAAGCGGAGAAAGAACACACTCCGTGTCTATCTCAACGAAGCCCTCGTGCTCCATGCGGTCGACGGTACCTATTCGGGCGGCAAGCTCGGGCTGCGAACGGTCGCAGGCAAAATTGAAATGGGCCGGCACAGATATCAGCCCGTCGCATCCATCGTCTTCACCGACGATTTCATGCGCAGCTCGCAGAACCAGGTCTGGACAACCATCGGTGGCGAATGGGGCCTCAAGGGCCGTTCGAACGCCAGCATGAGCTCGAACGCGTTCTACTTTGTAGGGCGCGCCACGGATGGAAATGCCTCAGCGGTGACGGGGCAGCGATTCTGGGACACCTACAAGATGGAATGCTCCATCCGCATGACGGACAAAGAAGGTGGTGGGCTCGTGGCTTGCCAGCAAAACGAGAACAGCTACTACCTGCTCAAATGGAGCGGCGAAAAAATCGGACGGGTCCATCTCATCCGAGTGCTCAACGGTCAGGAAACCAAGCTGGCATCCCGTCTCCTGCCATATCACCTGGGGCACTGGTATCGGATGGACTTTGTCGTGGCTGACGGCGAGCTTGTCGCCAGCGTCGATGGACATGAGGTGCTTTCCGCCATCGACCGGTCTCTGTACCAGGGCAAGGCCGGCCTTTTCAGCGCGAGCCAGGGTGGCGTCCATTTTGATGATGTCAGAATACGTTCGACCGCTGACATTCGCGAGAGATTCGATAATGACGTTCCCGGCAGATGGGCCCTTTATGGCGGAACGTGGCAGCGCGGTGTGTCGACCTTCGGGGGCGTCTTTCCCGGTGACGCGTGCCTGCGGGTGGATGCCGATGATCCGGCGAAGGCGATCCTTGCCAGGGATGTCCCTTCCGACTTTGTCTTTGAAGCCGATACTTTTGCTCCGAAGGGCATCTTTGGCCTCTGTTTTTATTACCGGGACGAAGTGAATTACTGGCTGGCCCGGGTCACTCCCAAGGGCGCATCGCTTATCGAAAAACGTGAAGGCCAACTGTTCGTTCACGACAAAATCGAAAGTGAATACTCACCCGCTTTGCGCCGGATTCGCGTCGTCACAGAGAAGCACGTCGTTCGTGTCACCATCGACGGCCAGGACATACAGGCGGTGGCGGGCGAGCCGCAGGGCCGGATAGGTTTCTATGCGGCCAAGGCCAGCCAGATCGCCTTCGACAACGTGTTCGTCAAAAGCGTCGAGCCACTGACGCCGGTCTTTATCCAGCACGAAGTCTTCAGCGGCGAGCGCACCATGGCCGGATGGTCTGTCGCCCGAAGTGATTGGGATGCTGCCGACCTGGAAGGCATGACCGGCCATTGGCATCGGGGCGCGTTCCCGGGGGATGTTGCGATGCGGGTGCAGCTCAATGAGCGCCCGGCACGCCACTCGGCACTCCGCCTAAAGCTCGGCGGCTCTCGCGCGGACAGAAGTATGGGATGTACCCTCGAGCTGGATTTCGCCAATGCCGCCAGCCTTGCCATCAAGAAAGACGGCAAAGCACTCGCCGAGCAGAAGGACGTGCCTGTCAAGTTTCCGTGCAGTATTCGTTTCAGCCAGCTCGGCCGGTTTGCTGTGATGCACATTGGCCAGCAGGCCGTCCTGTATGCAAAGCTGCCGGAGGATGTCCACGGCCGGGAGCTCGCGTGGGCGTCGGAGGGCTTTGACGTGTCGGCCAAAGACGTGTTTGTCGAGGCACGCAACTGCAACGTTTACACCTTCAAAACTGCCCCGGTGGACTGGGTCGCAGCGAATGGCGACTGGAAGGTAACCAACCGCTGGACGTGCGATCCGCGCTGGTCGTTTTTCTCAGGGCTCAGCGACAACCTTGCAGTGCTCTGGAACAAGCGGCCACTGCGAGGCAACACGGTCGTCGAGTTCGCAGCCGGCCCCAAAATGAACCCTACCCAGGGCGGCAGTAACTACACCCGTTACGCGAAGGACATCAACGTCACTCTCTGCGCGGACGGTAAAGACCTGACGACCGGTTACAGCCTCATTTATGGCGGCTGGAAAAACACACGCTCACGCATTCTTCGTAATAACAAGGTAGTCGCTGAATCGAGTGATGTTATCCCGACCAGTGGTCTGCATCGCCGCTGGCTTTATTTCAAGGCCGAAAAGAAGGGCGACGAAATCAGCCTGACGGTCGAGGGCAAGAAAATCTTGTCGTTCATTGATCCCAATCCTCTACCGGGCGATCGAACTGCTTTGTGGACGTATGAGAATGGAGTCATGGTCGCCCGCGTGCGGATGGCTGCGGACGAAATTGGACGGCCATCATTTCCGGCTTATCCGCCACCGACCTGGGGCACGTGCATCTACAATCATCCTGCCCAGCCAGACAAAGTCTCCGATGCAATCAGTCGCGTACAGGAAGATGATCTTGCCATCGTCGGCAACGCGGCCTACGACCTTTCGCAACTGCGTGAACCCTCGACCATTCCCAACCTGATCCCGCTGTTGAAATCGGAGGACGATAACGTCCGCTGGCAGGCCGCGTCCGCGCTGGCATCGATTGGCTTGCCGGGAATCCAGGCGCTTTTGAAGCAGCTCGATACCGATACCGAACAGGTCCGCTGGAAGATCGAAGCGGCCCTCCGTCAGGCAGGCCCCGAAGCCGCGCCACTAATCGTGGACACCCTCCTGAATGGCACAGACATCCAGCGCCGCAGTTGTGCCTACATCCTCAGAGACATTTCCGCAGATGAGACATACTCCGGCCTCGTCGCCGCGATGGCGGATAAAGATTCCGACGTGCGATGGAAGGCCGCGGATTCCCTCGTCAATCTGGGCCGGATGGCCGCGCCGGTCGTGGTGCGAGCCCTGCGCAACAAGAACACTCAGATTCGCCAGACCGCAGCCTGGGTGCTTGGAAAGATACCCACCCACGCGCCTATTGAAGCACTCATCGGCGCCCTCGGCGATCCCGACAATGACGTCCGATGGAAGGCGGCTACTGCCATCAAAGAGAGAGAGACGCGCCCGGAGGCAGACGTGGTTTCGTCTTACAAATCCGCCGGCCGCGTGGCACGGGAGCACCTGATCTGGATTCTCAAAGCGTGGAAATACGAGGGCCTCGCACAAGTGCGCAGAAGAACTTCACCCGACAATGCACGGAATCCACAGACGAAGGTCCGCGGCGTGAGGATTAACAGCAAACCCGTCGGCGCCAGCGTTTTCATTAACGGCAGATATGTGGGCATTGCTCCCGGCACTTTTACCGCACCGGTCAGAGAATCGATCGTCACTTTGCATCGCCACGGATATGAGCCCTGGTCGGAATTAATCGCGGCCGAGCTTACCGACCCGTTGCGGGTGGACTTGCAGCCGCTCTCACGACTCGAGCTTACAGTTCTGTCCAAGCCATCGGCTGCAACCGTCTTTCTCGATAATGAATTTCGCGGCCACACACCGTTGACCCTCCAGGGCGTCACGCCCGGCGCGCATAAACTCCGTCTGGAGCGAGAGGGATGCTTCACTGCCGGCAAGGATTTGAAGCTGCTCCCAAACAAGAACCAGAGCGTCCGTCTCGACCTGAAATTCAAAGGCGAGCAATTCTATCTGGACCGGCTCAAAGAGAGGCCGAACATGGCCTCATACCGTACCGAGCTCGCACACCTCTACTTCCTGATGAACGAATTCGACAAAGGGCGTGACCAACTGGTGGCGGCATTCAAACTCGTCAAGACCGGGCGCGATCAGAGCGGGTACTCGAGCCGCCTCACCCAGGAGCTTGGAAAAATGCAGACGGCATTTTTCGACTACGGCGAACAACAGTCTCTGAAAAAAGGCCGACGAGCACTCGAACAGGTTTACCAGCGGCTGACAGCAGATTTTCCGCAGGATCCGAGCTTTTGGACGGCACTCGCCAGGATTCAGATGACCCGCGGGGCGTACCAGCAGATTGTCGACAACATGACCCAGGCTTTGCGCCACGCGCCCAACGACTGGCAGATTTACCTTGCGCTCGGCATTGCTCAGTATTCGCTTGCATCACACGGTCAGGCGGCCTACAAGAGCCGGGCCGAGGCTTCGCTCAACAAGGCCCGGCAGCTTGCTCCAAAAAAATATCGGAGCAAAGTAGACCAATATTTGCAGAATCTTCGGCGTCTGCGGTAATGCATTCATGGCAATGCAACTCTCTATCATCCTGATGGCTCTGGCCGGTACCCTGTCCGCCGATTCTTTCATGATTCGGTACGAGAGCGACATGCTCAAGATGGTCAACCGCGACCGTGCCAGGCACAGATTGCCTGCTCTCGAAATCGATGACCGCCTGACCCAGGTGGCCCGGGGCCACAGCAAAGACATGGCAGTGCACGGTTTCTTCGGACACAAATCCCCAAATTCCGGCGCGCCGGCTGACCGGTACCACAAAGCGAGAATCGCCTCCGCTCGCCTGACCGAAAACGTCGCTCTTCACCAATCGGTATCCGCCGCCCAGAAGAGACTCATGGAGAGCCCGGGCCACCGCAAAAACCTGCTCGATCCCAAGGTCACCCACATCGGCATCGGTATCTACCGTCGTCGCCGAGACCTGTACATCACGCAGAACTTCCTGCTGCCGTTGAAGGAGGTCAACATCTCCTCCGCGCCCGAGGAATTCCTGATGAAGGTAAACGAGCTGAGAAAGAAGAAGGGCCGAAGGCCCCTGGTCCTCGATAAGCGCATCGTCGAGGTCTGCGAAGCCAACAGTCAAATTATGCACAAGAAGGACGACCTCGGCGGCGACGTTGCCCAGAGAGGAATGCGCAGATTGAAAAAGTATTTCCGCGGCTACGCGATGTATTTCAACTTCGCCAAGGAGCTCGATCTTCTGATGGGGGCCGGCGCTCTGATGGATAAAGACATGCACAGCCTGGGCCTTGGCGTGGTAGTAAACGAGAACAAGGACAGCGGCTACGGCATGCTCTGGGTGACGTTGGTGGTGGCTAAGAAGAAGTGAATGGGGTGCCCCAGTTTTTGGCTCCTAAATGCCACTGAGGAAAAAAGGGAAACGCCGCCAATCTGCCCATTCGTCTGTCCCTCTCCGGCTCTGCGACCGAAGGCCGCCACCCAGGCCTGGAGCCGTCACTCCGCCACATCCTCTGATTTGTATTTCAACCAGAGGCCCTCAAATTCCTGCAGGAACGCCTTTACCAGATTGGAATCATCGGTGACCACGATGTTTTCTTCGTTCTGGGTTGCCGCGCTACGGGTCCAGTTGTAGCTGCCCGTGACGAGAGTAGTGCGATCGAAAATGGCGAACTTGTGGTGCATGTGCTTTTCGGAATTGTCCAGTCCCACCTGAATACCAGCGTTTCGAAAGTCCTCGATGTCGGAACCGCGGTCTGCGGATTTGCGGTCATCCGTCATGATGCGTATCCGGATGCTGCGGCGATGCGCTTCAAGGATGGCGTCTGAGATACGATTATCGGTGATCGTGAACACACAGATATCCACCTGTTTTCGAACGTGATTCAGAAGACCGAGGATTCGCTCTGCACATTCGTCGCCGGGGCTGAAGTATGCCTCAGTCGAGCCGATCCGTTTTATCTCGGTGGGGGTGACCAGCAGTTTCATCAGCCCCTCCAGCCAATCGACCACCGACTTGGAATGGGCTGATTTCAGGGCTTCACGTGCGATGGCAAAGGCCCGGCTTCTCAGAACCCCGAATTCGTGCTCATCAGGCGCAATGTCATCCATTACCTGGTTGAGAGCACGCCGTTCCGATCGGCTGAACTTCACATCATCCAGTGTCTCTTTGAAAATCTCGTCAATCTCTCGAATGTCCATCCTGATTTCCCGGGTGAGAATGAGTTGGAATCTGATTTATAGTGCTGAAGGGTACGAGCACAAGTGAGACATTTGCCCCTGCTCCAGATACAATCGCTCCTCAGGCTTCATTTCCACCGACGGGCGTCCCATTAGCATCGTTAACAAGGGGAACCCGGTCGAAGAACTATTCGGGTAAAGCTGTATGGAAAGATTCGGGGTCGAGCCACAGGTTGGTGCGGCGGTGCTGATGGTCATCGCCGCGGGCAGCATGATGCTGATTGTGCTGTTCACACTCCTGCCGGTGAAGATGGCAGCAGCGCTCCTGGGCGCGAAACGGACCAGCTTCGCAGCGTGCGCGGTCGCTCTCTTCTTCTCTCTTTGCATTTATGCGGCCAGCCTCATCGTGCCGTTCATTGGCCCGGTGGTCGCGTTCTTCCTGAATGGTCTTGCCTTCTCCATCGCCCTGGGAACAGGCTACTTTCGCGGATTGATTATTTCCCTGATGTACGGCTTCTTCGCGGCGCTTCTGGCCTATGGGCTCGGCCTTCTGTTAATCTCATTGGGAGTGCTCAATCGCGACGCAGCCGGCAAAAGACTCGAAGGTGAAATCGTCTACTCTCCTCCTGCCATCCACTCAGTTTATTCTTCAGCAGCATGAACGGACAAGGCAAGAAACTCCCACCGATTGTGATTCTCGCGATCATTCTGATCAGCACTCTCACAGTCATCTGGGTACTGGTCGCCATCCTGTTTCTCGGCAGCATGAAGCTGGCAATTATCGGCGGAATCATCGGCGCCGTCTTCGAGTCAGTAGTGGTCGTCGCCGGGATCGTCCTTTTTCGAAACACATAACCTACAGGGACTCAACATGCAGGATTTCACCATCGCACTGGTTCAGCACAACAGCATCGTCGGTAAGAAGGAAGACAATCTGGCGATTGCCGTTGACTATGTCCGCAAGGCAAAGAAGAAAGGCGCCGACCTGGTATGCCTGCCCGAGCTCAACATCACCGGCCACGCCGGGCATCCTTCGATGGTAGAGGAACGCGAGCCCGTGCCGGATGGTCCATCCACCCAGGCACTGATCGATCTTTGCAAAGAGCTCGGGATCTACATCTCAGCCGGAATCGCAGAGGACGAGCACGGTGTCCCCTACAACACACAATTAGTAGTGGGCCCGGAGGGATTCCATGGCAAGCAGCGCAAAGTGCACCTCTCCGGCGATGAATACTTCCAATTCCGGGGAGGCACAGACCTGCCGGTAATCGAGCTTCCATTCGTCAAGATAGGCATCATCATCTGTTACGACAATCTCTTCCCGGAGCTCGCCCGCTGCCTTGCTTTGAATGGTGCGGAGCTGGTCCATTCGCCACACGCGGCTCGGTTCGGTGATTGGCCGAAGGACCTCGAAGGCAGGAGGCGAGTCGTCAAAAGGGTGAAAGAGAACTGGAAACTTGTGCATCGCTGCCGCGCGTACGACAACGGATGCTATGTGGGCGTCTGCAATACGGCAGGCCGGAGCGCCATGCACATCAAAAGCGTCGAGGCCAACCATGGCGGCGGATGCCTGATGCTCTCACCGAGCGGCCAGGTGCTCGCCGAATCGCGTACTCGCGACATCAAGGATGAGATGATCGTGACGAAACTTGATGCCAAGGCAGTGGCGCGACGACCCCAAAATATTCAGCAGCGGAAGCCTGAAGTTTTTGGCGCCCTCGTGAAAGGTACGGCATAGGCCACAGGCTGGCAGATTTGTTCGTAGAAAGTCGAAGTCCCATTTTGCCGCGTAGCTGCGGCGTCCCGCCGCAGAAGTTCGGCGGCGAGACGCCGCCGCTACCACAAGCTGGCAGCAGCAGATTCGATCACTCCTTGAGACTGTTCCTGGCCTCACCGATTTCGATGTCCTGGCGTTCACGGTTGAGAAAGATACTCACGTGCGTGAAACCGGTTTCTTTCAGAAGGTCGAGGCCCATCCCGAAGGCATCCCCCACTCTGTCAGGCTGATGCGCGTCCGCTCCCAGGACCATCGGAATATCCCTTTTCAGGATTTCATCGAGTATCTCGCGCCCCGGATTCATTTCCGAAATAGTCTTGTTCGCGCCGGAGGTGTTCAGCTCCACTGCAGCTCCGACTTTGGCGATTCGGTCCAGGCAGGAACGAATGTGATCCATCAGACGGGCTAAATCCCAATCGTCAGGAAAAACATTCTTTACCAGGTCCGGATGGGCGATGGTGTCGAAGAGCCCGGTCTCCGCTGCCATGGCCAGATGTTCATAGTAAATTTTCTGGTAATCGAAGATGTCATCACACATATATCGATCCCTGTACTCGGTAAGATGCGGATGGACCGAGCCGAGCACGTGATGCAGTTCTGCCATCGAATGGAGTTCTTCCAGCCAGGGCTCCATGCCGGGCGCGTAATCGCTTTCGAGCCCGAGCCGGACGTCTACCCGGCCTTCCCATTCCTGCCGGGCTCGTTCTACGATTGAGACATACTCATCGAATTCGTCGACGCTCATTCTCACGCCCGGCGACCAGTCGTTGTTGTCCGGATTGTGACACGTGACGATGATGCCCTTTAAGCCGCGCTGTTCCGCCACGGCAGCGTATTCCTCCGGCTCTCCCGTGGCGTGCTTGCAGAGCGGAGTGTGCATGTGCGATTCGTAAAGGACGGGAGTTGGCATGGTTGATGGTTGATGGTTAATGGATCAGATGGAATGATGGAATATTGAATGGTGGCATGATGCAATCGATTTTGTGCGTGACTCCTTATTCCCCATTGCCGATCTCAGATCATGAATCAGAAAATCCAGCAGGCCCGTGAAACAGCTCTCGACATTCTTAAGCCTACGGAGGCGCAACTCGAACACGGGCTCGAGCTTCATAAGACCTCTCTGGTCGTGGAATCGTATGGTTTTGCACCTCGCGGCCCGCTCGACAACAACGTGCTCCAGGCAGCGGTCGATGCGAATGCGTCCGGACTGGAGCTCCAGGACATGGCGGAAGATTTCATCCTGACCGGGATGTTGAACGATGAGGCAGACAAGAAGGAATTCATGGATGCCTGGGACGCTTCGGGCGTCACCTGCATACTGCAGAATGCGGGCGAGGAAGGCAGTACGGTGAAGCGGCTGCTCAAGCGTCTGGCACGATTCACGTGGGTATCGGACAGTCTGCGCGAGTTTTGTCCGAAGGCGGTCACGCCGGATGACATTGTTGCTGCAAAGGAGGAGGAAAGGCATTGTTTTTATCTTTCGGGCAACGGCGTGCCCGTGCCTTTCGATTTTGTTTCTGTTGAAGAAGAGCTGCGGTTTATTCGGATTTTTTTCCAGGCAGGCATCCGGATGATGCACCTCACGTATAACCGACGGAACCTCATCGGCGATGGCTGCGCAGAGCCGGCCAATGCGGGCCTCAGTGATTTTGGCCGCGCAGTGGTAAAAGAGATGAACCGCCAGGGGGTCATCGTGGATGTAGCCCACTCAGGACTGAAGACCGGCTACGACGCGGCCATGGCCTCGGACAGACCGATGGTGATCAGCCACTCGACGTGTGCGTCCCTCCACCAGCACATCCGTGCCAAAACAGACGAAGTCATTCGCGCGGTGGTCGATACCGGCGGCTTCATGGGCGTCTGTTGTATCCCGTCATTCCTGGGCGGCAGCGGCGATATCAACGCCATGCTCGATCACATCGACCATATGATTAAGACTTTCGGTGCGGACCATGTCGCCATCGGCACTGACGTGTCCTATTCGCCTCAACCGAAGGGCGACAGGGCCGCCATGCCGAAGAGTCGCAGTCGCTGGGAGAGTTTCTGGCCCGATGATGCCTTCCAGGACAAGTATCGCGAGCCCAAGATGGGCGAGTCCATGGCCTGGACAAACTGGCCCATGTTTACGGTTGGCATGGTGCAACGAGGACATTCTGATGAGGATATTCAGAAGGTCCTGGGCGGGAATGTCATACGAGTCGCGAGAGCTTGTTTTCCGGGTGAGTGAGGGAAGGTGGAAGAGTGAAGATGTGAATGGTGAATGGTGAATGGTGAATGGTGAAGAGCGAATGGAATGATGGCTCTTACTCATCGATGGACTCTTCTCGCTGCGCTCGACTCGTCCGGCTACTGCTATGGGGCCAACCCACCATTCACTATTCACCACTCACTATTCACCTCTTCCACCATTCACCTCTTCTTCCGCCATTCACCTCTTCTTCCACCATTCACTATTCACCTCTTCCATTCACCTCTTCCCTCGCGCCACCTGAGCACCTGGATATCATCCACCTTGGGCGCAAGAACTGGCTTCAGCGGAATCCTGGTCCCTCCTCTTTGCAGGAGGCATCGCACGGTTCTGTGGAATTCGCCGTGGTCCGCTCGAATCGTTACTGAAAATACCGAGCTGGTCGTCTTCATCACGCGGCGCAATTCTGTCAAGAGTTCCTTGGAGATCCCTGAGACCTCGGCCAGCTGATTCACTGTTGTGAAGCCCTCCAGGTCTTCTCGCCGGTAAATGATCGCGTCCGCAACAGGTCCCGTCATCTGATCTGAAAGCGAAAGCAGGATTGCTTTTGAAGCAGTGTTTACATTGACCATACCCGTTCCAGCGATGGACAGGATCCCCTCGAGGTCGTCGTCTGCTCCCTCGCCATAGAGGTCGGTCTGTTTCATGCTCTCGAACTCGAGCAATTCGTCCAGCGAATGAAAGGGCCGCCCGACGAAGGGGCTCTGGTCTTCGCCGAATGCGTCGGCCCTTTCGCTGTCAATCCTTTCTTGCAGGTCCTTCAACAGTTGCGTGGCGTCCACGTTGAGGCCCAGGCTCTGGACAGCGCGGGCTATCCTTTCACGAACGGGCTTTCGAACGGCCTCAACCGTTTGCTTTTTCTTCTGTGTTTCCGTGCGTTCCGGAACAAGGTCGTTGATATTCAGTTTTCGGTCTTCGTCCACGATCTCGACCGTCAGAGTGATTCCCTCAATCTTGACAGGTGCAAGATGGCCGGCCCAGTTATCTCCCAGCCAGTCGTGCGTGTTTTCCTCACGATCCGCTCTCAGCATCGCTTTGGCCAATTCCAGGCCTGCCTGCGCGATCTCCGTCACCTGCAGGTCATCGGCCCGATTCCGCGCCAGCCGGTGGTCCACCCTTACCGAATACGCCAGGGAGTAGACAATGACAATGAGCAGCGCCAGAAGAAAAACAACGAGGATCAGGGCGACGCCTGATCCCCGTTGCCGAGTCTCGATGATCATGAGACCTGGTGATTTCACCTCAGCCTGTGTCATTGGGCAGAACCCAGGAAACCTTCGATCCGGTCGAGTGCCTGCTCGATGACATCCATTGAAGTGGCATAAGAGAGTCGACCGTGCGGGTCCGCGTCAAACGGCTTGCCGGGCACGATGGCAACTTTCTTCTGATTGAGCAGGGCGTCGCAGAAATCGAAGGAATCCTTGACTTCGACATCGCCAAAAGTCTTTCCGTAATGGCTGCCGAAATTGGGGAAGACATAAAACGCGCCAAGCGGCGTAGCGCAGGTGACGCCGGGCAGAGCGTTCAGGCGCTCGACAATGTAGTTGCGTCGTTTGTCAAACTCGGCCCGCATATCGGTCACGCATTGATGGTCGTGATCGAGCGCGGCAATGCCTCCGTACTGCACGAACGTCACCGGATTCGAGGTACTCTGGCTCTGGAGACGCCCCACAGCCGCAACGACATCTGCATTGCCCGCAACGTAGCCGATTCGCCAGCCGGTCATTGAGTATGCCTTCGAATGACCATTCACCACGAGGGTGAGATCTTTCATTTCCGGGCTGACCTGCGCGATACTGTGGTGGGTTCGGCCTTCGTAGATCAGGTGCTCGTAAATCTCATCTGAAATCACGCCGATATTATTTTCGAGACAGACCTGGGCAATCGCTTCGAGGTCGCCCTGGTCGTACACGCCGCCGGTGGGATTGCTGGGGCTGTTCAGGACAAGAAACCGCGTGCGGTCGGTCAACTTCTCCTTTAGCGCGTCCGGCTTCATAACAAAACCGTCGGCTTCGGAAGTCTGCACGACGACCGTCTTCCCACCGGCACATCCGATCTGTTCTGGATAGCTCACCCAGTAGGGAGCCGGAACGATGACTTCGTCGCCTTCGCCCAGTAGCACTTGGAACAGGTTGTAGAGCGTGTGTTTCGCGCCGCACGAAATGGCAATCTGTTTGGTGTCGTACGAGAGTCCGTTGTCCCTTTCGAGTTTTCGGACAATGGCGTCCTTCAGAGCAGGCAGACCCGACGCTGGTGAATACTTTGTCTCACCCGATTGAAGCGCATCAATTGCTGCCTGCTTGATGAAATCCGGGGTATCAAAATCCGGTTCGCCGGCGGAGAGGCTGAGCACGTCTTCGCCGTCCGCCTTCATCGCCTTTGCTTTCGCTGTAATCGCCAGAGTGGGTGAATCCGCAATGCTCGCTGCACGGCCACGAAGTTCCATGCTTTCCTCCATTCAAGGGTTGCTGTTAGGTTGAGTGTCAGGCCCGCTCAAGAAGGCACTTATCTTATTTTTGAAGATTGAATTCGCACACCGTTCGGCGAGTGCTGTTCAGGAAGCCATCGCCGCATCGAGGCTCGTACATACCTTTACCAGGCGATCAATCCGGCAAATGCGGAACACATCGAGGACGGGCTTGCTCGCAGAGACCAGACGCAGCTCGCCGCCGGAATCGAGTAGGATTTTTCTGGCCTTGAACAGCTTTCCGATTGCCACGCTGGAAATGGTTTGGACAGATCGCATATCGAGCACTACCACGAGCCCGGAAGAGTTCGATGCAGTCTCTTCGAGCCAATGGCCCCACTCGTTGAGTTCTTCATGAGTGAGCTTGAGGTAGCCGAGGGTGATAAGGATCGATGCCCCCTGTGATTCGACTTTGAACTTATTTTCATCCATGAGTCTTATTCGGTGTCTTCATCGCTGGTCTCTGAAAGCGCCTGTTCCGTGGAGCTGAAAATCTTCAGGAGATGATCCAGATGGCACGCATTGAATACGTGTAACACCGATGGATTGGCCGCGACGAGAATGAGCGCCCCTCCGGAATCCAACAGCAGCTTTCTGACTCTGAAAATCTTGCCAATGATAATACTTGATATAGAGACCACGAGCCCCATGTCCAGAATGAGCCGATGTTTGGGAAACTCCTCAGCCAAGTCAATCAGTTTCTTACCGAAACTGTCCAGTTCATCAAAGCCCAGCCTGCTGCTGCCAACACAGCCCGATTTTTATACTCGATAGAGAATGGAACTTCCTTGTGATTCACACCACACACTCCGGGGCTAAAGACCTCTTTCGGGGCGGCATTATAACCACACGCACCGACTTGACATCCCTTCTTTCATCGGTACCTTTCCCGCCCCTCAGCCGAAGTGGCGGAATTGGCAGACGCGCTAGGTTCAGGACCTAGTGAGCTTTATCGCTCGTGGAGGTTCGAGTCCTCTCTTCGGCAGCAGATAAAAGGTGAAGGCGTAAGAGTTCAAAGCTCTTACGCCTTTTTTTCGTAAGGTAACTCTCGGAAGGGAAAAAGATGTGTAGTCGTTAGCGGTACGACAGAGGAGCAATAATTCTGTCCCGGGACAACTAACATCTCAGATACGGCAAGCCAAGCACACATCACTCCCGATCTTTCAACTTCGTCGCAGGATTCCCGACCATCACGCTGTTCGGGGGTACGTCTTTTACCACCACCGCCCCCATTCCAACCAGACTGCCCTTGCCGATTTTCAGAAACTGCCTGACCGTGCAGG
>JASLXP010000133.1 GCA_030740295.1 Planctomycetota bacterium
TAATCAACGGATGGGAGTTGCTCATTGCCTGTTCCAGAAGATTGGACACGGCGGCGCTGTCTGCAAGTCGTTACGGGAGAGGTCACTTGCCTTCCGAGGCCCAGCGTTTGTACAGCTCGCTGTTCTTGCGGTAATTCTCGCGGGAGGCGCGGTTGCGGGTCGATTTCATCTGATCCTCGGTTTCGAGAAGGTAGACCGCGGGGGTCTCGGGGCCGGGATCGCCGCTCTCCGTGATCCATGTCTCAAGCCTATCGCGGAGTTGCTTGAGCACCTTGGCCCGCTTGGGATCGTCGGCCAGGTTCTTCACTTGCCACCGGTCCTCGCCGTAGAGGTAGAGTTCCTCTTTTGGGCGCGTCGGGGAGAAGAGAAGTTTTTCGGCCAGCGGATCCAGCTTGCCTTCGGCATGCAGTTCGCGCAGCCGCTTGACGATGATTTTGCTGTCCTTGTAGTTGCTCGGCATAAGGTGCGGGCGCTCCGGATAGAAGTTCTTCAGGTAAAGGTATTCGTCGGTGCGGACGGACCGTATGCGGTCAGCCGCTTCCCCGCAGCGGTCGCGGGCCGCGAAAACAGCCTCCTTAGGCTCGTAATCGGCTGCCAGAACGTCGTCCCCTTCCATTTTCTTGGGGATCGCGATACCGGCGGCGGCGAGGGAGAGGGCCGCCACGTCGATGTGCTCGACGAGGTCGTTTCTCTTTTTCCCTTTTGGAATACCGGGACCCCGCAGGATGAGTGGAACGTGGGTGCCCTCGTCATAGAGGAATTGCTTGCCGCGGGCATGGCTTATGCCGTGGTCGGTGAAGAAGACAACGAGGGTGTTCTCAAGGATGCCTTCCTTCTTCAAGCGCGTCATGACTTGCCCGACGTGCCAGTCCGTGATCCGGACGGTGTCGAGGTAAGCGGCCCAGTCCTTGAGCAAGATGGGATCTCTCGGATAATAGGGCGGCAAGGTAACCTTTTGTTGAGAGGTTGGCGGACCGAAGCCACCTTGCTTTTTCATGCGGGTGAGGAGCGACTGGTAGCCATTCTCGGAAGCGCCGCGCAATTTGCCGCCATGCAGCTGAACCTGCATGAAGAAGGGTTGTTGCTTCTTTTTGCCAGCCCAGTCGTGGCTGTCGTATATCTTGGCGTCCCAGTCGAAGTTATAGTCCGTTTTGCCCCGCCTGGGCTTGGTGGTCGGCAGGCTGCGGTAATCATGTGTGGGCAGTCCGCTACCTATGCAGGTGAAGTAGCCGGATTCTTGAAAAAGCTCGGGGATGGGCCTGACTCCCTCGGGCAACTGGATGCGGTGCTCCCCTCGCCCGCTCCGATGGTGGTGTGAACCGATCGAGTTCTGGTACATGCCGGTAATCATGGCCGAGCGAAAGGTCGAGCAAACCGGCGAGGTGGCATAGGCTCGCGTGAAGAGCAGGCCGTCCTTCGCCAACTGGTCGACGGCCGGAGTCCGAATGGTCTTTTCGCCATAGCAGGAGAAATTGGCCGACATGTCGTCGACCACGAACCAGAGAACGTTGGGTCGGTCTGCGGCTTCCGCAACAGCACCCTGCCAAACCAGGGCGAGCATTTGAAAAGCAACAAGACTCGGGAGAATTTTGTGCCTTGTTTTTAGTTTCATGCTATTGAGGCTAACGATTGGCCCATGTCAGGGCAAGGGGGCATTCATCAGCTGCCCTGTCGTAAGCCGCTTGTGGGAGCTATATCGAACGCCTACCTTCTCAGGCAGCAAAAAGGGATTGGTGATCGTCCTGCGGGATTTGTTTCCGCGCTCTGTTTTGGGGCTCCAGTGAACGCCGCTGTCACCCTGCACTGACTGAGCGGTTCCGTAGATTGTCCGCGTCGGATGGTAATTCAGTAAACGATTGATTTTCTCGTTAAAGATGAATTCACTGATCAACCATCGCCGATCCGGCGTGTAGCCAGGCGCTTCGGCGTACTTGCCGGAGAACAGATTCTCGTGAGAAATTACGTTTCCATACTCGAACCGCCGCAGTTTTTCAGCCAGCGCCTTCGCCGCCTTGCCGGTCAGTTGGCTGTTTAGCCACTGGAGCAAAATCTTTCGGTCAGCTTCCTTCGGCTGCTTGGCCTTCTTGGGCGGCATCTCGGCAAGTCGGATGACTTCCTGAGCCTTGCGGAACAGCTCCTGGCGATCGACTGCGTCGATGGCCTCCAAAGAGTCCAGCCGCAGATCGCCCTTTTGTTTCTCGGGACCATGACACGATACGCAATAATTATTCAGGGCGCGCGTCGCTTGCTCATGCAAATCTGTCGGGTCTATCTTTGAATTGGAAATCCTATCGTTTGGAGGGGCAGCCTGTCCAAACAGCTGCACGGAATACGCAGCCAATAGGGTCATCAAACCACATAGACCCAAAGTGCAACCTGTCCCATTCATCTTAGCTTCATAAAAATCCTGTTTATATCAGCAAAGACTGGGCATGGTCTACCTTTTTTCAGGACCTAGGGTTTCGTGACGTAATGGTAAATGAAAGTCGGACTGCGTCCTGCCTTGGTCTCGAAAAAGAAGTCATCTTTCGCACTGAAGTGGGGAAATTAAATTTATTAGTAACTACTTTTTTGTTTTCTTCTGAGCTTTGCTGCTCACCTCTTTTTTAGGCAACCATTTTTCAATGAGGAAGGGTACTTCCAATTTTCTATTCTCTTTTAACGATTCCGGTAATTGTTTACCTTGAAGTGATGTTTTTAGGAAACAATTCGGGTTCTCACGTCATTATCATTGATGACTAACCTGGAGAAAGAAGGGAAAGGACCAAGCCGCACCGAAGAGGTGCAATTGCTCTTTGTGCGCCATGAGAATTCCATTCGTGCATTTATTCGGGCTTTGCAACCCTCGCTTTCGGATGCCGACGACATTCTGCAGGAGACCTTTCTGACGGTTACGCGAAAAGCCTCCGGTTTTGAACTTGGAACTAATTTTACGGCATGGGCCTGTGGCATTGCCCGCCTCAAGGTACTGGAGAATTTTCGTCAGAATAAGCGGGCTAACGTACTTAGCGAAAAGGCTATCATTGCTTTGACCGAGGATGTTCCATCACCGGAGAGCTTTAAAGAAAGAGAACAAGCACTGGAAAAGTGCATTGCCAAACTACCGTCAAAAATGAGGGATCTTCTTTGGCGACGCTACTCGCGAAGGCAGAACTCCACCGAAATGGCCGAGACTTTGGATATGACTTCAAACGCAGTGCGCGTCGCTCTTTCCAAGGCACGCGTAAGTTTGCGTGACTGTATCAATTTACAACTCAAGGAGACAAAGGGGATATGAACATGGAAAAGAATCAAAGAGAACTGGATGATCTGCTTAACGGGTACCTGGATGGAAACCTATCGGAGGACGATGCCCGAACCTTAAGTCATCAAATCGAAGAGTCCCCTGAGCTCAGGGAACGCTATTGGGAATTGGCATCGATCCATGGAATGGT
>JASLXP010000134.1 GCA_030740295.1 Planctomycetota bacterium
CGCTTCTTCCCCGATGCCACCCACGTGCTCAGTTCCAAGCGGCAGCCGCAATACACCGGCATGCAGTGGTTCCGTGACCGGCTGAAGGAGTCTGGCTTCATGAACGACGAGGGCGACGTCGTCACTAACTCGAATCTCAAGACCTCCCTGGTCGCTTTGACGGGCTGGCTGGCACGTATCGAGCAGACCTGGTTCAGGACGGGCAATCGAGAGCAGATCCCACTGATGAAGGAGCTTATTGAAAAGAACAGGTCGCTCCTGAAGAACCAGGCCCAGTTGCAGGGAATGGGCGCTCGCTCCGCAGTTCACGTTGCCGCATGGGATCGTTTGGAGGAGCTACCCATCTGGTCGAAAAAGGATCGACTGGAGATCACCAACGCTTTGCTGATGGATGCATCTCTGGGTCACGAGCGCCGGGCCTTTCACCAGCAGGTCAAGGGAGGCGCCGTGCAGGCTCTCGACGAAAACCACGGGACGAATTCTGCTCTGCGATCCTTCGAGGCATGGCACTACTTTCACAAATACTACCGTCTCCCGGAAAGTGAATACTGGCTGAAATGTGCGTCGGCCGTCTTCTCCGCGCAGGCCGGCACGTACCAGATTCTCGAAGACGCGAGCGGTTATCTGTGTTACTGCCCAATCGCCACGATGGACTACTCGCTGCGAAGGGCTGACCTCACATACTTCAAACGCGGCATCGCCCGCCACCATGCGCGTTTCGTTGCGTTGGCCTGCATCAACAATCTGGGACTCAACACGGGGTTCGGAGATTCCGCCGGCGTCGTGCAGCCTGCGTTCTTCGAGTTCCTCGCACCTGCGGCATGGTTCTACCGAGACGCCGGGCTCTACTGGATCGTGAGGAATACCATGCCCTCCAGCAACGGGCTGCGAGTTTTTCAGAAATCGATTGCCGTGGATCTGAGTATCGAGCCGAAGACGCCGAAGGACTGGACAGGTCTGATCCGCTTTCCGCTCTATGAAGCGCCCCTGGCCAAAGGAGAGTCCACCAAGACAGCGTCATTCGCCCCAAAGAAGGAAGTGGACGAAAAGTTCTTCAACAAGATTGTCTTCAAAGAAAACTGGAGTCCCGATGGTCAGTACCTGCTGCTCGACGGCGCCGGCACATGGGGCGGCCCGCCCGGCCCCCATGGACACAAACAGAACGACATCAACACCATCGTTAACTTCACCTCCCATGGCCGCATGTGGTTGGTGGATCACACATACAACTTGCGCGGCTTCGAGCACCACAGCGGCCTGTATGTCACCCGAAATGGGAGCGGTGGCTATCGCAAACGGACTCTCGCGGAATTGCTGGGGCACTCCGAGACCCGTGACTATGGCCTCATCCGCAGCCGGTTTCTGAACTGGGAGCGAAGCATCATCTGGAAGAAAGGAAGCTGGTTCGTTGTCTTCGATCAGGTCATCGCCGATCAGGACGGAGACTTCTTTGCCCGGAGCTCCTGGCGAACTCTCGGTGAAGAAAAGCTCCTGGGCAGAAATCTCGAATTGAAGCAACAGGGAAAGACCTGCCGAATCCTGTCGGACGGCCGCGCCAACGTGGATATCGAAACCTATGCTTTCACGCACGAGCGCGATTGGAGGACGTTTTACCCGCACGCCGAACCGGTGGTGAAAATCTTCCAACAAGACAAGGCAAGGCATCTGAAGAAGGGCGAGCGAATTGGATTCATCAACCTCCTTCATGCATTTGATACGAGTGCAGAGCCGGGCATAGAGCTCACGGCCGCCTCCGAATTCTGTGCAGTCATTCAGGAAGGAGATGCCCAGACGCTTGTCGGCACAGGCACCATTCCCGGAGGGCTTGGCGAAGCAGAACTCTTCATCCTGGATTCGGATGGTTTGACCGTCCTGGGCGAGAAGACGATCCCCAATGAGCCCGGGCAGAAAGCGATTGCCGGAGCGATCGCAGTAGCGATGAAGGCCACGGCTCGCGACTCCGTCGTTCAATCGGTTTCACGCGGGCGAGAGGTCAGTGGCATGGAGGTCAGGCAGGTCGAGCTGGGAACCGGCCTCCGCACGTTTCTTGTTTCGAGCACACTCGATGCGGCGCATAAGGACGCCCGGGAAAGCGGGACGTGGATAGTCGGCACAGACAATGGAGTTGCCGCGTTCCGGCCATCAGGCGAGCGGATGTGGTCTTTCGAGACCGGCCATCCCGTGCGCGCACTCGACATCGGCGACATCAATGATGATGGGATTCCGGAGATTGTGGCTGGGTGCGACGATCATCATGTGTACCTGCTTGATCGGTCCGGCAAGAAAGTCTGGTCCTATAAGTGCAAGCCTTCCACTGATCGCAACGGCGGGCCGCCGAAAGTTGACTTCGTCGAGATCACCGATCTCGAAGGCGATGGCAAAAGTGAATTGGTCGTCGGCGCCAACTGGGTGCATGTTCTGAAAGCTGATGGTTCCCTGAAATGGGAGAAGTACATGCGTTTCTGGCGTGGGATGGTTGTCGGTGATTTTGCATGCGCATCGATATCTGACATCAACGGCGACGGCTCCAGGGAAATCGTGGCCGCCTTCCATGCTTCATACCCTCTCTTCCAGGTTTTCGATGCCTCCGGCAAAGTGATTCTTCCGGAAGGAACGAAAGAGGGGGAAGGCATCAACATCAGCGTACCACTTCAAGTCGATTGCGTTGATCTCTTCGGCGGCAAATCGACCAGAAACATCGTCTGCACTACCACTCAGGCGATGAACTTCTTCTGGAGCGACCACAGACCTAAAGAAGAGGGAGGTGGCAAGGTCAGAGGCTCGTTTGTCGCTTCGGCGTATCACCAACCTGATCCGAATCAGCGACCGCTCCTGTTCGGCGCAGACTCCATGTGCGGAGTGAAGGGAATTCGTCCGGAGTCAAAGCGAAGTGACCGGTGGATTCCGGCGAAGGTGATCTGGTACCGGAATCTTGGTGAGAAAATAAGTGCTATCCAGGCCGTGGAAACGGGTGAGAAAGATGGTGGGGTCATTTACATCGGTACTAAGCTGGGCAGCGTCTACGCCTGCCGAGCCAGCGATGGAGAAACTCTTGGCCATGCCCGAATTCCCGGCCCTCCGGTGAAGTGTTTTGCCCTTGACATCGAAAGGAAAGAAATTCTTGCAGCCCGGAAGGATGGCCACATTCTGAGACTGAGTCTTCGCAGCCAAGACCGATAGTTTGCCTGTAAAGAGGGCACTCCGTCTCAGGCCCTCGGGCTCCGTTCAGGGAGTGCCATTCATCAAGGCATAGTCCTCGTCACTATAGATACAGACCGGTTGTTTCGTGCCGGATAAGAAGTCCACTGGACAGTGACAGAAATGGCTAGAGTCTTTGACTGTGTCTTTTCCGGGCGGCGCGGAGATATCTCAACGAATACAGTGAGACGACGAATGCCTGTTTTCATATTTGCCGTCTCTCTGTATTCGTTGGGCATACTTTGACGAATATGCGGTCGAAGACAGCCTCAGGGAATTCATCTCTGACAGAATTCAGATTCAAACAGCCAGCAGATCGGAGATTCAAATGACGAGCAATATGAGATTTGAATTCATCACTGTTGCCAAAGCAAAAGCGTTGGTTGTGGCCATCATATTCTGTACTGATCTGCGCCCGGCTTTGGAAGCTGAAAGTTTTTCGGAGCAGTTGAATCCTACCGGCGATCCCATCGGAGGCGGCCCCGGATATCGCGATATTATGACTGCCGGAAAGTCGAGATTTGTCGTGGCCACCAGCCAGGAACTCGTGGCAGCCATTGGCGAGGCCGGAGCAGGGGACACTATCTATGTTCGCGATGACGCAGTGATCGATATGACTGGCTCAGATGACCAGGCGATTCCCGGTGGAGTTACTCTCGCCAGTGGCCGTGGCCGCAAAGGTTCGCTTGGCGCGTTGATCTTCTCCAACACTCTTTCAGAGGGCAACAAATTCATGCCCCTCTTTCGCACCGGTGGCAAGGACGTTCGCATTACCGGTCTCCGGATGCGCGGGCCGGTCGCGGAGGTCGGAGACGCGGATTACAGCCTCGTCAAAATAGCGAACGGTATTAAGTCCGATCATGAAGACCTGCAGGTGGACAATTGCGAGCTCTGGGCCTGGAACAAGTGGTCGATTGACCTCGCCGTAGCGGGCGGGGCGAATATCCATCACAACTACATTCACCACACTCGACGTTGGGGCTACGGCTATGGTGTCTGGGTCCGTGGAGGGGGAAAGGCGCTTATTGAAGCCAACCTGTTCGACTTCTGTCGCCATCATATCGGCTCAGGATCTCAGGCGACCAGCAGTTACGAAGCGCGGTACAACATCTGTTTGGACCACGATGTTCAGCCTTCATTTGATCGCCACGGCAGCCAGAAAAAGGCCGGTTATGACACCCTCATTCATCACAACGAATTTCGAAATCCGGCTTATCCGGCCATCTTGTTACGCGGGAATCCTTTGGGCGAAGCGCGTTTTCATCACAACTGGTTTGCTCATGCGAATCAGAAGGCAGGCATTGACGATCGCCGTGGGAAACAGAGAGAGAAAATCCACATCCATGACAATGTCTATGGATACGCCTCTTCACGATTTCACCCGAAGGCAGTGGCTACCGCGGCACCCGCGGTTGGTGCCGCTCCGCTTACTGTGCAGTTTGATGGCTCAGAAAGCCAGGATCGGGAAGGCGGAAAGGTTGCGGCTTATCGGTGGAACTTTCCTGACACACCCTCAGCAACGGGAGTTTCCGCATATACTGTGAAGCCTTCTTACAGGTTCAATGAGCCTGGTCGATACCTCGTTGAGCTTTACGCCTCAAATGAATATGGCATCCCTGGTCTGACGCGGATTCCGGTCACCGTTCATCCACCGAAGGGAGGGTATATCTCAGCGCCTGGGTGAAAGACAGCTACGTGGGCCCGCTAAATGGCTACTTGCGGAAGCAAGTGCTCATTGATGGGGAAGCTATCTGGGAAGACGATTTGGAGGGGGACGAAGGTGGCTGGCAGCACTTGATGTTGGATGTTGAAAAGTGGGTGAAAGGAAAGACAGAGATTGAGCTGACCTTCCGACTGACCGCCGACAAAGCGATCACCGAACCGAGGAAGCAGATCTTCGAGTGCTATTACTATGTCGATGATGTGCACCTGTTCGGAGGCGAGGTGAAGAATGGCGACTTCGAGCTCGGCAGGCGCTGGACATATCTCCAGGCACAAGATGAGTTCGTTCCGACCGGGCCAATGGGGGAGAATGAGGCCGCCGCTGATCCTGGGAAGGTATGGCTCTACGAACAGAAACCGGGGCGAGAGGAAGGTGGTTTCAGGATATTCATCCCTAGATTCTGGACAGGGGAGGCACGCAGCGGGCAATGGGTGCACGTCATCGGATCGGGCATCAATCAAAAGATTGCAGCGGGTTCAGTCTGTGAGGTTAAGCAGAAGGTGCGGATTGGCCCGAAGCCTGGTCCGTGGAAGTAGTGGGGTAGTCTGAGATCCGTGCTTAGGACTTCTCAGCATCGGATGAATCAATGCGTGAGCCAGTGATTGCCCGGCCATCAGGGAGACGACGAAATTTCTGATCACATATTCGTCCCTTCCTTGCGTCACAGAAGAATGTGTCACACCCTCTGTTTCGCTCTTTCAGGGTCCATACGCAGCTCGAAAGCCTTCGGCCAATGGCGCAAAGGCAAAGATGTTCATTTCTGGGGCTGTGAAGAGCAAGACATCGTGGGCAAGGCCGTCGCCGACGCCATCCGAAAGGCACTTGGGAAATAGCAGGCCGAAAAGGGCATTCAGCTTCCACGAACGGCGGTATTTCGGTCACTTCGGCGAAGGATTGTGTTGAAGCGACAGTCGCGACGGGGCGAGATATTGTAGCGTTGGTCTCCCGTCGGCAGATCGGCCCATCTTGTTTAATGGAATAGCAACCATGGCAAAGAAGAAGCAGAAGAAGACCAAAGCCGTAGTGACCACTGATCATTACAGTGACGTGCTAGCCTCGATGGTCGAACTCCTGGAGACGTCCCGCCGCGCTTCGGCTCGAGCAATCAACTCACTGATGACGGCAACGTACTGGGAAATCGGCCGGCGGATTGTGGAGTTGGAACAAGGAGGCAAAGGGAGAGCGAAGTACGGTGAAGAAATGGTGAAACGACTGGCTGTCGACCTTACGGAGGAATTCGGTCGTGGTTTTACCTGGATTAACCTGTACAGGATGCGGCGGCTCTATCTCGCCTATCCGGAGATTTTGTCAACAGTGTTGACAAAATTGGGGGATGATTGCGGCCTTGATGTCGGGCGAACCAAGATGCCAGGTAAACCATCCAGCGAGATATTGCCGACAGTGTTGACAATATCTGACCCTCGGGAAAACATCGCAGTCATCCAATGCATTGCCTCTTCCTTCCCGCTCCCATGGTCACATTACCTCAAGCTCCTCTCCATCGACGACAAAAACGCCCGCCAATTCTACGAAGAAGAGGCACTACGCGGCGGTTGGTCAGTGAGGCAACTGGATCGGCAAATCAACAGTCAATTCTACGAACGGACACTTTTGTCGAAGAACAAAGCGGCCATGATTCGCAAAGGCGCCAAGCCGCGACCGGAAGACGCGGTGAAGCCAGAAGAAGAGATCAAAGACCCGCTGGTACTGGAGTTTCTCGACCTCAAAGACGAATACTCTGAGAACGAGTTGGAGGAAGCCCTCGTCAAGAAGCTCGAAGAGTTTCTCCTGGAACTTGGCAGCGATTTCACTTTCGTCGGACGTCAACGACGACTCCGCATTGGCAACAAGTGGTATCGGATCGACCTGCTTTTCTTTCACCGTCGTCTCCGCTGCCTCGTAGTGATCGACTTGAAGATTGGCGAATTCGATCACGCCGATGCTGGCCAGATGCACATGTACCTCAACTATGCTGCCAAACACTGGACGCACGACAACGAGAACCCGCCGGTGGGCTTGATTCTCTGCGCAAGCAGAGACCAGGCCGTCGCACGCTATGCCCTCGATGGACTGCCAAATCAAGTCATGGCTGCTGAATACAAGCTGGCGTTGCCGAATGAATCCACCCTCGTCGCCGAGCTGGAAAAGACGCAGAAGCAGTTTGCAGGCGTTCATACAAGGCCGAAAGAGCCGGCACCGAAGAAGGCAAGAAAGAAACCTGCAACCAGGTCGAAGAAAAACACACCGAAGAAATCGAAAAAGAAAGCGACAAGAAAGAAGAAATGAGCCCAACCTGTCTGTAACCACCGCGCCATATGAAATCCATGAAACGAATCCTGTGGTCTGACGAACCTCTAATCTTCGACGGCGAAGTCGCGCGGAGCATCCGTGACAGTGACCAGGTCTGGGAAAAGACCGTCTTTCCTATTGGCAATGGCCGACTGGGATGCACCGTGTTCGGTGAGCCGCGGAAGGAACGAATTCAGTTCAACGAAGATTCCCTCTGGGTCGGCAACGAAGAGTGCACCGGCGGGTATCAGCCCTTTGGCGATCTTTATGTCGAGCTGCCTCATGACGAATTCACAAACTATCGCCGTGAGTTGGACATCAGTCGCGCCGTGCAGACTGTCACCTATACCTGCGACGGCGTGAACTACCGGCGGGAGTTCTTCTCGAGTCACCCGGCCCAGGTCATGGTCTTTCGTTTCACCGCAGACCGCGAGGGCGCGCTGTCAGGCAAAGTCTGGCTCGACCATCTGCATCGATCCGAATGGGCGATCGAACAATTGGAGGACCCTTCCGCCGGCCAGGCGATTCCGACCACCGCCGAGAGCCGCACGCTCACGATGGAGGGAAACACCAGAGACCTCTTCTGGTGGCAATTGCATCTCAAGGAACCGAAGCGACTGCTCGGCCAGCGCGAGTATGCCTCTGATAAGAACATCGACCTCGACTTCAAAGCCCAGGCCCGGGTGCTGAACGAAGGCGGTGACATCCGGACAGACGGAGACGCGATCGTCTTCGAGAACTGCGATAGCCTGACCATCCTGCTGGCCGCGGATACCAGCTACCTGAATCAGCGCGACCAAGGCTGGCGTGCTGCACATCCCGACGAGCGGATTCAAGCTCAGCTTGTCGCAGCCGAGAAACAATCCTTCGCTGAACTCCTCGCGGAACATGTGGCCGATTACCAGAGCCTGTATGGCCGCTTGTCCATCGACCTTGGTGAGACGCCCGATGATGTCACCGCGCTGCCGACCGCGGCACGCGTAGCCAAGTATCAGGAGCAATTCAAGAATGATGTCGTCCCGGATGACCGCGATCTCGAGGCGCTGATGTACCAGTATGCACGCTATCTCATGATCAGTTGTTCGCGGCCCGGCGAGGGCGCACTGCCCGCGAATCTCCAGGGCCTCTGGCTCCACCACTTCCGGCCGCCGTGGCGATGCGACTACCACACGGACGTCAACCTGCAGATGAACTACTGGTTTGTCGATCAGGCCAATCTGTCCGAGTGCTTTGTGCCGTTGGCCGAGTGGGTGGATTCCATTCGCCAGGTTCGCAAGGAGGAAACCCGCAGAGTCCTGGGCGTGGAGCGCGGCTGGCTGATGCGCTCGGAGAACAACATCTTCGGCGGCTCGACCTATCACTTCCAGAAAGGCGACTCCGCATGGATTTCACAAAACCTCTGGGAGCATTACGCGTTCACCGAGGACAAGGAATACCTCGAGCGATACGCCTATCCCGTGATGAAAGAAATCTGCGAGTTCTGGCTGGATCATCTCAAGGAGCTCGCCGACGGCACGCTCGTGGCCCCCGATGGCCGTTCACCAGAACACGGCCCGGAGAAGGCCGACGGCGTCTCTTACGACCAGCAGCTCTGTTGGGACTTGTTCACCAACACCATCGAGGCCAGCGAGGCGCTTGGCGTCGATGCGGAGTTTCGGAATGAGCTCACCACAAAACGTGCGAAACTGCTCGGCCCGCAAATTGGCAAATGGGGTCAGCTCCAGGAATGGATGGAGGACATCGACGATCTCGAAAACGACCATCGTCACACAAGCCACCTGATCGCCGTCCATCCCGGACGCCAGATTCATCCCACGACCGCTCCCGAGTTCGCCGAAGCCGCAAAGATCAGCGTGATTGCCCGGGGTCATACTCAACCTGGCTGGGGCAAGGTTTGGAGGTCATGCATCTTCGCCCGCCTCTACGATCCGGAACGCGCCTACAACCTGCTTTCTGACGTCATCGCCACCAAGACCAACGTCAACCTCTGGACGATCCATCCACCATTTCAGATCGACGCGAATTTTGGCTATGCGGCCGCGGTCAACGAAATGCTGGCGCAATCCCACATGGGCACCATCCACCTCCTGCCGGCACTGCCCGAAGCGTGGCCGGCCGGCAGTGTAACAGGCATGCGCGTTCGCGGCGGCTTCGATCTGGATATGGAATGGAAGGACAGCAGTCTGGTCACCGCAACCTTGCGCAATATCTCCAGCGACACCGGCGAGTGCGACATCCGATACCGGGAGAACACAAGTTCAGTCAGGCTCGACCGCTGCGAATTCCGAACGCTCCAAGCATGCGAGTTCCTTGATGGCTAACGGGATTAAGCTCTCCCAGTTAAGATGCTGTCGAATCGCACTCGATTACTCAGACCACAAAGGACTCAATCATGCGGGCTTTGATCTGCGTCAAGTACCCTGCTGCGGACGGCGTCCAGCTTGCCGCGGATGTTTATCTTCCTGATGGTCCGGGGCCGTTCCCGGTCGTGCTTACCCGGACTCCTTACGATCGAGTGGGTCACCTGGCTGCCAATGCGGCTGACCTGGTCAAGCACGGGTATGCCTACGTCGCCACCGATTGCCGGGGCCGTTACGAATCCGAAGGTACGTTCACACGAATGTTTGACGAGGCCGCGGACGGGCAGGCGACTGTCGATTGGATTGCGGAGCAGCCGTGGTGCAATGGACGCATCGGGATGTGGGGGTTGAGCTATGGGGGAGTCTTCCAGGTCCCTGCTGCTGCCGGCGGACATGAGGCGATTCGCTGCCTGTGCCCTTCGGTCGTATGTGTTCGCTTCTTTGAGAATTGGTCACGCTATGACGGTTGCTTTGCGCTCATCAATCCGCTCTGGTGGGTGATGGGAAACGGCGCCTCGCGCACGAGGCCACCGGATCATCATGTGGACTGGGATGCACTGGTTCAGATGAAATCGCTTGACGAAGTCGAGCGAGCCGTCGGCTTTCCTCTCGACATGCTCCGGGAATTTGCCGAACACGATACGGACGACGATTTCTGGGAAGCGATCAACCAGTGGCCCATGCACGAGAAGATCAAAGTCCCGGCGATGCACACGGCCGGCTGGTTCGATCATGTTTCCATGGGCCAGTTCGAGTCATACGAACGGATTCGCGACCTGGGCGCGACAGAGGCAGCACGTAATGGCCAGCGGCTGTTCGTCGGCCCCTGGTATCACATCATTACCAAGACCGGTGGCGAACATCGACGCTTCGGCACCTGGGACTTTGGCAAAGAGGCCGACGTTTCAGTCCGTGAGTATCACCGCCGGTTCTTCGACCTTCACTTAAAAGACATTGACGACGGCATCAGCGCTGAGCCGCCAGTGCGAGTGTTCCTGATGGGAGAAAATCGCTGGGTCAATCTACCGGACTGGCCGCCAGAAGGAGAAATGCAGGAGTGGCACTTGAATTCTGAAGGCAACGCCCACGGTCTCCGCGGTGACGGCACACTATCCCGCACTTTGCCAACGGTGACGGCTCACGATCGGCTGGTCTATGATCCGGAGAATCCTGTGCCGACCTGCGGAGGACAGATTTTCTGGAACATGGAAGGCGGCGGGCCGCAGGATCAGCGTCACCTGCTCGAACGTGATGACATGCTCTGCTACCAGAGCGAACCGCTTTCAGAGTCTCTGTGCGTTATCGGCAACGTCAGCGTTGACCTGACCATCGCAACCGACGTGGACGACACCGATATCATCGCTCGCCTGTGCGTCGTCGAAGAGAACGGGGCCGTGACGTGTATTCTCGTCGGTTCATTCCGCTGCCGTTACCGCGAGGGGTTCAACAAGCGAGTGCCGATGGTGCACGGCGAGCCAACGCACTTGCACTTCCGCCTCTCGCAGCTCGCTTATACCTTTCCCGCTGGCTCGCGAATCGCCCTGACCGTGACGAGCAGTGACTTCCCCCGAATCCAGCCGCATACCAACACCATGGCCAAACCGTGGGTGCCTGAGCCACCTACCATGGCCCACACAGATATCCTTCATGGCGCCGGCATCCATTCCTGCCTCAATCTGCCCGTCGTTTCTGGGGTGTGACTCGGGATGGATCCAGTTTCAGAACTCATCCCGTGTGGTGGAATGAAAGAGTTACCAATCGGGACGCACGTGGATTATTCAGCCGGGGATTTGAGCTCCACCTTTTCGGGGGCTTTCTCGAATGGGACGTATTCGTGCTCCAAGCGGTCCGGGTACACCTTGACGATCCGAAAGCCGAGAGGGTCTTTGCCCAGGGCGGCACCGCATGAAGAGGTGGTGATGAGCTCCAGGCTGCCAGACTTGACGTATGCATTGCGATGAAAGTGGCCGCAAAAGACGGCCTTGAAACCGGCTTCCTTGAATTTGGTGATAAGGTTCAGACGCTTTGATTTCTGGATGTTGAAGTAGCCATCCGGCTCATCCACCGTCTTCAGGCAGAGCGGATGGTGCATGTAGGCGGTGCGGTGTGAGTAGTCCTGTTTCTTTGCCAGGCTGAGGGTTTCTTCGATAAAACTTTCCTGCTCCGCGCCTTTCTTTGGAGCTCCGGATGCGTTTTTGATCAGATTGGATTCCAGGACGACGAACAATGAGCCCTTGTGCTCGAATCGATACCACGGTTTCGATCCAAAACGTGACTCATACCAGGCCAGTGTCTTTGGAGTTGGGGCCAGGGATACGTCGTGATTTCCCGCGACGTTGTAGAGCTTGATCCCCGCTTCGATCTTCTTCGCGCCCGCGTTGTACATCGCTACCAGCTTGTCATACTGCAGGACGTTCTTCGAGTCTTCCCATTTGCTGGGGTCGTTAGGCGCCTGAACCAGGTCGCCACACACGATCACGAAATCCGGACGCAATCGATTGATGTGCCCGATGGTTGTCTTCCAGTTCTGATCGTCTTTCTGCTTGAAGAGCAACTGCGGATCCGCAGCAACAATATAGAAGTAGGGCTCAGCATCCTCGGCGAATGACGGACTCAAGAATAGACTTGACTCCGCCAAGAGCGCAAGGAGTAAAAGGAGAAGGCCAGACTGCAGGTTGGCCAAGTTCACGGGGCGGATGATATGCATGAATTAATTGCTCCTGAGTTTGCTCAACGGGAAAGGGTCGACGCCCGTTCTACACGAGGCTATTCAAAAAGTCGGCTTGGACTGATTCATTCATAAACTTTATCTAATCGAAATCGGCGAGGTTGTCGCTGGTAGTCGAGCCGGTGGTGTTCATACGTGGATATTCGCGGACGCCTCCTTATTGTTGGGGCTGTTTCGGTAGAAGGGCAGTAAACACTTACACTCACTCCGTGAGTCCTCCAATCTGCTCACGGAGTGAGCAGGTTGCCAAGCGACTCCGAGAATGAAGCGTTGAACGGAGAAGATATGACCGACCCCGATAGCATCCTGATTGAAGCTGAATCCTTCCAGAATCTGGGAGGGTGGACGGTGGATACCCAATTCATTCACACCATGGGGTCGCCCTACCTGCTGGCTCATGGGTTGGGCAAACCGGTGGAGCCGGCACAGACCACGGTCACGCTTCCGGGGGCCGGGCGATGGCACGTTTGGGTACGAACGAAGAATTGGGTTCCAGGTCCGTGGGAAGCGCCGGGTCAGTTCAAGCTCGTTGTGAAGGGCCAAGAGCTCGCGCACGTCTTTGGGGCCGGTGACGGGGAATGGAATTGGGAATCAGGCGGGGAGGTCGAGCTCGATACGGCCACAGTCTCCCTCTCACTCATCGATCTGACCGGCTTCGATGGACGCTGCGACGCGATTTTTCTGACACGCAACGCGGACGCAGTTCCGGACAACAGTTCCGAGCCGATGAATGACTGGCGTCGGCGTCATGGTCAGGTGGAGGACGCGGCCGATGAACGCTATGACCTGGTGGTCGTGGGCGGCGGCATTGCCGGCGCATCCGCAGCGGTTGCGGGCGCACGAGCCGGACTGCGCGTGGCCTTGCTGCAAAATCGTTCGGTCCTGGGCGGCAATGGGTCGCCCGAGGTGCAGGTGGCTCCCGCGGGCAACTATCCACCTGGGCGATATCCGGGCCTGGGCGACATCGTCAAAGAGATCTCCCCAGTCATGGACTACAACCCGGACAGCACGGAGCGATTCAGTGACGCCGAGGATCGCCGGCGCGCGGTCGTTGACGCGGAACCGAACCTGGATCTCCTTATGGACCACCACGTGTACCATGTCGAGACCGAGAGTGCGCGCATCACCTCGGTGTGGGCATTCCACACGCTGGGGCACCTTCGGCGCCACCTGGTTGGACGTTACTTCATCGATGCGACGGGCCACGGCACGATCGGCCTTCAGGCCGGGGCTGATTATCGGATGGAGCCCCGCGACCGGATGGGCATGACCAACATCTGGCGTTGGCGTTGGACCGATGATGTCGTGGCGTTCCCCGAGACGCCTTGGGCCCTGCAACTCACCGAAAAGTCCTTCCCGTATCCCACCGATGGCGGCTGGCTGAACGAAGATGGTGAGCCCGCGAGAGTCAGGTATGACGACCCCCTGATTCCCGCCCCTGCGCGCAAAGGAGGCAAAGGCGACTGGCACTGGGAGAGTGGCTTCAATAAGCATCCGTTGAATGACCTGGAGGCCATCCGCGATCACAACATGCGCGCGGCATTCGGCGCCTTCAATGCCATGAAGAACCACTGCGCCTACGCATGCCTGGATCAATCAGGACGTGCCCACGATACCGCGGAGCTGTATTGGATGGCCTTTATCGGCGGCACTCGCGAAACGCTGCAATTACTGGGGGACGTGGTGGTCGAGATAGAGGATGTCTATGACCAGCGCGACTTCCCCGACGCCTGTGTCCCGGCGACGTGGGGGATTGATCTCCACTACCCGATGCCGCTCTACGCGCGCGAGACTCCTGACAACCCGTTCATCTCGCGTGCGCATTTCGACGGACGTGTCGACGACTCCCACGGCCGCTGGGCCGATTCGCCACGGGCATGCCTGGAAGGTCCGATGCGCGGAGCCCATGATCCGAGCAAGGGCTACCTCTTCCCCTACCGCGCCTTCTATTCCCGAAACATCGAGAACCTGTTCATGGCCGGGCGTGATCTATCCGTCAGTCACGAAGCCCTCGGAACTGTCCGCGTGATGAACACGCTCGGCATGGTGGGAGTCGTGGTCGGCCGCGCCGCGGCCGTTGCGCTGGCACACGATGCGACAAACCGTGGGGTGTACGAGGACCACTTTGATGAACTGAAAACGCTGCTGGAGAAACCGGGCGGTTACCGACACGAATCGGGTAGAGAAGAGACAGCAGTTGAGGAAGCAGCTTTAACGTGACAGATAGAGTAGGACTTGGGGAACTTCAGCGGATGAGCATCGCCGGGGCGATCCTGGTCTCGGTATGGGTCTGTGCGTTCGCCTCGGCTGACCAGAAGAGCCCAGCGCCGGTTCCCGAAAGCAAAATTGCCGGCTTGGAGGCGAAGCTGTCTGATAAAGACCCGCGCACATCAGCGGCCAGAAGAGGGCTCGCCATCCGGCGCGTGATCCGCGAGGGCGACTCGCTGCTCAAAACCTATCCGAAGGCGCCCAACCGCTTCCAGGTACTTGGAATTCTGTTTCGCTGCCGGCGGGAGTTGTTAAGTCTGGACAAAACGGCCAGTAATCGTGAAGCCCTTCTGGAGACGTGCCGTCGACTCGCCGGCGCTCCCGATGAGTATGCGGCCATTCGACTCGATGCCGACCTGTTGCTTTCGCAAACGGAGCTCGCACGTAGGGGCGCGGACCTGAAGGCGCGTGGAGATGCCCTCCCGGCTCTGGTCGAGCGCTACCGAGACACAGAGGTGGAAACCAAGGTGCTCCGAATCGTCATGATCATGGCGCTCGAATTCGGCGACACTGGATTGGTCAATCATATTCGCCAGACGATAGCGGAACGTTTTCCCGGCGATCTCGAATTAGTCAATTTCCTGCGGGACAAGCTGGCGGGGCAAGTGTTTGGTGCCCCGTTCATCGGCACTTTTACACGTGCCGATGGCAAGGTCGTTCGCTTTCCAATGGATGGCCTGGGGCGGACGAGCGCTCTCTATTTCTGGTCGAAGGAGGGCGGCGGTGAAGAAGATCTCAAACAACTTGCGGCCGCCTGGAAGGAGAAGAAAGACGACCTTCCGGGCCGGCTCGAGTCTGTCAGTTTCAACCTGGACGATTTGCCTGATGCGGGTGAGAAGATCCTGCGCATGCTGGGGGTCGATTGGCCTGCGATTCGGCTTCCCGGCGGTAGGAATAATCCGATTTACCGCGCCTACGTGAGAAGAGATCCGAAGATTGTCACGGTGAGTCCGACCGGTTACGCCGCCATGAGCATGGCGGGAACAGGAACACGGTCGGCACGTCCGAGGGATTATTCTCGCTGGCTGAACTCCTCTCTGGCGCGACGTTGGACCAGGCCTCGCTACAGCAGTCAGCTGCAGTCGCTCTTCGCGGGAGAATTCCTCATCCTCGACCCCGTGCACCCCTTCGATCCTGCTTTCCCACCCGAACTGAAAGCGGTCTCCACGAATAATTCAAAGACCGACCGCGCTCTGACCCGGACAGAGTCCTCGCTTCCCGCAGAGAAACTGCGCGCTATTCAGGAATGTTTCGTCGCGCTGCCCTTGCGTTACCGGATGCCGCGTGAGCAGGTGCGTGCAAACTACGAGAAAGCCGATTCATTGTGTCGCAAGGCAATCGCAGAGCACCCGCAGGCCCCGGATCTCTGGATGGTGCGCAATCGTCGTATGATCGCCTTGCTGGGATTGTGGAAGCTCGATTCCGATCAAGACTACCTTGAACGCGCTGTCGGCGAGGCCAAACGCGCGGTTGCCAAAGAGACCCCGCCCGGCGCGGATGTCGTGGCCCGATTCTGTCTCGCAAGAGAAGCCTTCCGCGCTGGCACCGATCCCAAGGCAGTCATCGCGGACTTTATCGAGGCTGCGGGCGGACAGCAGGCGCCAGGTTCGGCCCTGGCAGCGGCGGCCATCCTGGCGCTGGACGTTGGTGAACGCCCGCTGCATGAGCGCTACCGCCGGGCCATTCTCGAGAAACACATCGAGAACCCGATGATGTGGACGGCGAACTCGTTTCTGCTCGACCGGTTCCACCGCTACTGGCTGTTCAGGGCTCCCTACGTGGCCGGCTGGTCATTCGGACGGCGCGAATCGCACTTCCTCTCGTGGGGCAAGCCAGACGATGCCCATCGTGTCCTGCACGCCGAGCTGAAAACCCTCGATGGGAACGCATTCCGGATTCCTGAAGACACCTCTGGCAAGTGGACAGCCATCGCCTTCATGAGTCGTCCGCACCAGGGGATTCCCAGAGGCACCATCGAATTCGCTGAGGCACGCCCCTTCAAAGACGTCAACATCGTCGCTGCTATTCTGGATGATGATGCCGAAGGCATTCATGCGCTCTTGAAGGAGAAGCCTCATAACTGTCCGACGGTTGTCGTTCCCGGT
>JASLXP010000135.1 GCA_030740295.1 Planctomycetota bacterium
ATTCCCAAGCATGGCGCGCGTGGGCGCGCGGCCCCGTGGCCGGATCTTTGGGTGGGGCCCCCCCGCGCGCGCGTGTCCTGCGCTGTTTTGCGGGTGGGGGGCGGGCGCGCCCAGGCGAGGACAGCTTGAAACTTGAACCACATGTCCTGTGTAACACATCAATCAGCTTCAAAGGAATCACAGTGCGAAAAACCCATACATGGTCAGACAACAATGCGACGATCGCAGTCGAGGGATTAAAAAGCAGAATCTCTGTCCTTCACGTTACGGACTCACACCTTGGACTCATCGATGATCGTGATCCTGAGCACCTCGAAAAAAACACTGGCACTCGTGATCGCTTTGCCGAACGGCGGCAGGATGCAGATGGCAACAATGTCTTTGCTGACGTTTCTTTCGACCAGGCGATGGCCGTCGCTGCGGAAAAACAAGTCGACCTGGTGGCCCTTACCGGCGACAACATCCACTTCCCATCGCAGGCAAATGTGGAACACATCGCCAGCAGCGTCGAAAAGTCAGGACGTCCTATGCTCTACACAGCAGGTAATCACGACTGGCATTTTCCCGGTCTTACGGGGAGAGATGATCTGCGACAGGAATGGTGGCCGGCCCTCGGGCCCCTGCACCGGGGCAATCCTTCCTGCGACGCGATGGAGATCGGAGGCGTCTGTTTTCTTACGGTCGATGATTCGACCTACCAGGTGAACGAGGAACAACTTGAGTTCACCCGTGAGCAATTGGCCCGGGGCTTACCCACAGTGCTCCTGATTCACATTCCATTGAGCACTGCCACACTCCGGCTCGCGGTCATCGAGAGATGGAAAACACCAATCATGATTGGCGATCCGGACTGGGGATTCGAGAGCCGTGACAAGTGGGGTACAGACTTCGATGAGGACACCACTCTGGAATTTGTCCGCCTTGTGTCCCGTGCAGACAACCTGGCAGCAGTGCTGTGCGGCCACGTGCATTTTCCTCACGCCGATACGGTTGGGACTCAAGCTGTTCAATACGTGACCCAGCCAAGTTTTGAGGGCGGCATGCGGATGGTGGAATTGGTGCCGCTGGATGAAGAAGGATAGGCGGGCTATGGCCCCCTCCCCTATCTCTGCCTTGGCTGCAATCGAGGATGAAGGCTAAGGCTCATTTTCGTTCTCTTAATCTCCTGTCTGCAGAAGATTAAGAGAACGATTAAGAGAACGATTAAGATGCTTACACCGCGCGGAAGTTCTGAAGTGAATCTCTACTCCTCCTTCACCACTCGTTTCTCTCTTCCCTGCCATCCAGGCGGAGGCGTTGAGCGTACCTTGAAACCTTCGGGTGGGCCGAAGCCTTCGGCGCCGACGAATTGGATGTAGAAGCCCCATTCGAGGCCGGCGTTTCCGAGCTTGATCATGAATTCGCTCCAGCCGGCAGGGACGTTGTAATCCCACGTGACGTCGCGGGGGATGGCTGACCAGTGGCGATGCCAGCGGACAAAAGGCTTGCCGTTGAGCCAGGTTTTGAATCCGTCGTCCGCGCCGAGCTCCAGGTGAATTTGCATTGCCTTCGGGAAGTAAACCCAGCAGACCGAGTACGCCATCATGAAGTCGTTATCGGTTTTGAATGCCTTCATCAGGTCCACCAGGTCGGTCGGTGATTCGTAGAGCTGCCACTTGAGTGTGGTTGTGCCGAGCTCGTATTCCGCATCGGGCTTGTAACCGTCGGTTTCGGGCTCGTATGCTTTCTTGTATGCCTCGCATTTCTGGTTGGGGTACATGCCGATGATTTGCCAGTTGCGCAGGAAGTGCTGCGGCAGGCCTGCGTATTTGCGGCGGTATTCGCGGCGGGTTTCGATAGGCAGATCGAGCTCGGTGATGAGCTCTTCGACCTGGTGGTGCGCGTCTTCGTGGCCGGAGTCACGGAGCGCGCTGGTCTGGAAACCGAGCAGGCGTGCGCAGCGATTGAAGTCCGGCCATGCTTTCGCCTCCACCCACTTCCTGCTGATTTCGAGTCGCTTTTCCGGCTCGTTTTGAAGCGCGCTGCCGAGGTAGGAGATGGAGTCATCAAAGAATCTCGTGGCGTGTTCGGATTTCTGAAGCGTGGGGAGATACTTCACCACAGCATCCGCGAGCTCGAGGGGATCGTGGCTGATGTGCTGAGTGATTTTCGGCGTGAGGTCATAGACCACGTTGGCGCCGTATTCCGCGTAGGTCTCGAACGTATTCGATTGATTGCCGAAGTGCGCGCGCTTGCCGCTCTTGACGGGCGACTCTACCCACACCCAATCGCGGGAGACGCGGCCGGCTGGTGTCTCATCTTCAATCAGGATCTTCTCTTTGCCGTTGACGACGATGGCGGTTCGATCCCAGTAGCATTGCCCGCGGAGGTTTTCGAAGCGGATACCCCAGATGGCGCGGCCGGTGTACGGGGTCCAGGTGATGGGAATGCGCAGCTCGTGCCATTTGCCGGCTTTCGGCAACGGGCCCATGTAGCGGCCCTGTTGTGCGCCGATGTGGTTGGAAGAATTCGACCAGTGAGGCCAGTGGAGGCGAGGGCCGAGGTAGTGATCGGGTACACGTCTGGCCTCCGGCCGCGGGTGCTGATACATGTCGCCCCAGAGGGCGCGGTAATTCCACTCGGTGCCGTTGTGCAAAGCGATGCTGACAGCTTTCGGCGGCTTCCCGGGATCGACGTAGACCCACTGCGAAATGTAAGGCACGTTTACGGGCGGAACGATGTGATCGATGACGGGATGCATCAGGCGATGCAGTTTGTTGGCCCGGCCATGGGGGTGATTGGCGAATGCCTTTTTGCCGCTCAACACCGGTGTCTCGACCTCGGTCCAGTTCCCTTCACGCTTGGCATCCGGGATCGTCTCGTCGATGAAGATTTGCTTCTTTCCGGGTCTTTCAAAAGTGGTCTTGTCCCAGTAGACCGTGCCGTGCCCGTGGTGCTGAAAACCGATTCCGTAAATCGGCGACTGGTGAATGCCCAGCCTCATCAGGGAAATGGACAACGTGCGCCAGGCCCCCTCTACCGGAAGGGGCCCGAGGATGTCGCCGCCGCCGTGGCGCGATTGGCCCCAGTTGACCCACTTCCATTCATTTTCATGCACGCTGGGGTTGATGCTGATGGTCAGGTCACGCAGTTGGCGTTTCTCATTTTTGATGAATACCGATTGCTCCATACGCGACTGCATCTGCTTGTCAAAGTTTTTTCGGATGCTCTCGCTCACGCCGCGCTCGGCCGCAAGCTTCAGGATTTCGGCGCGGACTTTTGCATCGAGTGTTTCCCGCTGCTGGGCAATCTGTAAGAGGGCCCGTTCAGTCCAGATATCGTTGGGATGACGCTCCAGGAAGTCCAGGTATTGCTGCTCGAGAGGGACGCCCAGGGAATCGTGGCGGACCTTGAACATCCGCTCGATGAATTCCCACCAGAATTTCGAGTCCGGAAATCTGTAAGCGATATCAAAAGCGGCCGCCTCGCCTTCTCTGGTGAGCGGGTGCATGTATGCGCGGGCATGTTTCTGCGGGTCCACGCGATTGCCGACCAGCCCCTGCCCGAATTTGAAACGACGGCGAGAGCGCCCATCGCCCGAATCGTCCCAGACATTGAACGAGATCCCAAGCTTGCGGGATTCATTCCATCTCTGATGAGCGGAGAACGCCGGCAACCGGATCTCGTAATTGTAGACCTGGTCGATGTAGTCGTAGCGAATCTCGATGATCGAATTCTCCGGGGGAGACCTGCGCCCGAATTTATCGACGATCTGCCTGCCCCTTGCATTGAGCCCAAGGCCCCAGTGGTAGTTGTTATTGTTGAACTGCCCGTAGGCGAACTCGAGCCAATCGCCTCCACCGCTGCGACCACTGCCAATGTGCGGTCTGGGCGTAGTATCGGGCGTGCGCAGGCTGAGGTGCATCCACTTGTCGTCATGGGAAATCTGGAACGTGGCCTCTACGCCCTTCTCATCCTTGAGTGTGGTCAATTCAATTGGCTTCCATTCGTCGAGGTGTCCGTCGACTTCGAATTCAATTTTTCGCTGGTAGACAATCGGTGTTGTCTGGGCCGGCGATTCATCCACGGCGGTCTCGGGCACCCATGCGCTGATGCCGTTTTCGTCGGCCACGAAGATGGCGTCATCGGCGAGGGCAAGCTGCTCGGCTCGCCAGTCACCTTTGAAGCGGTACGGATTTGTGTATTGGAAAAGCTGGTAAAAATGATCCTTCAACAGGTGCGTCCCAAGCCGCTCACCGGTCGCCGATTCAAAGTGGTCGAACTGCAACGGCTCGTTGCGTGAAGAGGTGGTGGCCACCAGCAGCCGATTGCCGGCCAGCCTTGCCCGAACGACCAGCGTATCCGCGCGATTATTGCGGCCGAGCTCGTACTCTCGCAGCGGCTTTTTCGTTTTGAGATCGATGACCGACAGTTTCTGACCGGCCGCTTCGTAGAGTGCGTCGCCGTCGATGTGGCCCACCGACGGGCGGATGAATCTGTAGTTGGGATCGAGGATGTTGTAGATGACGACTTCCGTTTTCCTGGGCTTACGGAGCTCTTTCTTGACCTGTATCCACTGGCCGTCAGCTTTGAACTGCTTCAACTGCCATTTCTCGTACTTGTCGTCGTTGAACGCGTCGTCAGTCTTCTGGCCGTCGAGCCGGAATCGATTGACCGGCCACGCACGGGTCGAAGCGACCGCGCAGAAACCTTTGTGGAACGTGATGTTCGAAGACCATGAATCGTGCCGGGCGGGGAACGAACGTGCCGAGATGAATTCGCCGTCGGAAGCCTGCAATGTCATCACCCACGACATGCGACGGTGAAGCTGCCCCAAGACGTATACACGATCGGCTTCGCAACGAATGACGTGAGCCTCGGGGTAGTAGCTGGAACTGTTGGAAGTCGAAGGATCGATGCGATCGTGCAGGAGGCGGAAGTGTTCTGCCCCGCGCTGCCATTTGAGCTTTCCATCTCGCAGGTCGAGCAGACCGATTCGGCCGCAGTATCTCATCTTGTCAACAAACGCGAAGCTGTTGCCGCCTGCGCCGTGCACCTCCGCTTTGAATGGCAATCGAGTATCCCATCGCGTCTTGCCGGTTTTGCCGTCTAAGGCGATCACCCTTCTTTCATATGTAAGGAGCATCGCGCCGGGCAGCCATTTGAGCTTGAAATCGCGCGGAACAGACCGGGACCAGAAGAGCGTGCCCCGCGCTGACTTCTGGATGCAATCCAGACGGCCCTGCGCATACACATAGACGCGATCCTGGAGCCCGCTGTCGGCAGGCGGGGACCACATGAATGGATGCTGCGCATCATGCCTCCACCCGAGCTGCAATGGAAGTTTCAGAGGCCCGGAACGATTCTGCCGCTGCGTTTCAGGTTGGGTGTGAGCGCTGCTTAGAGCCAGGATGACTGGTTCGTGATGACCAGCTTTAGCGATTCTGGTTGTGAGTGTCGCGGTGCGATAGGAGATGCCGGACGGCCACGGCTTTTCCGAAATCGTGCGGCCGTTGGTGAGATCGATCTGCAAGAACGAGGAAACCGTGGCAAGCGGAATCGTAGGATGGGCGTCCCGCCCGTCTTTTCCTTTGTCGTCCGCATGGACAGTGACGGGCGAGACGCCCATCCCACGATTCATCCTGCGGTTGCTCCTTTCGAGCACTTCAACGGGCTCATCAAAACTGCGTGACCACACAGCGCGGCCGAGCTGATTCATCAGGCTGAGCTCCCGTTTGCCCTGGAGGATGAATTTGCCGTCGCCCGTTGGGATCACTCGATCTGATTCCAGGTCGCGCTGTTCCCACATCATTTTGCCGGACTGCGCGCCGAGGGCCATTACCACGCGGCTGTCTCTTGGTGCGAACACGACAATTTCGCCACTCACTATGGGGGCTGTCCCACGTCTTCCAATGTAAAAGTCCGTGGCCCGGTCCAGTTTTTTTGGCCGATCGTAGTGAGAGATCCATTCCACCAGGCCATCCCGTGCATCGAGCTTGGCCAGAATACCCATATTGGTCTGGCAGTAGACAGAGCCGCCGTTCACAGTGACTGAATTTCCGAACTGCACCAGGTCATAGCGCTGCCCCCGATTGCCCCAGCGTGAGAGCTGCAGTTGGCCATCATGATACAACGTCTGTTGGCCAAGGGGACGGGCCCAGAGCAGGTGGCCGTCGTCCGCGTCGTGGCAGACCAACAGCACCGGGGTATTCGTTTTCCCGCTCTCAATGACAAGCAGATATACGCGGCCGTCATGCGCGACCGGCGCACCGACAGGTTGCCACCTGCCCCATTCCTGCAGCCGGCTGGTCGACCAGAGCAACGCGCCGTTGCGGCGATCAAAAGCGGCCAGAGAGGTCGGCACTCCAGTGTCTTTATGAATGCGCCATCGGGTGTAGATCCGTCCCCGGTAGAGGCCGGGACTGAAACTGTTCGGAACAACCAGATTGCCCAGATAGTGATCCGCCCGGCGTCCTCGATGCGCGGTCATCTGGTTGCCGGCGTTCACCCAGGTCGGCTTTTTCGCTTCACCCTCGTACCATGCGAGGAGGGCCGGCCCGCAGACCAGTGTGCCCGATTCAAACGAATGAATCTCGCCTTCAGGAGGGGGGAAACGATCGAGCTGCCTCGGACCGTAGATCTCATACATAGGATGATTCCATGCGCTGACCGCGGGCTGCTCGAGGGTGACGACCGATGGCTCGTGGCTGGTGGTTGATGGTTCATGGCTGGCTGGCCTGGTTGCCAGTCGCTGCCGGATCTGTTCCGGTGTCAGCTCTTCACCGAGCCAGGGATAGCGGACGTTGTTCGGCGATTGGGCCAACCCTCTCTGCAGTTCCACCTCGCCACCGGGCAGATTCGCCAGACACATCCACATGCCTGCCCGCGCTTTTCGTTTGAGGGCCTTCATCTCCGCCGATTGCGGGAGCAACTCGTCGAGCGAATGATGATGCAGGACTTCAAGAAACGAACGAAACGCATTGCCGTAATGGCCCTCCGACAGCTTCATTTCCCCATATCGAAGCAACGCCTCCATCCCGGCCCGGGAAAGCGGAAAGCGGCGGTAAATGGCAAACATCTTCTGGCTCTCGACGGGCGGCTCGATCGTCTCCAACTCGAAACGGGCCTCTTCTTCCTGCTTGTCTTCGAGTTGCTTCTTCGTACCTGGGTCCTGCGCATTAAGGATGCTGCCGATGCGGGCCCACATGGATGAATATATCTGGCCGTGGGCAACGACGCGGAAAGCGATCTTTTCATCAGACATGAGTGGCAGCAGCTTTACCGCATTGTGCGCGCCCCCGGCTTCCGCGTCGCTCAGGGCCTGCTTGACCTCCTCGGCCAGATAGGAATCCGGTGACGTGACCTCGGCATTCTCATTACCCGGCATGGTCATCAGTCGAAGCCGGTTCTCCTCGCTCTGCACCCAGCTATCGCGCCCGTTGAGCTCTTCTATTTCTTTGAGGATGGCTTTCGCTTCACGGAGCCTGCCCTGGACGCGCTTCATGGTCATCCGCCACTGCATCGCACGCAGGACGGCCGATTCGTAATCCGGCACGAGCCCGTCTCGATGAAGAGCGAGAATCCGCGACGAAGCGTATTCCACCCATAGGTCAGCATCCTCCACATGAAAGGCGTTCTCAGCGGGCGTCAAATCCAGGATGCGACGGAGCCCGTTCAGAACCATGTTCACGTCGCCCGGCTCAGCTTCATCCACGATTTTTTTCTGATACAGATTGGCGCTTGCAAAGAAACCTACCTGGTAGAGGTATTCGCTGATGCGTCGGATGCCGTCGAGACGCTTTGCCTTATCCACAGCAGGGAATTTCGTCAGCATCCGCTCGAACATCACAATCATCCGAATCCGAAACCACCGTTCGGCTTCCTGTCCGCGCATCCGATTCTTCTTCATCTCATACCGCCACCGCTGTTCGTTGTGCCGGGAGGTCTGATCCCAGTCGTCCTTCCACTCGATTTTCAGTTCTTTCGTTTCAGGCCATTTTTCTGCGGTGGTTCTGTAGGGGCCGAATGTCTGGGCGGATGCGGTGGTGAGGAGGAGTGCGAGGATGCATATGAAGCCTGCACTGATACTGCTGGATGCTGGATGCTGGATGCTGGGTGCTGGATACTGGGTGCTGGATGCTGGATGCTGGATGCTGGATGCTGGATGCTGGATGCTGGATGCTGGATGCTGGATTCTGGATGCTGGATGCTGGATGCTGGATGCTGGATGCTGGATGCTGGATGCTGGGTTCTGGATGCTGGGTTCTGGATGCCACGACGGGACCTGCCCCCGTCGAGCACTGACTGGCAGCTGGAAGATTACTAGAGAAAGACCCGCCACGACGGGGCCTGCCCCCGTCGAGCGATGAATCCAAATCACAACGCATTCCGGATAGCCCCAAGGTCATAATTACCAAACGTTCCTGCATAAAATCCAGACTGCAGCACAGGCCTCATATCCTCCGCAAAAGAGATGTTATTCATATATGCCAGTGCGACATTCGATGGCGATTCTTCTATGCCACATCCGATCATCAGATGAATGTGGTCGGCCAGAATACGTGCCTCGGCCAGCAAATGCTTCCTCTTTCTGGCCGTTCGCGTTATCGTCGAATGCAGCGACGCTATCCTCTCCTCATCAACCACACGGAATCGCCCTTCATTCACCAACACCAAATGAAGGTGCAGTCTTCCCTTCACCACGATTTTGCTCTGAGACACAAAAGGTTCCGTGCCTAACAAGAACTGTGAAGTCAAAGGATCTTTCTCTCTTCGGGTGCAGTTACAATTGAATCCCTCGTCGTTCCTTGAGGGCGTCCTAAAGTTGCCTACGTCAACCCAACAGAAGATTTCAGTTCTTCCAATCGTTCACAGGTTCCGTGCTCACGGCACCAACGATCAACGTATTGCCAATTGATCTGGTCGCGTTGTACTTGAGCTACGTTCATGGCATCTTCAATGTCCTTGGCCCTTCCCCCCTGCTTTGACCACCGTATCTTGGTGATGAGCACGTCTTCTGCAGTTGGGATATAAACCTGATGATCATGTATGTTGACCTTCAATCGCCTGGAAAATCTTTCGAGATCATGTGAATCAGTCGAGAGTATGAACAGTTCGATGTGAAAGGCCGATCCCTTGAGTTCAATGTTATACCGAGTCGTACCTGTGACCATCTCAAATGACATCTGATTATCGAACTTGAATCCTTCCCCCAACAGATCAGCCAGTTTTCCAATACTCCGATCAGCCAACTGGATCACAAAATCCGCATCCTGAGTTGCACGCGGCACTCCCCAGAAATTACTCGAAAATGAGCCCACCAACATGTAGGGAATGCCGAGCTGTTCAAGCGAATCTATCACAATCAAAGTGGCCTCATCTCCGGTCATGAGAATTCTCCAGCCGTTTCGCTGTGGCCAATCGCTCCTTAAGAATCTTCTCGACCTCTGCTTCATCCGCCTCCGGAAACTGATAGCGAATTCCGGCTCTCATCCGCTCACAGACCTCCTCGAACAGCCTTGGGCCGGCGAGCAGCTTTTCCGCCGGTGTCATCTGGCGAGCTCGTTCCACTCGCTCCTTATCAATATGTTGTATGAGCTCTTTCATTACATCAGTCCTCAGCCCTAAGACCTACAAAACCGTTGCCAGATCTGTCCTTCAATGCTAATGTTCTGCGCCCGCACATGCGAATTGCACAGAGGGCACGCATGTCAGCAGGACAAAACATCACATCTTAAAGCGGGCCCGGCCCGTAGTTATTCACACTACTCGGAGTGCATCATGGCTGAAAATGACCAAACCCCACCAGGGGAAATGGATGATGCGGAAGCTGTAGAAAAACTTGGCGAAGCGCATAGCAAGATCCTCGGAGAGCTCGGCAAGATCATTGTCGGGCAAGAGCAGGTCATCGAGGAGATGATGATTTGTGTCTTTGCCAAAGGCCACGCGCTGCTCGTCGGCGTGCCCGGTCTGGCGAAGACGCTACTCGTGAGCTCGCTCGCCGAGACCATGTCGCTTTCGTTCAAACGCATTCAGTTCACGCCCGACCTCATGCCTTCAGATATCACCGGCACTGAGATTCTGCAGGACGACCCGGATACGCATGAACGCATGTTCAAGTTTGTCAAAGGCCCGGTCTTTGCCAACATCATTCTCGCCGACGAGATCAACCGCACGCCGCCCAAGACTCAGGCCGCGCTGCTCGAAGCCATGCAGGAAAAAAAGGTCTCCATGTCCGGCATCGATTACCTGCTCGACGAGCCGTTCTTTGTCCTGGCGACACAGAACCCCATCGAACAGGAAGGAACATATCCGCTGCCCGAAGCACAGCTCGACCGCTTTCTCTTCCACATTAATGTTGTCTACCCAGACTGGGATGAAGAAATCGAGATCATGAAAAGCGTCACCGGCCCTGAACTGCCGGAGCTCGAACACGTGCTCAGTGGCGAGGACATCCTCAACTTCCAGTCGTTGGTGCGACGGACTCCGGTTGCCGATCACATCTTCCATTACGCAGGCATGCTGGTCCGTTCGACGCGACCCAACGAAAAGGAATCTCCTGATTTCGTGAAGGACTGGCTCTCTTACGGCGCGGGCCCCCGTGCCAGCCTGGCGCTTATCCTTGCCGGAAAGGCGAGGGCCATTCTGCGTGGACGCTACCATGTCTCCACGGAGGATATCCAGGCCCTGGCCCCGCCGGTGCTGCGTCACCGGATCATTCCAAACTTCGCTGCACAGTCCGAAGGCCTGTCCAGCGACGATATCGTCCAAAAACTTATCGACACTATCCCTGCAGACGAACGACTTTACGATGGACAATCAGCCCCGGCAGTCGCTGCGGTATCTTGATCCCGCGACGCTGCAAAAAATCGGTTCGCTCGAGCTGGTTGCGAGGGAGGTGGTCGAAGGCGTCAGAGTGGGAATGCACAAAAGCCCGCTCCGCGGCCTGAGCACCGAATTCAGCCAGCATCGCCCCTACGTGCCCGGAGACGGCATCCGCAACATTGACTGGCGGGTCTACGGCCGCACGAGCCGCTACTACATCAAGCTCTTCGAGGCCGAGACCAACTTCACCGCCAACTTGCTCCTGGATGCGAGTTCGTCGATGAGTTATTCGTCCGGGGAAATCAGCAAGCTGGAATACGCCAAATACATGGCTGCCAGCCTCGCGTATCTGATCGTCAAGCAGCGCGACCAGGTCGGGCTCGGCGTCTTTGATTCGGATCTTCGCCATTACATCGAGCCCAAGAGCACGATGGGTGTCATCCGCACCATCGCCGAATCTCTGGAAGACGTCGACCACGAACCCAAAACCAACGTTTACACCATCCTTGACGAATTCGCACGGCGCATGTCCCGCCGCGGTTTCGTCATCCTCTTTTCCGACCTGTTCGACGATCTCGACGGCTTCATCAAAGGCCTCAACCATCTCCGCTTCCGGGGCCACAACGTCGTCGTCTTCCACGTCCTCGACCCATATGAGCTGACGTTCCCCTTCGACGGCGTGTTCAAATTCAACGGACTCGAACTCGACGGCGATATCGTCACCCAGCCGAAACGCATCCGTGCGGCCTACCTGCGCGAACTGGAGAAATTCCTCGAATCCGCCCGCCGCGCCTGCGAAAAGGCTCACGTGGATTACGTCCTGGTGGATACAAGCAAACCGATCGAGACTGCATTGGTCAGCTTCCTGGTTGGGAGGGTTCAGAGGGCTGTTAAGTAAGAGCGTAATGCGAAATGCGTAATACGTAATGAGTAATGAGTAATGAGTAATGAGTAATGAGTAATTCAGAGAGCCATAGTC
>JASLXP010000136.1 GCA_030740295.1 Planctomycetota bacterium
GTAGCTCTGCGTATATCGCGAACTGTCTTCTCGGCACTTCCTTTCTTTCTCATCATCGTTTCCTCTGGGGATTAACGATGAGCCAAAAGTGTCTCTTATGCAATCAGGTGATTATGTCCAACTGGGGCTGACGGGGTACAATCGAACACTGGCCACCGTGGCTTCCCAGGAGAGCGGCGCAGTCGAAACTACTGCAAGCGATCGCTTTGCCTTCCAGTCAGCCTCCAAGGCGCTGGCGGTAACAGGGGAAACGCAATCACAACCAATTAATAAGGAGCTATGATGATGAATAGAACTAATCTATTTCGAACGCCTGCCGGAGGCCTTTTGCTGGCCCTCCTGGCGGCAGGTCCGGCGGTAGGGCAGGATTTCTCTTCCATCGTTCCGGGAACGGATGCCGAGAGCCCGCCCATGCCGGCGGCTGAGATTATCCCCCTCGCCCCGCTGCCTGAACTCGAACCCCAGGATCCCGTCGTGGTTGCGCTCGGCGAGCTGTTATTCTTCGACAACCGCGCCTCCGGCAACGCCGATCAGCGTTGCTACAACTGCCATAACCCGAGGCAGGGTTGGACCGATGGTATATCGCTGTCGGACGGCTACCCCGGCACTAAATATTTCCGCAACTCGAAAACCATTATCAACGTCGCCTACGCGCCGATTGTCTACTGGGACGGCCACATGACCGGCGGCGCGGGGGACCTTGACAGCCAGGTGCGCGACAGCATCACCGAATCCTACTTCCAAGCCATGGACGGGCGCATCATGCTGCAGCGCTGGAAGCAAGTGCCCGAGTACGTCGAGCGCTTCCAGGCGGCTTTCAACGCCGAGCCCGATTTCGAGCTGACGTTGACAGCGATTTCGGCCTTCATGCGCACCCTGGTTTCCAAGAACGTCCCCTTCGACAACTATCTCAAGGGCGACTCCAATGCGATCTCGGCTCAGGCCAAGAACGGTCTCGCCCTGTTCCAGGGCAAGGCCGGCTGCATCCAGTGCCACAGCGGCCCCATGCTCAGCGACTACCAGCCCCACGCGCTAGGCGTGCCGGAAAATCCCTACGTGTTTGTAACTCCCAAGCGCCACACCACCTACCGCGCCTTTCTGCGTAACTTGGGCGTCCCCAACCGCTATAACTGGCTGGAGGATGTGGGGCACTACGTCACGACCAAAGAGCGCAAGCACATCGGCACCTTCATCACCCCGAGCCTTCGGGAAGTCTCCCGCACCCCTCCCTACATGCACAACGGCATGCTGCCGAGTCTGGAGGAGGTGGTGGAGTTCTACGACCAGGGGGGAGCCGAGCATCCGAATAAGGACTCGCGTCTTCACCCCCTCGGCCTTTCCGAAGGCGAGAAGGCCGAACTGGTGGAATTCCTGAGAACGCTGAGCGGGGATCAGCTCATCCCGGAGGATATGGAGAACAGATTGGTGAATATGGATAATCTTCCGGCCTACGAGACAGTTCCGTGGATGGACATCGACAATTAATTAATGAGGAGAAGCAAAAATGAGCCACAAACGATGGATACTTTCGATGGCCGTCCTGGCCGCCGCCGGCATGCAGCCGGGGGCCTCGGGACAAAATGAACGCGGAGACGGCATTGTGCTTAGTACTACGGATGCCGAGGCCATATACAATGTCGGCCCGATAACCGCTACGCCGTTGCTGGAGATGTCGCCGGGCGCCACAGTGGAGTTCAACGGTGAACTGTTTCCGGCCCTCGCCGCGCTGCCACCGCCGCCCATCCTCGACGACCTCCCGCAGTGGGTCGGGCCGGACGGCTTTCCGGAGAAGGACGAGGACGGTATGCCCAAGCTGGACGATCCCCTTGTCAAGCTGGGCTACATTCTCTTCTTCGACCCGCGCTTTTCCGGCGACGGCAGCGTCTCCTGCAGTACCTGCCATGTCCCGGCGGAGGGGTGGGGGTTGAATTCCGCCGTCAGCCGCGGCTACCCCGGTACCTCCCACTGGCGTAACTCCCAGACGGTGGTTAACAGCGCCTATATGAACAAGCTCTTCTGGGGCGGCGATACGCCAGAGCTCGGGCAACAGGCGGAGGACGCCAAAACTGGCCTTTCCGGCAACGCCAAGCCCGACATGGTGGAGGAGCGCATCGCACAGGTGCCCGAGTACGTCGAGATGTTCAAAGAGGTGTTCGGCACCCAATGGCCCCTGGAGAAGGACGCCTGGCGCGCCATGGGTGCCTTCGAGCGCGTCATGAACGACGAGAACACCTTCTTCGACCAATACATGCGCGGCGACGAGACCGCGATGACCGAGGAGGAGCTCCTGGGGATGGAGCTGTTCCAGGGCAAGGCCGGTTGCATCCAGTGCCATAACGGCCCGTTGCTGACCGACCAGAAGTACTACAACACCGGGGCTCCGGAAAGCGTTACGCTCTTGAGAGACCCCCTGGTGCAGACCGGCGCCCGCTGGCAGTACTACCGGAAAGGCATAGGCGAGGACGTATACCGCAAGGCCAACTTCGACATCGGCCTCTACTCCAACACCAAGGTCAAGGGGCACATGGGATTGCAACGCACCGCACCGCTGCGCTACCTGCTCTACACTCCGCCCTACATGCACAATGGCTCGATCGATACCTTGGAAGAGGTGGTGGAGTTCTACAACCAGGGTGGCGGGCCGGACCCGGTATTGCGCGATTTAGGTTACAGTACCAAGACCGATCGCTTAAAGCCCCTGAACCTCACCGAGGATGAGAGTTTTGCGTTGGTAGTGTTCCTGGAAAGCACCTCGGGGGAGGAACTCCTCCTGCCCAGCCCCGAAATCCCGTCGGACCAGCCCTTCGCGGGCGCGATCGCTAAGTTCGGGGATCTGGAGCCAGAGACCTTTGACGATATACCGCCGCCACAGTGAAGACCAGACTATGAAACCGATTACCAAGATACCTCTGACTATGAAACCAGAGACACACGACGAATCGACTTGCCTCACTCGCCGTAGCTCTCGCCGCGACTTCCTCTTGACGGGGAGCGGCGCGGTGGCCGCTACCTTCCTCATGAGCTGCAGCGCCCTCCCCGGCGCCGAGGCGCAGGAGGTGGTGGGGGTGCGGTACGAACGCAAAGCGATCGCGAGGATCAGCGAGCTGACGAACGACACACCGTTGGACTTCGCTTATCCGTTCGATGACCTCTACTCCCAAAACTTGCTGATCAAGCTGGGGATGCGCGCCGCCGGCGGCGTCGGTCCGGCGCAGGACATCGTGGCCTTTAACACCCTGTGCACCCACATGGGCTGGCCGGTCGGCAAGTATAACGCTGAGCACAAAGTGCTGGGGGCCTGCCCCCTGCACCTGACCACCTTCGACCTGCGCCGCCGCGGCATGGTAGCCGCCGGCCACGGCACCCAGAACCTGCCCCAGATCGTGCTCGAGGTGGAAGGGGATGAACTCTACGCCATCGGCATCATCGGTCTGGTATTCGGCAAAACCGACAACCTTATGAGAACCTGAAAGCGAAATCGTATTAGACAGAGATATTAGCATGGCAAATAATCAATTAGACGTTACGCAAATCCAGGACCGCGTCCCCCTGCCGCCTACAGGGGCCGATGTACTCGGCACCGGCTGCGACTACTGCGTCGTCGGCTGCTCCTACAAAGTGATCCGCTGGCCGGTGGGGATGGAAGAAGGCGGACCCAATGCAAGCGAAAACGCCATGGGACTCGACTTCCCACGGCCTCCCGGCGCGGGTGGCTGGGTCTCCCCCAATATGCACAACATCGTTTCTCACAACGGCGAGCCCCACCATGTTCTGGTGGTGCCGGACTGGGAGGCGAAGGCGATCAATCCGGGCGGAGCCCACAGCTTCCGGGGTGGCTCCATCGCCCAGAAGTGCTATAACCCCAACAGCGCGACGCGGGACCGCCTGCAGACCCCCCTTTTGCGGGTCAACGGCGAGTTGGTCCCCATCAGTTGGGAGGCGGCGACCGACATCGCGGCCGAGGTGGGAAACTATGCCCTCGAGAAGTACGGCGATCTCTCCTGGGCGATGAAGATGTATTCCTACCAGTTCACCCAGAACACCTACGCCCTGAGCAAGCTGGCGTTTCGCTCGGTACAGACGGCGGCCTTCGCCTTCCACGAGCACCCGGCCAACGGTCCGGACACTCCCGGATTCACTGATGCCGGGTACGACAACTTCGCCCCCGCCTATGAAGACTGGGGCAACGCGGAAGTGCTCTTCATGGCCGGCACCGACCCCTTCGAGACCAAGACTGTGATCTTCGAGTCGTGGATTCTCCCAGCGGTGCAGGCGGGGCGGCAGAAGCTCATCTACGTCAACCCGCGCAGGACCACCGGCGTGGCGTTCGCCGAAGCCAACGGCGGCTTGTTCCTGCAGATCGTTCCCGGCACCGACACCGTGCTGCTCATGGCCATGGCCCGCGTCATTCTCGAAAACGGCTGGGAAGACTCGGATTGGATCGAGAAGTATAGCGCGAGCAAGTGGGACTACGACTCGGGCTTCGGCCAGGGCACCCGCAACACGCCGATGCAATGGCGCACCACCTGGGACAATTTCCGGCCCGCGGGCGGCTTCCCCGGCTACAAGGAGTTCATCCTGAGCCAGGAGGAGTCAGAGCTCAAAGTGGCCGAGAGAATCACCGGCATCTCCCGCGACCTGATCGTCCAGGCCGCCGAAATGATGTGCAAGCCCCGCGCCGACGGCAGCCGCCCCAAGACTTCCATGGGGATGGAGAAGGGGCTCTACTGGTCCAACAATTACCTCAACACGGCAGCGTTCGCCTCGCTCGGCATGCTCTGCGGCACCGGTAACCGCCCCGGTCAGATGCTCGGCCGCTTCGGCGGCCACCAGCTTGGCGGCGGCGCGTCCGGCGGCAAATACCCACTCGCAAAGAGCCCGGAGAAGTTTATCGGGCGCCGGCGCAAGGCGCTCGATCTCGACCGCTGGGTGCAGATGGGCAACGTGCGCTTTGTTTACGTCATCGGCACCACCTGGATCGGCTCCATGGCCGGCTCCCAGGAGTTGGCCGCGGCGTTCAGCAAGCTGACCACGGAGAATCCCCACCAGGTCACCGGGACCGACACCGCCGAGGCGATCGCCACCCTCAAGAGGCGGGTCGACTCTGGCGGCATGGCAGTAGTGAATCAGGAAATCTACCTCAGGGAGCCTATCGGCACGCAGTTCGCCGACCTGGTGTTGCCCGCCGCCTCCTGGGGCGAGGAAGATTTCGTCCGCGCCCAGGGCGAGCGCCGCTGGAAAGTCTATTCCAAGTTCATGGACCCCCCCGGCGAAGCCAAACCCGACTGGTGGATCACGGCCCAGATCGCTACCAAGATGGGCTTCCCCGGCTACGACTGGAAGGATTCCAACGAGGTGTTCGAGGAGGCATCGCGGTTTATGCGCACGGGTCGCATTAATATCCAACCCCTGGTCTGGGCCGCCAAGAAAGAGGGGGTGCCCGCCATGGAGCTTCTGCGCAGTCTCGGCAACGATGGCATCCAAGCGCCGGTCATGTTAGAGGATGGCAAGCTCTACGGCACCAAGCGGCTGCACGACAGCACCCGCATTTTCCCCGAGACCGGCCCGGAGGGGACGACGATATGGCCGAAGAACGCTTTAGCTTTCGGCTCCCACAACGGCAAGGCGATGTTCCTCAAAACGCCCTGGAGTCTCTTCTCGGACTACTGGGAGTGGCTCAGGCCGAAAGGGGACGAACTGTGGGTCACCAACGGCCGGGTCAGTGAAATCTGGCAGAGCGGCTTCGACGACGAACGCCGGGACATCGCCAACAAGCGCTGGCCGGAACCGGCCGTCGAGATCCATCCCGACGACGCCGCGGCGAGAGGGATCGAGTCGGGCGATTACGTGGAGATGGTGAACGACCGGCTCGCGGTGCAAGTGAGCGGCTTCATGGGCATCAAAAGCGATGATGCGAGTTTCACCGGGCTGATGAGGGACGGGCACATCCGGATGACAACCGGCAGGGCGGAGGCGGTGGCCATCGTCACCGACGCCATAAAGCCGGGGGTGGCCTTCATGCATAGTCTGAACTCGAAAGCCAAGCAAATGGCCAACTCCCTGGTGCCGGCGATCCCCGATCCTATCAGCGGCATGTACCGCTATAAGCTCGGCATCGGCAAGATCCGAAAGATCGGCGAGTCGCCCTACAAGAACGACGATCTGGAGCGGATGAGCCTCGCGCCAAGGGACATCATCTAAAGCCATAGCCTTCGCGTAGGTGGAGTTGTGTATTCGCCTGCGCGGTGGCTTTAGAACTGGCTTTGACAAGTGGTACCTCAGCTACAATAACAACAACGACTTCAAGGTCTGGACAGGTCGTAACGGCACCCCCTGTGGGATGACGATGTGATCCTGGCCAGTGTAGCCTTGAGTCAACAGCTCACTGACGCTACCAATTTAACGATTAACTTAAAATGATTGATGTGTAATTGAATTGAGGTGTTTTTATGAGTTCCGTGATTAAAGTAGTTTTGGGGACGTTGGTTGCGAGTTTGGTTTCTGTCTCCGCGATGGCACAGCTCCAACTTGATGAAGAAGGAAGACTTACGAACGCGTTTTGAGTCTGATTGGAATTCATCAAGATCCAGTGGTTCTGATAGAGACGACAGGGGCAGGATGAGAATTAGAGCCCGTGTAGGTTTAAGATATCAATCAAGTGATAATTTAACCTGGGAAGTAAGGGCCCGTACCGGTTCAGATTACAGTCACCAATCCCCTCATATTACGCTGGTTGATTTTGATAATAATGATACTGGAAATACCGACTTCAATTTCGATAAATACTATTTTAGGTACGATTCTGGAGATTCGAGTACCTGGGTTGGAAAGAACAGTCTTCCATTTTGGAAACAGAACGAACTGTTTTGGGATGATGATATCACTCCCATGGGCCTTGGGTATAACTACAGCAGTAACGGCGTGCAATTTAACGCGGGTTATTTTTCATTACCCGTTGGTATGAAAGAAGCTTCGGGTGAACTTGGTTTGGCACAAGTTGTGTATTCCGGGAGCACGGGAGAAGCAGGCTTCGACCTGGCTGCGGGATTGCTTAGTTTTGATGCTAACAAAAGTGATTCTGATGGTGACATGCTATTAGATGGCAACGGTGGTAGAGATTACGATCTGTGGATATTAAGCGCTAGGAGCATTTTTAATGGCGGTGCTAAGCCTATCGAGATTGGATTGGACTATATGGTTAATTCTGAAGATTACTCTGCTGCTGATCCAAATGCCTTTACCGCATTTAATCGTGACAAAGATACCGGGTATGTCGCCGCTATCAAGTATGGTCAAACCAGTAACATCGGCGACTGGAGGATTGAATATTATTATGCAGACATAGAAACCTTCGCTGTCAATTCTTCCTATTCACAGGATGACTGGATGCGCTGGGGCTCCGCTGATGAAACAAGAAGCAGCAATTTTGATGGCCATGAGTTGAGATTTGTTTATAGGTTTTCCAACCAGATTCAACTGGTTTTTAGAAACTATGTCGTTGATGCCATTAAGCGACGATCTGCTACCTCGGCTGCTAAGGAAGATGGCAATCGTTTCAGGTTCGATATTAATTATAGTTTTTAAACTGAAATAGTTTTTCCTGGAGCTTAAAGCGCTAAGATTATCCAGAGGCGCCTTTTCCTTTCGTTCTGGCTTCATTATTTGGCTAAACCGTAAACAATATCGCTATCTCTCCAAACGATTATCTGAACTCCGTCATGATCCTCATCGTTAAATGCCAGATTTTCCAATAGAGGATTTGATTGGGTTTGATAAAGAGTAGTGATTTTATTGTCCTGATCCTGATATTTAAGTTGAGCTGCAATTTGTCCCTGAATAGAACAATAGCGCGCACCAATCAGAGTAAGACCCGCCAACTCAGAGTGGGTTGGTTGGCGCAAACTAAACCCGAGATCAGTCATGGCTGCAGATAATTGATTGATGTCTCCAATGGGATATTCTACTGCCAGATTTTTAAGATGATTCATGGTGATTTCATCTGCTACTCTTTCACCCAAACTTGCTGATAAATTCAGGTTGAGTGTAATCACTAAAGAGATTGCCAAAAACAAAGTGGCTGCTATGCCAATAAAGGTCGAGACGAAGCGGGAGCGGTTAGCAACTCTTGCTTGTTGATTCCCTTGATTAGTAAATGAACTACTACCGTCAAGGGCCAAAAGTTCATTGATTTTCGCTTGATCCAGTTGCTGTGCCTCATAGTAGTTTTTGGCTAAAGTATCAACGTCCACCATGCATCACCTCACTATCATTTGCCGATATATCTGTTGTAGATTTTAGTTTTTCACGTGCTCTATGGATAAGACTCAAAATGGTGCCGCGGGATCTTCCCGTGCGATCAGCTATTTCCTGATTGGTATAGCCTTCATAAGCATATAAATATAATGCCTCCCGTTCGGCAGGATTCAATCGTTGTAAATTCGCCTCCAGTTCTTCCAGAGTGAGTTCAGATTCCGTTGCATCATTAGTAGCCCTGTTCGGTATCTCATGTACGTCATCGATGGAGACAAAGGATACAAGGCTGTCCCGCTTACCTTGATTAATGTATCGCGAGCGGATAGCGCTGAACAGGTAGGCTTTTTCTCGTATTCCTCCTGCTTTGATTACCGACAGCCATGCACTCTGCAGTAAGTCCTCTGCATTGGTACGGTCGTGAGTCAAGGCTAGCGCATAGCGATAGCCTTGATTTAATAGAGTGACAAGATCATCGGGTTGCCCCGATTGAATCATATTAGTGGTTCTCCTT
>JASLXP010000137.1 GCA_030740295.1 Planctomycetota bacterium
GAGAATTCACTCATATCACCCATCAGTTAACTCCTTCACCATAGATTCCTGCGAAGTTATCTTACGATCTCGTGACCGCAGAATGGAACTCGTTGTATCAGTCATTAATCATCCATCCAGTCAGAAAGAGTGCGCACAACAGGGGAAGAATCACATTGTCAGCCATACCAGATTCATCAGGTTCTCTTTTCGGATGGCCATGGCCGAAGCGTGCCATGCAGTGTATAAGCGCACGCTCTGGTCAGTTTCATCTGAATGGGAGTCACCATGACAAGCGGAAGACGGCGGGCTGGGTTTCCGGGGCATGCGGTGTGTTACATGGCGGCATTCCTCCTGACGTCGCCGGCCTGGTCGGAGGTCGAATTGATCCGGAGGTGGGACTTTCAGAAAGCGGGGGTGAGCTCCGATCTGACTAAGCCGGGCACGGCCAGCGATCCTCTGGCCGAAGGCGGCAAAGCTCTGCGGCTGGTATGGCATGAGAAGATCCCGAACGCACACATTATCAACCAGAAGCACCTGAATCTGGCCGGCCGAGGTACGGCGAAGGTGTCCGTCCGTGGCACGAACCTGCGCCGGATCGACGACAACCTGCGTCTGCGCATGCATCTCACCAACGAGAAGAGCGGCAAGTCCTTCCCCAGCGACATGATTGTCAGCGGCGCGCGGATTAATGACAGAGGCTACCGCGAGATTCCCATTGAGTACCAGGTAGCGGCTGAGCCCGACCTTTACACGCTGAACATCTATGGCGCCTGGCCTAAATACGCTGAAGATTCGAAAGCCGTCATTTGGATCGAAAAGGTCATCATCGAGACACACAACAATAGAACGCCCTACATCAGCCGGCTGTGGAAAGACAAGACAAACTACCGGCCCCGCGGGCCGGTGAGAGCAAAGGTGTTCGTCGTTAATCCAATGAAAACGGAGTTCAGTGGCCGCGTGACAGTTGAGGAGCGGTACGGCCTGGATCTGCGCAGGAAAGTGCTGTCCCAAAAGCTATCCTGCCAGCCTGGTGAGACAGTGGAGCTGGATGTGTCCTGGAATGCGGGAGCGGCAAAGGCGGGCCACACCTTTATCGCCACTCTTTTGGATAGCGTTGGCAGGCAACTTGATCTTGATGAAGGTGACTATGGCGTGGAGACCGACGCCCGCAGTCTGCATTTTGGCGTTAAAGACATGGAAAACTCTCAATACAAGTCGAGGGGGTTGTTGTACGTATACCCCACCAGCCACACGGAAAGTCGCAACATCATTGCCGGAATGCGAGAGGAGCGCATCGGGCGCTACGAATTCTTCAGTTGGGCTTATTGTGACCTGGCGAGTTTCCTGCCGCCGGGGGATCCCTACCTGGGCAATTCGGGGGCCTGGTGGCTTAGCGTTCGTGAGTACAAGGATCAGATCAAGCTCATGAACGATGCGGGAATCCACACCGTCAGCTATATCCTCGGTCATGCCGTGGGGAATGCCGGTTACCAATTACTCCACAAGCATCCGGACTGGTTTGTCTACGACAAACGCGGCGAGATAGGCAGTTACGACATGAGCACGCAGAATCACCTTCAACGCCGACGAGAGTTTGGCTTCAAACAGCACAAGCACCGTTCCATGTTGGCGACATTTGATGCGACCCACCCCAAAGCACGTCGATGGATTGCCGACCAAATCATCACGCTGGGTAAGGAAATGGGTTTCAGGGGCGCGCGGTGGGATGTCTGGTTCATGTGGACTTCGCCGGACTATTACCGAATCGACGGCACTCGACAGGTCGCTGACCATAAAGTAGCAGACAAGACGACTGCCGAGTCAATTCGGGCGATCAAGAGCATGGTCAATCGCAAACTGCCCGACTTCACCTGGGGGTACAACTTTGCCTCGCCTGAAGAAAACAAGGAGAAGCCGTTGACGTTGGCGGAGATGTGTCGCGGCAGGGGATGGCTGTTGGATGAGCTGTCCATCGTGTATTGGCAAAAGACCTCGCCATTCCACACGTGGGACGTTTACAGCAAGCGCATGGTCGAGTGGGGCGACCACATCCGCCAGTTGGACGGAATCTATAATCCCTGGCCGTTTCACCGGGGCCATGACCCGCGCACCAAGAGTGCTGATTGGTTGTACCTGAGCTGCTTCCACCTGTTGGCTGGTGGCCGGCACTACACAGGCGGCTTCTACAAAAACAAGTCGGCACTGGCTGGTGACATGTCCCTGATGGCGTTTCGATACAGCAATCTTTTTTCCGGCTGGGATCTGCGCCTCCAACCGCAAGACCAGGATCGTATTTCAGTAGAGGCGCCCGATACGGTCTGGTGGCGGGGTTACGTGTTTACCAACAAAAGCCTGACTGGACGTTCCCAGGACATCGTGCATCTGGTCAACAGTCCTTTGGTGATGGAGGCCGAAGCCAAACCGGTTTCGCGGGTGCGCCCGCCGACCGGCGCCATCCAGGTGCGCTGCCGCGGCCGTGACGGAAGGATGCCAAGAAAGGCGTGGCTTGTCTGCTCGGAATCGCTTACGCCCAGCGTGGAGCCAAAGGTTCAGGCATTGCCTTTAACGCTGAAAACCGAAGGCGGGCAAGTGGCGGTGACTGTGCCCAGCCTGCTGTATTTCAAATCCGTGGTGTTCGAGTACTGATCGATGGAAACTCAGCCATGAAGTACATGTTAGGACAGATGCAGTCATGGGCAGGAACAGCACTCCTGGTGTTGTGGGCCCACACGATGGCTTTGCGGGCGGAGGTGACGCTGAAAGAGGAAACCAGGAAGGGCCAGACCCTTTATCGCATGACCAACGGCAGGCTCAGCTTTCTCGTCAATCCTGGCCAGGGCGGGGCTATCGTTTCATTCCGAGACAGACTCGCGGGCGATGCGGAAATCGTTCCGGACAAGCGTCCCCACGGTATGTGCGTCGATCACTTCCAGTCACAGCCGTTTCCGGGTGAGATGATGAATGCCGCGTACACCTCGAAGATCGAGAAACAGACGGCTGACGAATGTGTTCTCGCGCTGCACTATGAGGTCACCGGACGATGGCGTCTGGTGACCAATGAAAAACTGAAGGGTTTGCGCCTCGAAAAACGATTCATCCTCCGCAGCACGGCTCCCGCTCTGGAATGCCGCGTGCAACTGACCGCGCCGGCGGAAAAATCCAAGCTGTTTGCATACTGGCAACAGAACATTTTCCACGCCGGCGGGCAGTACGACACCATGATTGATAAGTCATTTCGTCCCAGTACCCGCGGCATTCGTGTTAAAGGCGGCGCCAATTGGGGCCACGCGGGCCAGGAAGATTGGATACGCGATTTTACCGATGGCTGGATGGCCCTGATCGATACGAAACGCAAGAACGGTCTCGTCGTGCTGTCCGAGTACGACCAGATGGACGTCGCCTACATGAACGTTGGCAACCACACCCTCGAGCCAATGTATCGCATGACCTATCTGCCGGCTGGTAACTCCGTCGAATACGTCAATCTGCTCATGCCTGTAGTGGGGTTGGACAACATTGTTGCGGCCAATCGTAATTACATAGCGGGATATGCCATGGCTTCAGACGGTAAAGGAAAGGGCAGTGTTACTTTCCAGGTCGTGCGCTCTGTAAACGATCCCGGGCCTCTCAAGCTTTCGGTGAACCTGGTCAGCGTGAAATCTCTGGACAAGGTCAAGAATGTCGGTGAGCTCAGCTTTAAGTCACCCGCTATTGAGCCGGCCAACAAGACGCTGAGTTTTGACGATGTGGGCCCCGATCCGCTGGTGATCCGCGTCGATGTGGCTGGGCCGCATGAGCACCACTTCGAGGAGTACTTCAACGGTATCTACAAATGGGGTGAGAATATTCAGACCGACATGGCCAGCCCGGTTTACGCTGGCAAACGTCCACCACAGAAGTTTGCCTTGAAGAAGCCAAAGGAATTGAAGATCCGGCAGATCCCTCGCGAGCAGATCTGGTACATCGAGGGCCTTATGGACGACAAGTATCGTTATGCCCAGGCAGCGGCGATGACACGCCTTTGGGGGGAGAAGGGCAACACTGTCCGGGAACGTTCTTTCGTCAGCTATTCAACGGGCTTCAAGACACGTCTGAACGAGTTCCCGTATGACTACGAGAAATTGCTCAGCTACGACCTGATCATCCTGGGCGGAGCCAAGCGATCCGCCATCGGCGGAGTCGGTCTGGAAATGCTTACGGACTATTGCACGGCTCGCGGCTCCATGCTGGTGCTTGGCGGGCCCATGTCCTATGGCGCGTCTGAGTTGGCAGGAACGAAACTTGTCGAGCACTGGCCGGTAGAATTCGAGGATGGCGCTTTCCGGATGGCGGCGCTCGATGATGCGACCATTGAACCGGTCGCCGACCTCAAAACAGCGCCTTTCCTGGAGCATTTGGATTTCGAAGCTTCACCTCGCGTTATGTACGTCCACAAGGTGAAGGTCAAACCGTGGGGCAAGGTAGTCCTTCAGGTCGGCAACCTGCCCTTCCTGGTGATCAGTGAGAAGGACGGTCAGCGTGTGGCCTGCGTCCTCGGAGCGCCGATCGGGACGCCGTCCAAAGGCAATCCCGCATTTTGGGAATGGCAAGAATGGACATTCCTGTTGCGTCAACTGAACTGGTGGCTGTTACGAGACCGTTCCGATTCTCGATTCCGGAAAGACCCGGATGCGATCTACCTGGACTGAATCGGATTCGAATATGGAACTGTTGTCTGTGAATTCTGCTCACCGCATGGGACGCCCGGCGATAGCGCTGTGTCTGCTGCTGGGCACGATCAGTTGCTCAGTCCACGGCGAGGAGGTCGCTCTTCCATGGTTAGGAGCTAACCTCGCGCCCAATCCAGGTTTTGAAATAGCGGACGAGAAGAACGCGAAGATGCCGGCGCATTGGGAGTTTAACCGCACGGACCCAGGGAAGGGCGCCAACGCAATTCTGGATTCTGAGGTAAAGCTGCAAGGGCATTACTCGGCCCGCGTCACCACGATGCTGTCAGGTGTATGGACACAGCTAGCGTCCGAACTGATACGAGTCGATCCTGGGGACGCCTATTTTCTTGCTGCGTCTTTCAGGCAAGAGGGCTTCACCACTCGAACGGATGGCAAACCCCAGCATAGTGGCGTGGGCTCCTATCCCCGCCTGTACTGGTTCGACGCTGACAAGCGTCCGTTGAACAAGTTTTCAGTTTCAATCAGCGCATATCCCTATGGACCTTCGCCCTGGGATATCCGCGATGCCATCGAAGTAGCCCCGCCCAGGGCGCGGTATGTACGTCTGGGCTTTCAACTCAGTAATCAGAGCATGGGAACCGCCGGCCGGGATATACCTTCCACCATGTGGATCGATAACGTGCAGTTTCGCCGCTACGCCTCTCCGCCTACCCCGGACTGGGCGACAGGCCAGGCAAAGCGCATCGTTGATGGCGCGTCGGATGCTTCGCCATTTGAGACCTACTTTTCTGCGTCAGACCGGACCTTCACTCAGCGAGGCGGAAAGTGGTCACGCATCGTGACGGATCCGAAGGCCGAGCGCGGGAGTGCCCTTGAATCGCCTCCGGGCGTGGGGAAGGGCATCATGAGTCATGGCCCCTACAACCCGCATTTGCCCGCGGGCATGAGCGTCTATCGACTCCGCGTTCGTGCCGCGGCAACAACGGAGGCGCCGCCAGACAAGCGTCTGGGCTTCGTGGATGTCAATACCGAACGCTCAGCGCTTCGGTTGCTCCTGCCGATCTACCGCAAACCCGACACTCCGCTGGGTGATTACGCGGTCTACGAAGGCGATTTCATCCTTCGTGATAACGGCTGGTGGAATGTGAGACTCTACACGGACGGGGACGAGCCCTGGCGTATCGAATCTGTTCGAGTGATTCCTTTGTTCAAACTGGCGGACAGACAGTTGTCCGCGCTTTACCCAAGCAGTATCGATGAGCTGTCCGACAGCCTGGTGCCGCCATCCTACTATCAGCCAGGAGGCACGAGTTGGCTGAAGGGCTTGATCATCGGCGGAATTGGCTCTGATTGGTACCGATTAAGCGAGTCCTTTTCCCTGCTGAAACAAGAAGTCGAGATAACGGCAAAGTGGGTGAAGAAAGGACGGTCCGCAGTGATCATGGGTTTGCCAGAATCTCCTGCAGAACTGTTTAACTACCCGCTGATCTGTTTATGCAACGTTCGAATCGACGCGCTGCCTTTGGCTTACCGGCGGGCGATTCTGGCCTATGTCCAGCGCGGCGGAGCCTTGGTCGTCATGGCCGGCCATCAGTCATACGAACGTGGGGCTTTGCAGGGATCATGGATCGAGGAAGTATTGCCGGTGATCGCCGCACCTGCGATTGCCGAAGGCTATCTGCACAGCGCCAGGGGATGGCAACTTAAACCGGAACCTGGCACTGACTGGCTCGGCTGGATTGGTGAAGCGCCTGGTCTGACCGCTTACACCATGCACCGCGTTCGTCTCAAGCCGGGGGCAAAAGTGTTTATCCAGGCCGGTGGTCATCCCTTTGCCGTCGGTGGCACTTATGGCAAAGGTCGCGTGGTTTGTATCCTCGCCCAAGCCACCGGATCGCCATCAAATGGACCCTCATCGAAACAGCAGATCCCGTTTTGGCGATGGAACGGCTGGCCGGAAATGATGCGCGACCTCACCTGGTGGGCGCTGCGAGTCCCATTCAAGAAAGCTGACCCTTAAGATATGGCGATCCAGATGTGAGTCAGGCTGGTCTGCTGCCGTGATCGACACGACGGTCTGTTTGGGCACCTCCGCTGCGCTGAAAGAGGTCGCGGAGATACATCTCGTGAACATCGTGGTTAACTCGCATTACCCGGTAAACAACGTCGCGCTACCTGCGGCTCGGGGAGATCAGAGAGGTCTCATTCAGTAACTATAGCCAGTTCGATGGGGGGGCAAGACTGCTTCCAATCCTGCTCCGTCGAAGAACTCTGAGACCAGCGGCAGGCTAAGGAAAACGAATCTGGTAAGTGACTGCTCCAGCCTGTAATCTCAGGGAGTTCAAAAGAATAATCTTAGAGTTTCAAAGGTCTCAGTTTTAGGGAAAGCCAAGGACTCCTGCTCCGCTTCTTACCTGAAACTCTGTCACGTGTCCGGTCAGGCTTTGGCCTGTGGCTTTTTTCCTGAACACTGCATTCCGTAACTATCCGGCGACGCAAGGTATGTGACAGTGAGGTACCAATCGCACCAATTCAGTTCCTCAGAGCTTCCAGCTTCGGCGTTCCAGCAAACAGCAGAATACACCCCATGCCCAATAACAAACCTGCAATGGATCGATATGACTTCGGCTTCGCGCGAGATCTTTATGACACCAATATTCATCCCAGGGTCGCCCTCGGCCCAACGGACTTGGCCGAAATCCGGCAGGCAGTAAAACGCGGCAACGGCCGTAAAATCATGACCGCAGTTCGCCAGAAGGTCGACACAATCGTGGACCTTGTGCTGGCAAGTAACGACCTTCCCACGCTCCTCAAAGGCGATGGCACTTGGCATTCCCCGCGGCCAGCATCTGTTCCGGCGTAGATGATATCGCATTGGTAGGTGTGCTGGATGAAGACGCAAGGTCGATCGACGCTCTAAAACAGGTGATGGACGTTATCGTTCACGCGCGAGAACGGTTGCAAGTCGGCGCTGGCAATTTGGCGCTGGCCTACGATCTCCTGCACGATCACCTGAACAAACAGCAACGGCGCGACTTTGTGCGCGCGGCACGCAAGCAAATGGAGCTGTTGCTGCAAATGACCGCCGGGACCCATTTTCGCGCCGCCGGCGCAAACGTCACCGTCAGCATGACACTCCAGCCGCTCGTAATCATGCTTGCGGTGGCCGGCGATCCAGGCGCGAAGAATGTGCGGCAGCACGAGGCGTATCTGAACCGTGCCCTCGAGGCCAGCGCAAATGTCGCGATTAACCGTGACGGTTACCCTGAGGAGGACATTGGTTACGGCAGCGACGTGGCCGCCTGGCTGGTGTTTCTCGCGGAAGTCGCCTCACGCGCAGGGCTGGTGAACCTGTTCGAAAGATGCCCTGGACTGAATCGATTCGGCCGGGCAATGCTGCATTTTGTCCAGCCCTGGGGCACCTATCTGAACAATACAGGCGATTTCGGCGGCGGGTCATTGGGGCGCCGTGAATTCGCACTCGCCCGGTTGGCAAAACGTACCGACGACCCCACGCTGCTATGGTTGCTTGGCACGCTGCCTCAGGACGACAACAGCATTCTCACCAGCCAGCGGCAGATGACTTATCCTCGTGAGGTCATGTTGCGCCCCGGAGTAGAGGTTCCCGTGATCTGGCGCAGCTTGCTGGTGTTGCCGGAACTCAATGGGAAGAGCCGACACCCTTCGGCAACCAAGCCACCGACCGCCTACTGCGACCGGCGACGGGGCATTGTCTCGTTTCGGAGCGGTTGGCACGATGATGACACACTGGCGCTCTTTGATGGTTCGCAGCGCCAAGGGGGCGGCCAGGGACATGCCCATGCAAGCTGTGGGAATTTCACACTTTCAGCGCTGGGCGAATACTTCGCCATCGATTGCGGCCGCTATAACAACGAACAGAACTGTCACAATGTCGTGCTGGTAGACGGCAAAAGCGGACGGACGACTGAAGGAAGATGGGAGGCGGTGAAGCACGCCGGCGTGCTGTCCCATTACGGACCCGGGGGTCTGGTTGATTTCGCGGCAGTCGACAGTTCGCATCAACACAACTGTTACTGGGCCCGACGATGTCTTGGCCTGGTGAAGCCAACGGAAGGACCAGGCTATGTGTGGGTGGTAGATGACATCAACAAACATGACGACTTGGCCGAGTATTGGTGGCAGCTTCACACATCGCCGGAGAATACCATCAGGCTGTTCAAAAACTACGCAACGATCACCGGCTGGCGTTGCGGTAATAAGCTGGACGTACACTTTGTGCTGCCTCCCGATGGCGAGTACCCGTCCCCGCACAGGCTGGTCGAACTGACCCAGGACCAGGCCACGCTCAGTTCGTACGACTATATTGCCAACCCTCACGAGCGCGCTGCGGAGTACATCCGTCCTTCGGCAATGCTGCGCTATTCGGCCTTTGTCCGTCCACGTCTGATTGCTAAGGTTCAAGGTTATGATGGGAAGTTCATGTCGCTCATGATCCCAAGGGAGAAGAACACGCCGAAGCCGCGTTGCACACGACTGGCTAGCCTGCCATCGTCATTAGCTGTACAGATCCGATTCGAGCGGTTTAAGGACACAATTATCTTCGCGCATGAGCACGATCTGCTTGAAGCCGGTGACGTGAAGGCGCGCGGACACTGGTGTTTCGTGCGTCAGGATATTGAGAGCGGGGCCGTAATCGAGTGGGCAGGCCGTGAATGCACGATGCTCAGAGTCGACGGTGAAGATGTATATCATCCTGCGGGACAGAACCAGGCGAAATCTGGTGTAATGAATATTCGCACGACATGAATTGCTCACCTGCCACCGTGAATGTATCGGGATGAATGTCTATGCTTGTTCTTGCACGATGTGTCCCTTCGGTTTAGGTCATACCCATCAGGATACCGGACAATGAGCAACCGATTTATGAGGATTCTAATATCAGCGATTCTTCTACCACTTAATATCGCATGGTCGGGAGAGTTGATCCTTGGCGGAACGAGTGGAGGGCCGAAAGAGGCACAGGAACTCCGATGGAACGCCCGATTCTTCTGGGGCTTCAACACTGCGGGCGCGGAAGCTGCAGCCAAGTGGGCGGAGAACACTCTACCAGGCTTCAAGAAGGTGGGGGTGACGAACTTTTATGCTTACACACTCTCTCCGCGAAAGGTGGGAGTAGTTGAAGAAATCACGGTCGGAGAGAAGAAGCAGAAGGTGTTAAAGACGGGCTACTCCTGGGCTGGGCCGCTGGGAGTGCTCTGGCGGCAGATCGTCGCGGAAAGGAGTGCCTGGAATGTCCCGATTAGCCACAACTTCGTACCGGATGAAATCTATTACAACAACGGACACATCCCGTATGCCTTCGGAGCGACCCTCCGAGCCGAAACTCCGTGGTATCCCGACACGCCAGAGGAGCGCAAGGCTTTCAAGGATGCCACCGGACTTGAATTCCCGATGGTGACTGCCTCTCGTATTCTGGGCGGCAATTCGAGAGTTCACCGGGCTTTCATCCTGCATCGATACAAGACGCTCTCTGCAGAAATCAAATCCTGGTATGCACTCGCACGCGCAAAGAATCCGAAAATAAAGACCTGGTCGATTTTCAATCTGACGGATGTTTACGGTCTCGAACGCTATCCCTCCGGATTCGCCCTGGACATGTTTGGCGCAAGTTCCGGCATCGATACGGTGATGGCGACGGCCTTTCAGTATGCATGGGACTGGCGCGGGAAGAACACTCATTTCTATCCGGCGGAAACGGTCAAACATCTGGCCGCAGGATTCCCGGATGCCACGGTCATCAGCTTCCCGGCCGTGTACCCCTGGGCGGCTGATTCCGGTCTGCTGGAATCTATCTTGCCCAAGGTCACCTTCCCGGAGCCGCGCCTGATCGATACGCTGGGCGTTGCCCTGAGCGCAGTCGGGAACGGCGCGGACGGTTTCATCCCATTCGCCGCGGGTAAGCGGAAGAAACAATGGGAAGAACAGAAGAAGACTTTTTCGATGCTCCGAGATATCAGCCCGTGGGTCGACGGCAGTTCAGTGCCGGAAGCCATCGCGGTCCTCCACAGCCGTGCCGGTGAAGACTGGTATGCCCTCTCTGCTGAATCGAAGAAAAAAGATCCAGTAGCGGATGGCTCGATGGCCATGCGGGAAAAGTGCACTCACATTCAGATGAACAATTACCTTTCCTATCACCTCCAGAAGGCCAGGGAATCCAGCCGCGGCTATCGCGCCCACAAGAGCGTCATGCACTTCCTATTCAGAAATGGCTTCTCCTTCAGACTTCATTACCTGGACACTTTGCGCAAGCAGCATCTGCTGAAAGCGCGGGTCATTCTTATCCCCTTCGGCCATGCGATCAGCGAGACCGCATCCAGGATCCTGCACGATGCAGTCAGGGACGGGAAGAAACTCATCCTGTTCGGCATGCATGGCGAGCTATCGCCGGATGGAGAGAAACATGGCAAAGCGCTCCTCGCCGATCTTGCAGGGCAGAAGGGCGTGAGCGACTTTGGCAAGGAAGCCGTTCTGCGTCTTGGGGATGCGGATGTGTCCGGGAAACTCCGGGCGATAATGGATAATTGGCTGGGCTACGATTCGCCCTTGAAATTCGAGTCTGCCACCCCGGAGTGCGAAGCAGCGATACGTGTGAAGAGCCCGAAAGAAAAGATCGTGTTTCTAGTCAACTGGGGAACGGCGGCAAGGAAGGTGAAACTCGGCATACCGCTTCCCGAGGGGCGATACCAGGCCAGCCTCCACGATTCGGTAAAGATAGTAGAAGCGGGGCGGCATACGTACAGTGCGCGGCAGCGGGTCGGTTACTTTGACCTGGAGCTTCCGGCTCTGTCGGGTCGGGTTCTCTATGTGCGACCGGCGAAATGAAGGTCCGTCGAACTCGACCATGAAACTTACCTCTTGGTGACAGAAGTCGTCTCTTCCAAAAGCTCAACTGTCACCGGCCGGAGGTCCGTTCGTTCACTTGATGGAAAATGGCTGGGTCCATGCGGATTTTTCTCCATCTCCCCAACACTCGAAACGCACGTAGCTCAAGCCTTCGGGCACATCAAAGACGATCTGTGAATCGTCAACACAAGCCTGCCGGCGACCGTAGTCGCCGATAGCGACGATGCGGCTGGCATTCTCGGTATCTATGGTGATCTTTGTGCCTCGGACCTTTATCGATGAGATGGTCACACCGGAGGATGCGTAGAAACGGCCCGCAGCCAGCGCTTCAACAATGGCGCCGGCGGTCCGTTTCCTGGAGTAGACCACATTACAGCCGCGCCCTACGTCTTGATCCGCGTGGCTGTCGTCGTGGGCAAAGCCCCACAACTGTCTGCCTTGACTGAGCAGGATATCCCACTTGTTCGTGCAGTAGGGCGAGCCCGACAGGCGCCCGATCAGGCCGTTGTAGATTTCGAGCCCGTGATAGCCGACCCACTCCTGCATCTGCGTGATCTTTGTTCCGTCGAACTCATTCAGCCAGTTGGGATGCGCAATAACGGCAAGGCCCTTTCCCGCTGCGATGCTGTTGATCAATTCCTGCCGTCGAGCGGCGGGCTCGACCAAACGATCTGCACCCACGTGCACAATGTGAGGGCCGTTGGCCGAGACCTCGTTGCCCGGGATGAGCACCATGCCTTTGTCATTCCACTTCCGGTAGTCCTTGGGCGATGTGTAGGTATCGTGGTCGGTAATGGCAAGGAAGTCATGGCCAAGTTTGGCGTAATCGTTGATGACGCGCTGTGGTCGATTGGCGCCGTCGCTATTGGTGGTGTGAGTGTGCAGGTTGCCTCGCAGCCATTCGCCGTTTGTAAGTCCACGGTAAGGGTGGTCGATCTTCATGAAGGTCTCCTGGTTTTGCGGTCATAGGGGGAACTGCCTGCCCACTTCTACCACAACGGCTTCGTAATGGGTAGGGACTCGGGTAACGCTCAGTGACAGAAAAAGTCTTGCCGTGAACGCCCGGCCGCCCTAAGAATGTCATCATCACATGCCCCGCTCAGCCTCTCCGGACGGTAGACTCGTGACGAGGAAATCATCCAATGAAGAATCCCTGCCTGTTGGTAATTCTGATCGGCCTGGAGTTCTCCGAACATTCGTCGGCTGAATTGCGCAGTGACGTACGGCTCGATAATCCGTTCGAGCACGGGTTCCCGATTCAGCCTGTGCAGTCAGTGCTGGCTGTTACTCGCGACCTGCTGCCGAAAGGCGTGCCGCTTTCCGTCGACGCACTGAACCGCCACGCGGGGCTTAAGGATGAGTTCAGTGGCCAGATGATCCGCGTTCAGTGGAGTGACCTTCATCTGCCCGAAAAGCCGAACGGCGATGCGCAGGCGACAGCGAACTACATCACAGACCTGCCGGCTCGGACGAAGAAGCTCCTCAAGCTGGTGGGTCCTTTGGATTGGAAGGCGAGCGATTCGAGGGCTCTGACAACCAGCGAGGACAAAACCGCGAAGTTGGTCGAGGTCCGCACGGGCCGGCTTGGGCTCCGGCTGCCGCTGTCCAACTCCGACAGGCCGCCGATTCTGAAGGTCTGCCGCCTGCCGGGGATGCATGGCGAAGGTGCGACACCGCGTTCCGGCCAGCTCCCATGGCGAGGGCGATCGAGGTTTCTGCGAACGGGTCAGATCGAGAGGTTGGAGGTCGAGCGAAGCCCGGCGGGACCGGTTTTTTATCGCCATGCCATGCAATACCGGTTCGCTCTGGGTGCTGCATACAGATGTGAAGTCACCTGCTGGGCCGGCCTGGATTACATGACGGTCGAGGAGACGATCACCGGCCCGGCAAGCGAGTGGATGCGGTGGGAGTATGAGTTGGAGGATTGGCCCACGCATGTCTACACCGCGGGTCACGGAGCAACCCACAAGTTTGTTTCGAGCTATCGCAATTCGGCCGTGTACTACGATTTCGCTCTCGCTGAGATCGCGCCAGACAAGGACTTCCTATGGCTGCCCAACTACCTGATCTGGAGCAGGTTCGAGGACGCGCTTCTTGCCTGCTTTATTCGCAGCGCGGCCGGGCCTGGTGGCGGGGCACCGTTCGAGCCGGACATGCTAACCATCTTTCAGATTCGCCGCGGTGAATGGGAAGACCATCTCTGGGCCCCGCGGGCACGACGGCCACTGGACGACCGACCGTGGCACCCGTGGAGCCAGCGGAGATGGTGGGGCAGCCGGCACGGGACCATCCGGGTCATCCGCAACGGTCATCCAAAGTCAGGCGCGTTCATCCGGTTCAGTCTCGTTCCCGGCACTCGCTCGTGGGGGCTCTGGATGGGCGATTCCAAGACCTTGCCTCGTCCTCGCAAACGCATCCACAACAACGCGCCGCTGCCTTCACTCATCAAGACCGCGGCCGGCGAGGTCCGCCTGAATGAGCTTCAGCACCGCATCCTTGACTGGCAGCCCGATCCGAGGGTCAGGCATCCACGCATGGAAATGACACCGGAACTGATCGCCCGCATGGAAACGAAAGCCAAAAGCGATCCCTATTTTTCCAGCGCTCTTGGACGTCTTCAGAAAGATTCTGCCTTTCGTGCGCTGATCCATAAAGACAGAAAAGCTGCAAAGGGCATTGCCGCCGGCGTGCTGCGTGATCTGAATACGCGTTTCAACTTTCCCTTGACAGAGGGCATCGAGTTTTCCTCGCATCTCAGCCCGGTAGGCGTGCGGCCGGTTTTCAGGCACGCGGCAAAGGTCGACCTCCTTCTCGGCGCGGACCTGCTCGGACCGGAAATTCAGAAACAGTTGCGGGAACGCTTCGCTTACCTCGCTTACCTGATGACCGATTCGATGTTCATGGCCCATAAATACAACGCCGGCCATCCAAACTTCGATGCGGACCGCTACATCTCTATTGCCGCTATCGCCATGCTTTATCCGGACCACCCGCATGCGAAGCAGTGGCTCGACCACGCGATTCGCAGTCTGCGCGAGGCCATGAGGATTTATGTTATTTCACAAAGCGGCAAGTGGGCGGAAAACCTCGGCGGCTACTACAACTGGTCGACGAACATCATTGGCGGAATGGCTCGAGCCTTGAAGTTCACTGGCTCGGCCGATCCTTACGCATGGCCCGAGTTTCAGAATTTCTGGCGGTGGGGGCTGGGCACCGCGCTTCCACCGAAGCCATCCACCGGCCAGCTTGGGAAAGTGAAAGCCGGTGATCTAGAACGATTCCGTCTGGTCCCAGGCATCGGCGACAATGGCGGTGACGGCGGCCTTGGCGTACACGGCGGATTTGCACTCGCAGGTGCAGGTATCCTGGCTCACAATCCGGAGCTTGGCCGGCACCTGCTCTGGTTCTGGAACGAGGGCGGCCGGCATTCCTACGGTCATTACCCCTATTCCATGTTCTTCGGTCTTTCCAGCGAGCATCTCGAAATTGCGGCTCGCTCGCGCTCCAGGCCCGATTTCCGTTCCCAGTTGCTGGACGGCTACGGAAGTCTGTTTCGAGCGAATTTCGGGGAACCCACGGAAAGTTACGTCTTGTTCAAGTGCGGGCCCGGCGGCTATCGGTATCACGGAGAGGAAGGCAGCTTCGTACTGTTCGGGCTCGGCCAGCCGGTTTCTCTTGACGGCGGCCGGGCCTGGCATCCGCATGAGCATAGCACGGTGACCTTCGGTGAGAAGAGGCTCGGCCTGCACCGCGGCCGCATCGTGCAGTTCGAATCCACGCCGGACATTGATTACGCGTGCGGGAAGTTCCCCGGATCGGCTGAGCAACTGGCATCTGCGGCCTCGTCACTCCGCGGCAAGTCTGTGCCGAAACGCTCGCGGCCATCCAGGTCGTCAGGGAGAGGCAGGGATTCCGGCTTCTTCAAACGGCTCCTCGGCAAATCGTCTGAAGACCGACCTCCAACTCCGGCCATCGAACCGCTGCTGTCTCCGGAGTCAGAGCCTGACTCGGACGTCATGGATTTCTTCGATGCGCACCGAAGCAGCGACATCATGACGAGGCAGCTCCTCTTCCGCAGGAATGATTATCTTGTGGTTTGCGACCAGATGAATTCCGGTCTGGCCAGCGAATGGCGGCAGCTCCTTCTTGCCAAGGACGTTGAGCTCACGCGCAGGCAGCTTGTCGCAAAAGGCTGGCTGGGAGTTGACGTGACGGTATCTCTGTTCCGGTTTGATGAGGCTGGTACCAAGCTGCGTCCAGCCGACCCGGAAGAGGTGGTCATCGATGATCAGCCGCTGAAGCAGAAACGGCTCACGTTGAAGCAAGGCCCGGGCATCGGAGTTCTGGCTCTCCTCGATTTTCATCGGCCGGAAGAAAAGCCCTGGCGCGTCAAGTCCAAGGGACGGTCACTCGTCCTCACTTCTCCTGACCGAAAATCAACAGAGACCATAGAACTCCGCGGCGGTGAATCGCCTTCGGCAAGCTGGCAGAAACGCGAGGGACGCCGTCAGGTGCTGCAATGGAAGCACACGAAGCTCATCGATCCGTGGCGACCGGCAAGACCGACCGTTCTCAGCGAAGGAGAGATTTTCGTCCGCGGCAAGTCAGGAAAAACAAAAGAAGCCGGAGTCGGGCCCACGGACATCTTCTGTCCTGCGGGGCAATCCCTGGAAGCACAGCAGGCTCACAATTACCTGACCCAATATCAGGCAGCCATCGAAGTCCTTCGTAAGGAGAATCTCTGGAACATGATGGCATTGGGCCCCAGGCACGTGTCGGTCATCGAAAAGGCCGGCGCAGGCGGTCTGCAGTTTCGGGAGTTCAATGAGGCGGCCACACCTGCGGCGCTATCAGGTCGTGCCGAGCAGGTGGCTCGCAACCGTTTACCGAAGCAGGTGGCTCTGATTCGCCCTGACCAGCAAAACGGAACCGGCGGGTTGCTCGCGCGTCGTTCCATCAACCAGTACGCGGGATTCGCGGTCGATGGGGTTACGGACAAAGATGTCGAAGCCGGCAAACTGGCAGGCTACAAGGCCGTCGTGCTGTGGCAGGCGAGGGATCCCGCAGTTTTCGAAGGCCGTGCCCTGGCTGCCATCCGCCGATTTGTTGAGGAAGGTGGCACTTTTCTCTGCGCCGCACCGGCTGTCCGAGGAAAAGAGGGAGGAACCGTCCAAGACCTCCTCGGCCTCCATGTGGAAGGTGTGAAGCAACGCGATGCCCTGGCCATCACCCACCCACAACTCGGACACATAGATCTCTCATCCTCCCGGCACGACGAAGAGAATCCGAGCCCAGGCCTCGGTCTTTGGGAGATTAAGACCATCAAAGGAACGGAGATCATTAAGGACACCGCCGGCTATCCCGCCATTGTTAATCGCACGCTTGGCAAAGGTCGCGTCATCACGTTCTGCTTCCGCGCGGTCGCTGCTGGCATTGACCCCGAGAATCAATTCTTCCTGTCGAAACTTCTCCATTGGTCCTTACGAAAGTCTGGCATTCAGCCGCTTGTTGACGCCCCATGGGTCGAGAAGACCATCATCCCCCAGGACAACGGCGGCCTGCTGATAGGCGCCTGGAATCCGCTCCCGGTATCCGTGCACTGTCCGATCAGACTCCCCCATCATCCGACATTGGAAATCCAACCTGTCTACAGACCCACAGGAGGATCCGTCGACGCCAACCACATCGCGCTGCCAGGCCGGAAGTGGATTGTCTTTGGTGTCCGGTGATCTCTATCGAGTTGATGAGTTTCATGCCGCGGCGCCCTCAGTCTCTCTGTTCAGTGCGTCGCCTTGGGAGACACACCATCAGCAACACCAGCAGACTCGCTCCGCTTAATGCCATACCGGCATCCACAATCTCCGGCCGAAATTCAAACCTGATTACATGAGCGCCAGGCGCAAGGGCAACCGCGCGGAACATGTAGTTCGCACGCAGTATCGAAACCGGCTGGCCGTTCACAAAGGCGCGCCAACCGGGATAAAAGCTGTCGTGCAAGACAAACAGGCCCGGAGCGTTGGTAGAAACTTTGACCTGTAATACGTCGTTTCCATCCTCCACAAATTCGACGCGGTCCTCCGCGGCCGCCCCGGCCGAGCCAGCAAATTCAGGCAATGCATCGAGGAGAACTTTCATCCTTGGATTCCAATCAGGACCGGCCATTCGCCGGAGTGCTGTCTCATCTTCGACAACTTCGAACTGGTGAGCGATGTAAGCCCTGGGCACGCTATGCGGATTCAGAAACGCACGGAATGGGCCCACCTCGGTAGCCAATGTCTCCTCCATGTTCTCCAGCTTGCCGTTATCCAGAATGAATCGCGCGCACAGAAGATCCTGAATGCGTCGGCTCGGTTTCTGTGATTCGGGAGACTCGCGGAGCTTGCTGACCAGCTCGTAGTAATGCGCTGATGGCGAAAGACTGCCCTCCCAACCGGAAATGTCCTTCAGGTCGTATTCGAGATTCTTGCTGACTCGCAAATCCAGGCAGTGATGCGAGTGGACACGCCACTGGTATCCGAGGCCCTTGCGGACCGAGCTGGCAAACTGTCTCTGGTGCAGCAGACGCTCCGTATCTGGTCTGTTCAGATTCGCAAATTCCGATTCACGCGTAAGAACAAGCAGCGGGAAAAAGATGGATAGAAATAGAAAGACCTTTCGCCATGGAAAAGGCCTGAGCCCGGCCGTTTCCATTTTCTCGTGGACTCTCGACAAATAGAGGCTGGCAATACTGATGAGCGTGAAGGCCAGGTCCGTCAACACCAATCGGATGAAGCCCTGCTCACCGAAAACACTGAAAACGATCGCCGCAAGGCATCCGGTACCCAATGCCCCCAGCGCGAAACCGCGATGGCGTCCCCCGAGCCTCGAAGCCTGCATGCAAATCTGAATGCCGCCGGCTGCCAGAACAGCAATGCCAAGGTTCGTAAGATAAATGAAACGGGCCGGGTTCCTTACGGACTGAAGGCCGCTCAGGTACAGGAGACGATAGATGGGAGTGAACTTGCCAAAAGAAAGCACAAGCGTCCCAATGGTCAGCCAAATCCAGAACTTCACATCAGAGCGGCCACGTTCGCGCCACCCATAAAAGCAGGCCAGGGCAACGGATGTGAACCCCACGTATCCCGCGAGTTCAGAGGCCGGGATGCCCCCAAGCCGATTGCCCGTTGCTCCATAGTAGCCCCAGAAATTCGGCATCAGCAACTCGACCAGAGGCTTCCAGGGCGGAATTGAATTCTGTCCCGCACTCTCCCACGCGATGCCTCCGGCCCGCACGGAGTACTTCAACATTTCATAGCTGGGCAGAAGCTGGAATGCAGCCAGGAGCCCGCCCAGTAGCAATGCACCGCCCATTCCTGCCGCAGGCTTGATCGCACACAGCCCCTCCTGCCTCCGCGAAACCGTGTGCATGAATGCCAGAAAAACCAGACCCAGAGACATGTAGATACTGTTCTCGAGCGCGCCCGGCAGGAACTGAACGAAGTACAACAACGACAACGCTGCGAATCGACATTTTGATTGAGACTTCAACCACCGGACGGCCGCCCAGAAAACAAAGGGCGTCCACGCACAGGTCATGATGTGCATGTGATGCCCCATGTGAAAACAGAAATAGCCGCCGAAGCTGTAAATCGTCCCCGCGCAAACACAGGCGAACGAAGAAGCACCGGTTGCCTCCCTCGCCAGAAGCGCCGTCCCTGCGCCAGCAAGGCCGAGATGCAGGATCAGGCTCAGCCAGATTATCCCGGGGCCCAGGTATAAGACGAACAGCCAGGTGGGCGGATAGAATACCGCGTGGGAAGGGTCTGCAAGATAGGGAATGCCGCCGAACAGATGCGGCAGCCAGAGCGGAAAATCACCATTACGGATGCTCTGGGCAAAGAAGAACCGAACAGGATATAAGAACTTGGCCGTATCCCCGATTAGATAGTCGCACCCCAACACCAGCGGCTCGCAGAAATAGATCAGCGCAAGGCCAACGAACGCAACGTAAATGCTGAAGAGTCTGCGACAACCGTGCATGCGCACATTATGTGACCGAGACCGAACGCCTCCACACTGAATCATCGGCCCCCCGTGATTGCAAACCTGGCTTCGCGTCTGGTATACAGCAATAACAGTTAAATCAAAGTCCGGAGTCTCACTATGCTTTCACTGATCATCTGTCTATCCACCACATTTTCTGGCTTTGCTGAAGTGCCTTTCCTCACGCCTCCGCAGGCCATTGAGAAAATGACCTTTCCGGAGGGATTTTCAGTCAAGGCTTTCGCCGCGGAGCCGGATGTCATCCAGCCTTTCGCATTTTGCTTTGATGCACGGGGTCGCATCTGGGTCGCCGAAAATCTGAACTACCAGACCAGGCGGTCAGATACTTTCAAGCAAGGCCCGAAGGGCAGAATCATCATTCTGGAAGACACGGATGGTGACGGTGTCTTTAACACCCGGAAAGTCTTTAAGGACAAGATCTTTTTCCCGAGTGGCCTTGCCCTGGGATTTGGCGGGGTCTGGGTTGGTTCGCCACCTAATCTCCTGTTCATTCCAGATCGCGACGGGGATGACGTGCCTGACGGCGAGCCGGAAATTGTCCTCGATGGTTGGGGCAGGCACGACAGACATGAAACATTAAACAGCTTTCTATGGGGGCCCGATGGCTGGCTTTACGGTTGCCATGGAGTCTTCACTCATTCAAAAGTCGGAAAGCCAGGCACCCCCGCGCATGAACGCACGCCGATTAATGCGGGCGTCTGGCGATACCATCCAGTCAAAAAGAAATTTGAAGTGTTTGCCTGGGGCACAAGTAATCCCTGGGGCATGGATTTCGACAATCACGGCCAGATGTTCCTTACGGCCTGTGTGATACCACATCTGTGGCACATCATTCACGGCGGCCGTTATCACAGACAGGGAGGCAGACACTTTAATCCCAATGTCTTTGATGACATAAAAACGATCGCGGACCATCGGCACAAATCTGCTCACGGTGGCGCTCGCTTTTATCTGGCCGACGCATTCCCGGAAGAATACCGCGGCCGGCTCTTCATGTGCAATATCCATCAGCACGCAATGTTGACAGATGTTCTTAAACGCCGCGGATCGGGTTTTACCGGCAGCCATGGCGATGACTTCCTGAATTCAAACGACCAGCAGTGGCTAGGGTTTAATATGGAAATCGGCCCGGAAGGCGCCGTTTATGTCATTGATTGGCACGACGCGGACATATGCGGCCGCAAAGTCCATCATCCGGAGACTGGGAGGATCTTTCGTGTAGCCTACAACGATACAAAAGCACTAAAAGATATAAATCTCGCTGCACTGAACGATTCCGAATTAGTAAACCTGCAATTACACAATAACGATTGGTATGTCCGCCGCGCACGTCGGCTCTTACATGAGCGCGCGGCCTCAAAACAGTTGGATGAAACCACCCATTCCAAACTCAGGGGTATTCTGGACAATCAACAAGAGGCATCAAAAAAGCTGCGGGCCCTTTGGTGCCTGCACGTTACCGGTGGGGCATCAGAAGAATTACTATTTAGCCTCCTGAATAACAGTGAGGAATACATTCGAGCCTGGTCGATCCAATTGTTAGCAGAGGACGGAACAGTCATCGAAAAAGTCCTGACCAAGTGGGCAGAGATGGCCGAAACCGATACTTCGGCTGTCGTTCGCCTGTATCTTGCTTCAGCCATGCAGCGCGTCCCGGTCGAACAGAGATGGCAAGTGCTGGAAAACCTCGCGAAACACAAAGACGATGCAGACGATCACAACCTGCCACTCATGCTCTGGTACGCGCTCGAGCCAGCAGTAACTACGGATGTTAAAAGGGCACTTCTGCTTGCACGCAGTTCACAAATTCCACTTCTCACGCGTTATGTGACGCGCCGAATTACTGGTGGATCGGTTAAACCCACCAAAACCAAAAGCAAAACATCTCTGCCAGAAAAGGTCGCCCCTGCAAAATCGGTTTCAGATGAAGGCATCATGCTTCGGTTGAATCCTGATAATGTTATCGCAGATGAAAATAAGATTACCCAGTGGCCGGATCATTCAGGGGCAAGAAATAGTGCTTCCCAAAGTACTGCTGAACAGCAACCGCTGCAGACGGAAATCGAAGGTAGGAAAGCCTTAACGTTTGAGGAAGAACGGCATTTGGTTATCAAACATAACAGGGATATCAGTTTTAGCGCTGCAGACAGCTACACGGTTTCCGCCTGGGTGTATCTGGGAAAATCCAAGGGCAGCGGATGGCGGGGCATCGTTACTAAGTCGCGCGACAGAAGCCCCTGGTATGGCTTGTGGATTGACAGCGGCGGACGCTGGGTCTTTGGCGGGAGCGGCGAGAACCTGGCGGGAGGGGCTGTCTCCAATGGATGGCATCATGTATGTGGTGTCCAGGAAGGAAGTGTAGGGCGCAGAATATATGTGGACGGCATCTTAAAAAGCCAGGGAAGAGCCTTGAAAGCGAACGGCCCTGGTGATGTCTGGATAGGTGGTGCTAAATCTGTGAAGGAGTTTTTCCAGGGAGCACTGGGTGAAATCAGGATCTTTAAACGGGCCCTGTCCCATCCGGAGGTGGCTTTCTTGGCTTTGAACAAGAATTAGTAATTTGCCAGGAAATAATGGATGAGACGTCACCGTTCAAGAAATCCCCTTCTCCGCCAGAGTGCTCGAGGAACCACTAGGTCCATCACCACCCGAATGGTTGCGATGATGATTGCTTTTGTATGCCAGTTGGTGCTGTCCCATTCATTATTTTCAGAAGAGAATTCCGGGCTGGACGCATTAGTGCAAGTCCTTAACCAGGTAGAGGATTCTAGTTTTCAGCGTGACGTGCTCGATGGCATGCTGGAGGGATTACGGGGACGAAAAAACGTAAGGATGCCGAAGGATTGGCCCGGTACGTATTTAAAGCTCTCCATGAGCGAAAGTGCCGAAGTGAGGGACAGGTCTCTAAAGGTAGCGTTGGTGTTCGGCGATCCAGGTGCGATAAAAAGGTTGAAAGAGACCGCGCTGGATTCCGATACTGAATTGGATGCCAGGCGTAGCGCGTTGCGAATTCTTGTCAGCCGGCAGACGAAAGGCCTGGCTCCACTGCTTCACCAGATACTGAAAGATAAGAATCTGCGTAGAGACGCAATTGTTTGTCTGTCTCGTTATTCGGACGACCGGACCCCCAAAATCATATTCGCAAATTATGCCGCATGGTCTCGAGAGGTGCAGACAGCCGCAATCAACACACTTGTATCGCGGCGTTCCTACGCGCTGGCATTACTGGATGCACTTGGAGAAGGCCGAATAGCAAGCAAGGAGATTTCTGCATTTGCCGCTCGCCAGATGAAGAATATGAATGACCCGGAGGTCCTGGAGAAGTTAACCCGGGCTTGGGGCACTGTTCAGGAAACTTCAGCAGATAAAAAAGCCCTGATCGCTAAGTACAAGAAGTTTCTCTCCAAGAGATTTATCAGAAAAGCAGACCTCAAGAACGGGCGAACTATCTTTGATAAAACGTGCCTTCAGTGCCACACCCTGTTCGGAAAAGGCGGCAGGATTGGCCCGGAGATCACCGGTTCGAATCGCGACAACCTTGACTACATCCTCGAGAACATCCTCACACCCAGTGCGTTCATTGGTAAAGGGTTCGAACTGACCAATATCCTGACTAAGGATGAGCAACTGATATCAGGCATCATTGTTGAAAAAACTCGTGCACGGATCGTTATTCAAACCCTCAACGAGAAAGTGGTCTTGGACCGTGCCGAAATTGACAATATGAAAAGTTCGCAGACATCCATGATGCCGGAGGGCCTGGTGGAAGGCATGAAGAGAGAGGAAGTACGGGATCTCATAGGTTACCTGGCATCGCCCGTACAAGTACCGCTGGATTAACTCAGGATGGCTGCCCGCCGGGCTCCGGCTCTGGGAAATCGGCGCCATATTTCTCTATCCATTCTGCCGCGGCCTGTTCGGATGTGAGTTTTCTGCCCTGGGTCTCGAGCATTTCATTCTTGTAGTGCTCGATGAAACATATCTGTTCCACCATTCGGACTCGGAACAGGTCTTTAGCCCCCATAAACTGAATTCCCACCTCGTAATCCTCTTCTCTCCTCCTGCACCAGGCCACCTTTCCGGCTGTCTCAAATGGCGGCGAGACGACAGGCATTTTCACCAGCACTTTCGAACCGACTTCGACTGCATTATCGGTCATGAAGCACAGGCCCCCAAGGCTGACGTTTTTCAGTTCATTTTCCCCATCTGTACTACCTTCGACCGTCAGGTGAATGGGTATGTCGGCTGGATGCCTGATGTACGTCCTGGTCTTTCGAGGAGGGGCGGGCGAATTCATACCAGTTACCTCGCAGGGCTTTCTTGTCAGAGGCAGAGAATACCTGATTCAACCAAGTTCAAATCAATTCTCACGTTAAGCTCTGGTTATTCCGGGTGGGATCAGTTTGGCACGATCAACCGCGTTGTTCCTGGCGAACGAAAAATCGCCTTGAAGAGACTTCGTCAAATGGGGCTGCGAATTTGCTGATCGCACTGTCTCATGCTCTTCCCAGCAAGTGCCGCAAAGCATCTTCTAGATCAGGGAAGCGGAAGTCGAAATCAGTCTCTTTTAATCGGGCCGGTTCCACCTTTGTGCTTAAGAGCAACAGCTCGTCCGCCTTCTCTCCGAATGCCAATCTTGCAGCGAATGCGGGCATGGGAAGGATAGTGGGGCGGGAAAGAACTTTGCCGAGTGTCTTGGTGTAGTCCCTGTTTGTTACCGGATTGGGGGAGACGATGTTCACGGGGCCTTCAATGTTCTCGTTCATCAGAAGGTGATGAATTGCACCGACCGCGTCATCGATGGAAATCCAGCTCATGTATTGGCGCCCGCTGCCAATCACGCCGCCAAGGCACATCTTGAACGGTAAGAGCATCTTCGATAACGCACCACCGGCTGGGCTCAGAACGACCCCGAAGCGAAGGAACGCAGTTCTGATTCCTTTCTCTTGAGCGGGCCTGGTGGCAGCTTCCCATTCGGCACAGACATCTGGCAGAAGGCCTGAGCCGCGCTGGCAGGATTCGTCTACCGATTCGTCACCTCGATCACCGTAGAAACCGACAGCCGATGAATTGAGCAAAACCTTCGGCGGGTCGTTCAGGCCAGCGAGAGTCTCTGCCAGCAGTTCCGTCGTGCGGATTCGACTGTCCCGAAGTCTCTCTTTCTTAGCCGCTGTCCACCTGCCGCCACTGACGTTTTCGCCAGAGAGATTGATCACGGCGTCCACGCCCTGAAACAGATCAGGCGAGAGCTCACCTTCTGCCGGGTTCCAATAGGCAGACGATTCCCCCAACATCGATCTTGAGCGAACGAGCCGTACCACTTCGTGCCCGCCGGTTTTCAGGAACGGAGTGAGCTCAGAGCCTATGTCTCCGGATGAACCAGTGATGGCAACTTTCATCTTCGAGCATCCTCCGTACTTCCGGTGAGTGTCGATATCATTGGCGGCGATTCGATGACGGCACCTGAAAAGAGTTTCCAACTTCCGTTGGATGTAGCGCCCGGGGACAACGTCGGCAAGTAGCTGCCCGGAAATCTGACTTCGATGGAGCCGAGCAGACGACAGCATGGTTCAGAACGTCGGAAGAGACTTTACGAATTCGGTACGGCTAACGTAGGATGGGCGTCCTCGCCCGTGTGGGGCAGTTCGACAGGAGTCGGCCGAGGAAGGCCATCCTGCGATTACGGCGTTCCGCATCCGATGCTACTACTTCAGGATCAGGTCTCATCTTGCCACGATTCAATGCTCTCATTTCTATTTTTCTCGTATACGGCCCAGGCCCCCTCCAGGCAGAGCCCGATCCGCACCTGCATCTGCATGTGGTTTATTACTGCCCGCATGGTCTGGAACCGGCGAAAGATTTTCAGGGCAGGCTCGACCGCATTATGACTGACATCCAGGCCTTCTATCGGGAAGAGATGCGGAAGAATGGTTACGGACCTGTCACTTTTCCGTTGATGCGGGATGCAGAAGGGAAGCTGAAGATTCACATCATCAACGCGGATGAGCCCCTTAATCCTCAGGTCATTGTCAATGTGCAGCAGGTTACTCAGAAGTACATCCGTCCGGCGTTTAAGAAGCGGCAGATGGATGCAGACAAAACCTGGCTCATTGTCTTTCAGAATGTGTATCACAAAGAGAATGGTGTCTGGAGATTCAACGCTTCCTTCACCGGCTTCGGCAATCAACGGAATGGCCGTGCCTGGATAGTAGATCATGTGGGGCTCGACATTCCAAACCTGGAGAAGAAAACTCCTGAGCTCAATGATCGGGATCGCAAAACCACCCTCGGAAACTTTAATGTGTACATGATAGGCGGAATCGCTCATGAGCTGGGGCATTCCTTCGGGCTGCCGCACAACGCGGACATTGATAAGGCCAGGAACGGGAATGCGCTTATGGGTTACGGCAATTACACGTATCGGCAGAAGAGGTATGACCCGACCCGAAAGAGCGCGTATCTCTCGGCAGCGCACGCGCTCGCCCTTTCCGTTCATCCGCTGTTCACGCGCACGCTTGAGGATGTGGATGCACCGGTCACCTATCAACTGAGGAATCTGGAATTCCAGCACGACCGCGGAGATCTGCTGATAGTCGGCCAGGTCAGAGGTTCACCGAAGATCTATGGAGTCATCGGTTACAACGACAAACTTCCCGCGGGCACCAATCGTGATTACGACGCGACCAGTTGGGCCGCACGCGTCAGCGAGGATGGCCACTTTTCGCTCAGAGTTGGCCGCCTGGCCGAGGGCGACTTCCAGCTTCGTCTGCGGTTCTGTCATGCGAACAGCGCCCGGTCGGTGATTGCCCTTAACTACAAAACCAATTCGCTGCGAGTGCCTGACATCGATGTCCTGCAGCGGAATGTCACCTTGATGGAAGTAAGGAAAGCATTCGCCGGCAAGAATGCACAGAAGCTCAAACGCTGGCGGAAAAAACTTGCAGGCAAGCGGGACGACTTTCTGAAGCGTGCGGATCATTATCAGCAGAGGATGGACGCCTGGGAGAAACTTACAAATCCGGGCCAAGTCGCCGAAGCCACAGAGTCGATC
>JASLXP010000138.1 GCA_030740295.1 Planctomycetota bacterium
GCTGTCCCAGGGATCGAGCGAATTGCCGTTCATGTAATCGCGAGCGATGCTGGTAGCCACCGGGAAGTCCGAGCCGCGCTTGAGGGCCGCGTAGACTTTCTCAATGAAGGTCGAGTAACAGTCCTTGCGGTATCTGCGGTACTCGTAGATCAGCGGCAGGTCTTTCTCCTGCATGGCGTCAAACATCGTCTTGGTCGGTAGGGAGATGTCTGCGAAGGTTTGATAGTCGGAACCCCAGGAGCGGTTCAACGTGTCGATTTCGCCGAATTTCGCAGCCAGCGTGTCCTGGAACCCCTTCTTGAAACGAAGGGAATAGCCGACCGGCTTGCTTTCCGCGGGCTTGAAGAAGCAGACTTCAGACACCAGGAACAGACAAGCGATCATCTCCTCGTTCTGCTTGCAGATCTTTGAGTACGTCGAGTAATGATCCTCCAAGGTCGTCATGACCTTGGGATTCAGGAACTGGAATTGATGATGGCACCCGCCGTATTTCTCGGACGGGTAGGCCACGCCATCTTCCGTAGATTCGTAATACTCCTCCGGTTCGGTGTTCGCCCTGGCTAGAAACTCCGGGTCAAGCCATGCACCAATCGGGACAACGGTCGGCCTCGCCCAGCCTTTTGTCCTGTAGGGTGTGAGGGTGTCCTTATACCATTCCCAATTCGAAAACTTGCCGGACTTCAGGTCGAGTTTTGGATCCACATGCATGGTTATTTCCGGATCCAGCCACTGGGTCGCAAACAGGCTGTACCATCCCCGGTTCCGCGCGCCGAAAATGATGTGTGTGGGCTGCCCGTTGCTGTCAAACATCCTGTCAGGGCGCGCATGGGGAGTAACCGGCGCGGGCGCCCAGCCGGCTCGTTCGCAGGCTTGCTTGAAGAGTGTTGCCTGCGTGCTCGCCACATCGTTCCGGATGTGCTTCAGTTTCTTTTCGAACTCCACCAGTGGCGCCTTGGCGCTCTTCCGTTTCATGACGCTGTGCATCATCTTTCGACCGGCGAAACCGTTGGCCGCGTAAAATCCCCACGGCTTCACGGGGGTGAAGAGCTTTCCATAGCGATCCGTCATCACTTTGACATAGAGCTCCCGGAGAGCGGTCAACTTGTCCCGGTATTCCCAGACCGCCTTCTCCAACTCCAGCACCCGCTTCTCCGAGTCCACGCCGGGCAGATAATGCGCCGCCCGGCGCAGGCTGTAGAGGTCCGACAACAGCCGGGACCATTCGCACAGCAGGAAATTGCAGGTGTTGGCAAACTCCAGGATCTCCTCCCCGCTTTGGAAGGTCATGCCCAGCCATGCAGGATCCGGTTCTGCCACGTTCCCGTCTTCCACGCTCCAGGCCGTGAGCTTGAACTCGTCGTAGAATATTTCCTGCCCGTTCGTGTAGACATCCAGCGACAGGACATCCTTGATATCCGCCGGTAACACCCGGTCGCGGGTCACCACGCTCCATTTCGGCTTCATGCGAATGTTGAGTATGGGGTAGCGCCTGGAATGCGTTATGAACCACACGACATGCCGCTTGCCGTCGGCCTTCAGGCACGAGAGACCGATCGTGGGATGGGCATACTGATCGCCTTTGACCCGGAAGCTGAGGGTTACCTTGGCGCCGGCCAGCTTCTTGATGCCTTCAGCGTCAACCCCCTCGCCCGAAAGAGCGGCCAGGAAATGTTTGCCCTGGGTACCATGCAGGACCTGGTTGCCTTTCGGTTCCCGGACGATCTCACCGCCGGGCTTGTTTTTGGAATCCACGAGGGTCCAACCCTTGGCGCCCTGCTCGAAATCACCGTTGCGCAGGAGATTCTCTGTGGTGTTCTCAGCACCGGCGGGCAACGCATTCGCAGCCAGAAGGAAAGCCAGCAAGAGTCTGGACGAGGCCTGGACGTCGCGGTGTTTCGTTCTTCTCATAGTCGTTCGACTGGACGAGACGGTAGGGCAAGACTGGAGGCGTCTTTACGGATTTCAGGGGCAAAGCCCCGCCGGTTTGCCTAGCCCAGCCCGGCGGGCTGGGAAGTAATGAAGGACAACCAAAGGGGCAACGCCCCGACCATTTGCCCGACTGACATGCTGCAAACGACCGGGGCTTCGCCCCTGAACAAAAGGACTCCCATTTGTTAGATCTATAAAAGCTCTTCCGTCTTGACCCACTGGGACCTATCTGCTCTTACATGCTCCAGGAGAGGAGACCGGGAGCAGATGGCTCCTTATCATTCAGGAGCAGGGCCAGCTTTACAGAGCAGCCTTCAGTTTACTGGTCATCTTGAAAACCGCCGCACCAGCACGGAACCGCCAAATCCGGGACTGACGCTACGGGTGGCGGGGTTTTCTCCTCGGCGGTAATGTCCCACCCATGTTGCAGCTATCTCTGCCGGGACTCCTGCTCTGGGTTGGATTCATTCCCGGCGTCTCCGCTGAAGGTGATTGGATTGCTCCCGGGCATCCGGAATTTGTCATCCGCTTTGCATGGGAAACCCATAAGGAAGCGAAAGGCGTCTCCAAGTTCCGTTTGAGGAACGGGAAGGCCGTTTCGGCAGTCATTGAATTCCATCCCGACAAAGTCCGGTTCATACCTTCGGCAGGCAAGGCCGCGGATGTTCCCGTTGCCGGGCAGAAACATCGTGCATGGTTGCAGTCGAAAGCCGGTAAATTTCTGCTGGCGATTGATGGGACGAGAAGGATTTCCACGCCTCTTGACCTCGGCGCAAAGCCCTCCTTCCGCTGGGAAGAAGCACCCTCGTGCAAACTCATCAAGATTCGCGTCCAGCCCTTGTCACCAATCGTATTCGGCGATGGCTTCATGCGGGCGGCAGGCACCAAGCCACAATGGCGGACGGTCGAGGGCCGTTGGGCTGTTCAAGCTTCAATGACGCCGTCCCAGGCGGCGAATGCCTTTCGTTTTCTGGGGCAGGGCAACCCGCGCGCGTTTGCGGTGAGCAATCTCTCGTACTGGTTCTGGAGCGACTACCGATTCGGGGTATCTCTTCGCTCGGAAAATCCACGGTCCACGGCCGGTCTTGTCTTCTACCGCAGGGACGCTCAGAATTACCACTTGCTTCGGTGGCGCGAAGGCAAACAACTTGAGTTGTGTCGCGTACGCGATGGCAAGGAAAGGGTCCTTGCTCAATCGCCGCTTTTCAGGCATGGCGGAACTTGGTACCGCCTGGCAGTTACGGTATTCGGTGAGTCCATTTGCGGTTGGCTGGATGGGACAAGGGTTGTTGCAGCGACAGACCAATCACTTCTCGGCGGGAGAATCGGCCTCGCTGCCGGACAAGGGGAGGGATGCTGGTTTGACGATGTGAAGGTCGAGTCTCTGGCCGCGCAGCCCGGTCAGTTTCTTCCGAAGCCCTTCGGGCCGGGTGAAACAGACCGTCCAAAATTTGTGGACAAGAAATTCACCAGTGACAGCATGATGCGTTCCTGGGCTCATCCCAGGGGGCAATGGGAAAAGAGACGGGATGGGCTTTACTGGCACTCTCTGCCGCTCTTCAACGATGCCACTTTCGAGTACACATCCAGTCGCTGGCCTCTTCGCGGTGGAGAGATTGCGCTCTTCGCTGATAGAAAACAGCCAGGCTCCGGCTACCGAGTGAGTTGGGACTTCAAGCGGCTCGTTCTGCGAAGGAACGGCAAGGAGCTGGCCGAGCGTAAGCTCAAGAATGAAGGTATCCGTACGGTGAGGTTCTCTGCTGTCGACGGAGCGATAAGAGTTGACTATGGGGCAGAACAAGCCATCCGGTTTGCGGATCCATCACCCCTCATCCGAGGTGAAGCCGGAGCATGGCTCACACCGGCGTCCTCCTGGTACTTGAGGAATCCGGATTGGCGTGACTCGGCGATACTCACTTCCAGTCACCACACCGAGTACCTCTTCGATGGCGCGCCAGCCGCCTGGGAAGCCCAGAGGGGAAACTGGCGTGCGAGCAATCGCTGGTCATGTGTGCCCATGTGGTCTTTTTTCGGCGGACGAAGCACAGACAACGTCATTCTCTGGAACAAACGCCGCATTCGGGGAGATTGGCTGATGGAGTTGGCGTTTGCTCCGATGGAAGGCACGCCCCAGCGGGTCCATTTCACGTTCCCCATCACGCTGAACGTCTCCTTCTGCTCAGACGGTCGCTCGCTCGACAGCGGCTACAACCTCGTCTTCGGCACGTGTGATATTCCGTCTCGCCTCTATCGTCGTGATCGCCTGGTTGCTGAGACCTCCGAGCGAGTTATCCCGCAGTTCCGTCACGAGATGCCAGCATTTTACCGCGTCCATTCACGTGTCTGGCAGCGCGTGCGAATCCATAGAAAGGGGAGACAGATAACAATCAAGGCTGAGGACTTTGACAGAGAGGGACGCTCCCTGGGTATGAAGCTGCTCCTCAAGTTCAACGATCCCCAACCTTTGACAGGCGAACGGTTCGGTGTCTGGACGTGGGGGCAGAACGGTATGGCGATGGCAAGAGCCAGTCTCTCTTTTGAGGAAAGTCCCGGGATCGCATTGCCTCAGACCGTAAAGACCGAACCGGGGACGAAAGGAGCGTTGCGGACAGTCAATCGCGCATCGGGCGGCGGTTTCCGAACTCAACTGAGAGACCAGACACTCGATGTCATCAAGGAAGGCCTGCTTAGATTCAGATACCGATTCACACCGGACCTCCAACTTGGCCTGTTTGTTCGGCGAAGAAAAGAACTGGGGCAGTTCGTCCTTACCGGTAAGGATTCCTACCGTGCCGGAGCGATTCCAATGGGCAGGATCCAGACGGAGGCAGACGAGAAATGGCATGAGGCCGAGATCGATCTTCGAGGCGCGCTCGCTCGGATGTGTCCGGATGACCCGGCCCGACCAATCGATGAAATCTTCATTGAGAGCCCTCTGCGCACTGTTGAGGAGATTGGCGGCATCGGCCTCAATCGCATCGGGGCCGTGTGCGAGTTGAGCGACGTCCGATTCAGTTCGGCCTCGGCAAAACCATTGCCTGCCAAAATCCCGCCGCCGCAGATCCGCGTGCATGGAGTTTCGGTTTTCGACGACTTCGAGTCCGGACTGGGAGGATGGCAGACTTTCGGCGGCAAAGACGGAGCCCTGCTTTGGCGTGAGCCGCTGCCAAACCAGAGCGGGCACGCTCTCCGGCTCTTCAATCTCCTTGTCGGCGGCCCGGCTGGCGCAAGCCTCATCTCCGCGCCCTTCGATGCCCGTTTCTTTCCGATTCTCCGGTTCGATTATCGGTTTCCTCCGGACCTGGAAATCAACATGGTGCTGCGGGCCAACAATCGTTGGTTCGAAGTCCGGTTGACCGGCATTGACCAGAGCTGGCCTCTCATCGGTGCCATCAGCGTTCGGGCCGACAACGAGTGGCATTCGGCCGAGCTCGATCTGCTGTCGGCTTTGCAGAATCGACTCTCCAGCAGGTCGCCCATTTGGATCGATCGGCTCTATCTCGCTGATACGAACCGGTTGTCCAATCCCCAGGGCTTGACCTATTACGTCGACAACTTCTGCCTGGTGCCCGCAGTGCCTGCGAGCCGCAAGTCTGAGTTCCAATTTGTCCTCGCCGGGGATTCGGTCTCGGGCTTTTCGTATTCGTTTGATACGGACGCGAAGAACGAGCCGCCGCAGAAAGTGAGTGGGCAAGGCAATCGGCTGCAGATCGCCGCACCGAAAGGCGCATCGTGGCTTCATGTCAGAGCCCAGACTAAAGACGGCAAGTGGTCACCAGTCACTCATCTCCCGATTCGTGTTCGGGATTTGCCTGCAATGGTGTCGAGGACGGGCAAGAAGCCCAATGTGGATGGCCCGCCGTCTGCCCCTTACGTCTCCTACATCCCGTCAGACAGCTTGTGTTTCAATGATTACGATTGGGAGAACGACCCGGGGGGCCTCGGAAAGTCCATGGGAGATTCGAGCATCCGGCGTTGTGCATGGATGTACCCGTGCTCCGATGACTCCGCAACGGGTGAAGGATGCCTGGAGATTCTGAATCTCAACCGAAACGAGTTCTTCAGCCCTTTCCTTCATAAATCGTCCTACGACTTGCGGCGCTACCCTCGCGTCGCGTTCGACTACAAATTCGAAACCTCCGGCTGCGCGTTCAACCTGACCGGTCTGCTGAACAAGGAAATGTATGTTGTCGAATGGCTCACCCACTGCGGGCAAGGAGGATACTTCCATCCTTATGTGGCCGGCCGATTGCCGATGGCCCAACAGGACAGGCAATGGCATCGAGTCGATTTCGACCTCCAAAAGATGGTTGTCGATTCGAACCGGGAAGGTGACCCCATCCTGCCCCTTCGCGCCGAGCAGCTCAACACTTGGGCCATGGGCGGCGGCCGCCCCATGTACGACAATCCGTTGGGTGCCAGGTTCAAGATCGACAACTTCACGATTTACTCAGCCAGGGGACGCGATGCGGCCTTCGAATGGAAGGTCCACAACACAGGCGCTGCGGTGAAGTACACCTTCAAGCTCGACCAGACCGAAAACACCGAACCACCCAACGGGCAGCTCTCTGACGCGACCAGCTTCAACGTCAAAGATCTGAAACCAGGTACTTATTACTTTCATGTAAAAGCCCGCGACGCCAAGGAGCGATGGAGCCCAACGACACACCTGAAGTTCGAGGTCGAAGACTCAGAGTAAAAGGAGCAGAAACTTGGAAGCTTTTGCAGCCATCAAGAAAACTGAGCCTCAAGGTACCTACCGGGGCGCCGTTATCGGATGTGGACGGATGGGAAGCACTATCGATGATGAGCACGTGGGCGAGCCCTGTTATCCGTGGCCCTGGGCGCATGCACCGGCAATGATCGAAGCACGGGGAATAGAGTTGGTCGCCGCTTCCGATCCGGAGCCGGGCCAACTCGATGACTTCAATCGCCGCTGGGGCACAGAGAGGCTCTACGCCGACTACAGAGAAATGGTTGAGGCTGAAGGTCCCGATCTGGTGTGCGTGACCACTCGCCCCGCACCCCGCGCAGAGATCGTGACAACGCTGGCGGAATTGAAGGTACCCGCAATCTACGCCACCAAGCCTATGTGTGTCAGCCTCTGCGAAGCCGACGAGATGGTCGCATCATGCAAAGAGAGTGAGACCATCTTCGCGGTAGCTTGCCATTTGAATTGGTACGCCTGCTACCGCCGCGCGCTCGAGTACATCCAGGAGGGAGCCATCGGCAAGCTTCAATCCATGGTGTGTTACAGTCCGGGAAGTCTCTCCAACTTGCAGAGCCATACATTCGCACTTTTCAGCATGTTCGCAGGCGCTCCGGCCAGTTGGGTCGTGGGCGTCATGGATAACGATGAAAGAGCCGCGGCCGATGGCGATCTCGCCGGGTCCGGAATCATCATGTACGAGAACGGCGTCATGGCATTCATGAATTCCAGAGGCGAGCGCAACCGTCGGTATAACTGGCGTATCGAGCTCATTGGGGACGCGGGCAGGATCATTTCATCCAACAGCCATTCCCAATTTGAGCTGTGGAGCGAACACCCCGAATCCGGAGAGCAGATCCGGCGGCCTTTCCACGGCCCATGGCATCCCCGCAGTTCGATGGTCGACGCCATCGAACAGATCTGTCGCTGCCTCGACAGCGGCGAACAACCGTTTTGTACCGGCGAAACAGGGCGAGAAACTCTAGAGATAGCCATCGCTTTGCGGGAATCGCACCGTCGTCGGAACGGCCGGGTCGATCTGCCGCTTACCGACCGGACGCTGAAGATGGGTTAGCTGGTTGCTGTTGATTAGCGGTCAAGGCCGGATTTCCGGTCGCGACACGACACAAACCAGGGCGATCACAAAGCATTGAAAAAAAGCGTGTCCTCCCTGCAAGCCGGTCTGTGGCCTGCGTGGGGATCATGGGCGAGCTGAAACTCCTCTGAAAGATGCAGGATGCCTTAATATCAATTTACAGATCAGAGTTACCATCAGAAGGTGATCGATTTTTTACATGGCCATCGGATTCAAGATTACGATGTAGTAATCATGTGCGGAAGAGACATGGAGAGTAGCTGCAGGCTCCAACCGGGGGCCACTTTCGATTCCCACGAGAGCATTAGATGCGTTCACGAAATGTGAACTTAATCCAGATCCTTTTCATCAGTGTTCTGAGTTTTCATCAGGGCACGATGGGCGAGTTTAAATTGGAACTTGAGGACAAAGATTTTGAAGAAGATCTTGAGGATTCTGCAGAAGCGACCTGGTGGAACAGGGATTGGAAGATTCGCCGTCAGATAAAACTGGACGGTGCCGGGTTGCTGCTTTCGGATGATGGATTCGTCTTCTTCACCGAGCCGGATCCGCTGCTGCTATACAACACAGGACGTACGCGGAAGAGGCTGGCTGACTTACGCGCCGTCACTTGGTCGGGTGATGAACTTCCCTGCGGAGTGTTCGATTTCGGGCAGGACGACGGACATAGCAGTCTGTGGGTAAAACCGGGCAAGCTGCTCTCAGGGACGAAGCTGAGGTTTCATCTCTATTACGGGAATCCGAAGGCCGGTAAATCCAAGCTGAAGCTGCCCAAAGATGTCGAGCCCCCGGACGAACCCAACGTTCGTGTTGAGATGGGCACAGAAGAGTACCTTGATGGCAAGCGCCCATTTACGGAGGTTCCGTTTGCCAAACTTCTCAGCGAATCAGTCACCGTCGAGGCGGAATTTACGCACGACGAACAGGGACGTGCTGTCGTAAAGAACCGGAAACTATCCTCACCGTCCTTCTGGCAGATTCCGCATGGGGCGGCGAGCGCTGGCGTGTACCTTGCCGCCTACAAACCGTGGCAACAGCGAGACCTGAAAGAGCCAGTGACTGCATGGACAGAGACCGAGCTTCCATCAGGTGGCGAGTGGCAGGTCCATGTGCGCTACAAGATCAGCCGGTATCAGATGAAAGGTCGACCCAGGAAACTCACTCGGACCATCGAATTCATACCGTTCAATCTTCTCCTGGGAGACAAGAGGATTGAATGTGGGCATGACCAACGACCGGGCGCGCAATTCAGATGGCAGAGCTTTTCTGCCCAACTTCCAGCAGGAAAGCTCAAGGTCGGTTTTGAATTGCGCGGCACCTCCGGCCCGGACGTGGTTCTCTTCTGCAAGAAGACAGAATATCTGCCCGATGTCCATGACTTCACCGGGCCGGTCTGGATGCGCTTCAAAGTTCTAAGCGGGACGGACAAGCCGTTCAGTGTGGAAATGTTCTGTGTGACCCAGCCCTGGTCTTCGCACGGCCCGGCAGGCAGACCCGCTGCATTTCTTTTCAAGAATCAGGTCATCGAGCATCTCGAAGAAGCGCTGCCCCTGTGTAAAAAGGAAGAGCATCTCCTGAAGGCTGGCGAGTGGACACCGTGGGCGAAAGCAGCGCACTCGTCGATGGCAACCTGGTGGTCACACATCCGATTTCATTCCATCGACCTTGGTATTCTGAGGAATGGGATGGCAAACCTTGAAGTGGCGTTTCAGTTCGCTTCAAGAGGCACAACTGACCGCATCTTTCGCGAAGGTGTCGAAAACACTGAAGCAGTACAGGGCCTCAACATACTTATGCCCACGGGGCTCGATGCCCACAAGATGCTCCACGACACGTTGAGTTTCGGACAGTGGGCAAAGCGCCGATACCAGATGGTTCAGAGCCTCGGACTCGACGGCACAGGCCCGCGTCCGGATAAGATTTTCGTCTGCACGATGGGCACGTCGAAATCCTCGATGGAGACCGAATACATCGTCCGCCAGTGCGGCCTCCTCGGTTTCAATGGCCTCGAGCTCCGCACACCGATGTCGGCAAGTCGATTCGATCGGCTCAAGCAAAAATACGGCATGCGGTCTACGGCCCAGCACCACTGGTATCCCAAAAGGCCGCTGGAGGTCTTCGAAAGAATCGGCCGGCCGAAAAGAGAAGGTGAAACCTTTGCCGATGTCGTTCGACGCGGTCTGAAGGAATCTGCCGATCTCTGTTACTCGCCACAGGGCAGGCGCTGGCACGCGGATTCTGCACAGGTGGAGTTGATCATCATGGGGGACGAAATCGGGCCAGCTACTTCTCCGCCCTACATAAACTCCATTCCAAACCTGCTTGGCTGGTACCAAGAGTATCTGAAGGAGAAGGGCGTAAATCCGGCGCAGCTTGGTAAGAAGGATTGGCCGGAAGTAAAGGCATTCGAAGATGCCCCAGTTCGCTTTGGATCAGAATCCTACCGAACATTGATTCAGGTGGACCCGAGCCGCGTGCAGGAAGTCGCCCCGGACGCGCCAAAGTCACTTGCCGAATTTGATCCGGAAGCTGATGACGATCCAGAGCTTGAAGATCTGCGTGCCGCGGACGAAGAGGATGCGCGGCAGGCCGCGGCTCGGCTCGAAACATTCGACCTCACCGCGCTTACTCTCGAACAGAAACGACACCGCTACTGGACCAAACGATTTCAGTCTTTCTACAGCACAGAATTCTACGGCGCGTGCGGCGAGGCGATCCGAAAAGTAACGAAGGAAGGGCACTTCCGCCGAAAACCGTTCGCCAGCCCGAACTTTCAAGCGATGCCAGTTCAGCGCAGCCAGATGTGGACGGGAGCTCTGAACCTCTTCGAGTGGGCCCGCTCAAATACCACCGATTTCCTTATGCTCGAAGATTGGAACTGGGACTGCTATCGCATCGCGTTCGGCGCAGAGATTCTCCGAGCAGCCGCTCGGAAACGTGGTCAGATCATTGGGGCCCTGACAGTCGGAGGCTCCATTCAACAGCGTTTCCTGGCCAATCTTGGCAACGGTGCCCGCTCGATCTTTTCCTACTTGTATGGCCCTTTGCGAGTGATTGGGCCGCCTTGGGCCGAACATGAAGAAACCAACCGCGATTGGGCGGAAACGCTCAGATGGGTCGGCCGTTGCGAAAAGGACATCCTGGCCTCGCGCAGCCGTCCCAGCCCGGTTGGCATTCTGGTAGCCAACTCATCTGAGATTAACACGGCTTACATCAATCCCGTTTTCAACCGTTACCCGCTCTACCAACGGGCAGCCATGTATGTCGCACTCAAGGATTCAGGACTGCCTGTTGAAGTCGTCGGCGAGGAAGAAATCATTGAGGACGAAGCGCTGACTCGATACCGGGTGTTGTACGCGGCAGACACCCATGTAAGCCTGAAGGCTCAGGAAAAGATCAAGGAGTGGGTACGCAAGGGGGGCGTCCTCTGGTCCCCTTACAACGCCCTGGCGCGTGAAGAATTCGATCAGAAGACGGATACCTTCAACGAGGTATTCGGAGTAAAGAATCGCCCCCCTCTCAAGCCGTCAGAGTTCACCTGGACGCCTGAGCAGGAAGTGGAGATTCGTGTTTCTGAAAATGCTGCGGGTCAGCGGCATTTATCCGCAGTCACTTTCAAGAGCGTGCCGTGTCAGCCACGGTATGAGCTCACGACCGGTAACGGCATGGCTCATTTCCAGGATGCTTCCCCATCGCTGATTCAGAATCGCTATGGAAAAGGGCAAGCGTTTCTATACGGGAGCACCGTGCGGCCTTTGACCGGCGGCTACCACCGTCGGGTAGATGAACCGGAGAATGCTGCAAAGACAAGGAAGCTCCTCACCATCGGTTGTGCGGCCGCGGGCATTGAGCAACAGATCAAACTTAGCCGCCCTCGCGTCATGTCATTCATCCATGACGGTCCGAAGCAGACTGTTCTCTTCCTGGTCAACTGTTTCGAGAAGTCGCAGAATGATGTGAAGGTCGAGCTTCAATTGCCGATGCCAGCCAAATCGGCATACAGTGGAAGGCTGGAAAACTTTCCATTCGAGCGAACAGCCCAGGGCGTAACATTCAATATAGATCTGAGTTTTCATGGAGGCGAAATCATCGTCTTTAGACAGTAGGAGCCTCACTACTCTCTGCTCGGCTTCCGTCAGCACATGAACGACCTCTCTAACACCAGTATTTACATCGACGCGGACGGGTGTCCTGTAAAGGAAGAGGTCTACCGTGTCGCCCGTCGATACAAGTTAAAGGTCTTCCTCGTTGCCAACGCCTGGATTCAGTGTCCGGAAGCCGTTTGGCTCGAAATGGTCTTGGTAGATCGAAACCTGGACGCTGCGGACGACTGGATCGCAGAGCGCGCTTCGGACTCCGACATTGTGATCACCGCTGACATTCCGCTGGCCGATCGATCATTGAAGAATGGCGCCGTCGTGATTGATCCGAGAGGCAGGCTCTTCACTGCCGATTCCATCGGGTCTGCCCTCGCCAATCGTGAACTGATGTCGCAACTTCGCGAAATGGGCACCATGACCGGCGGCCCTGCGCCTTTCGCCCAGAAGGATCGCTCTCAGTTTCTCCAGACGCTGGATCAATGTATTCAGAAGATCCGGAGAAGGAAGTAGATCTCCGGGAATGAGGAATGACAATTTTCAGGGGCAAAGCCCCGGGCCGTTTGCTTAGCCCAGCCCAACGGGCTGGGTCTTCGGGCAGATCATCTTTAGGGGCAACGCCCCGGTCATTTGCCCCAATGAATGGCCTCCTCATAAATGGCCGGGGCGTTGCCCCTTTTCAGATCTCTGTACCATTTACCCAGCCCGTTGGGCTGGGCTAGGCAAACAGCCCGGAGCTTCGCCCCTGAAATCCGTCAAAACGACAGTCAAGTTTCGGTGAAGCACTGTAGCTCTGGCCTCCAGGACGGAGTTTCGCGGGCGAGCCCTCGGCTCGCATAGACGCCGCCCGGGAGGGCAGCGCTACGATGGGCTGCTCGTCTGGGCGCGCCGGCACCTTGCCGGCATCTTGGGATTGCGCAGCACTCCGCCCGAGCGCTTCCTGCGCTCTTTTGCCGGCAGGGTGCCGGCGCGCCCGGGCGAGGACCGCTTGAAACTTGACCCATTTGTCCAGTTTGAGACTTGTAGACGACAAATAGGCCGGCATTACCATGGTGTCGGGGCCATTACTTTCCCATCCCAACAGGACCATGCACATAACACGCGAGCTTTACATGCCTGCTCTGAAGGGAATTGCAGTCTACGCGCAAAGCCCGTCTTATACGTCGGTCGAGGGAGACAGCCTAATCGAGGCAGTGAAGCACGAGGCTCTCGCCTTCGATCCGGATGGGCGTAAACGGTATTACCATCCTCGAATCTTTCGACGACGCTCGGACGACAATGGCCGCTCCTGGGTAGACGAGCCAGACCTGCATACCGAAACTCCCGCCGATCTCGATGGACAGCAGCGGCATGTGCCAATGCACTTTCTGGATGAAGCCAGTGATCGGCTGGTCAGCATCTTTTCTACATTCGAAGTCGACACGAATGAGTTCATCTTCCAGGGAGGGAGTCGTATTCAGCGCACCTATCGACTCTGGTATGAGGTATCGACCGACGGCGGCGGCACATGGTCATTGCCCCGGCAGATAGTCGATTGCCGGGAAGGCTACGACGAAACGCGCTGGGCGCCGGGGATCGTGTTCGGAGCAAACGGAGCGATGGCCGATCTGTCCAAACCGGTCGTGCTTCACGACGGCTCATTCGTCCTTGGACTTACCGTATCCAGCGGTCCTGAGGATACGGGCAGCGATGGCGAAGGCAGTTGGAAAGTCGGACACATGCGGGCGCGCTTGTGCGATGACCATTCCCTCCGCGTGACCTTCGGCGAACTCGTGGAGGTGTCGTCCACCATTGCCGGTTCCGGGTGCTGCGAACCGGCCACAACGATGCTCACCGGAGACCGCCTGCTGACCACGATGCGATGCCAGGGCACCGAGGACGGCAGGCTCTTTTCATCGCGCCAGTGTGTCATCTCCCAAGACGGAGGAAGCACGTGGGGCGAACCGCAACCTCTGCGGTACGACGATGGCGCGGAGGTGTACGTGCCGGCCAGCTATAGTTCTTTCATGCGATCGTCCGTCACCGGCAAGACTTATCTGTTCGCCAACATTCTGCCGAAACCCGTGCTGCATCAGATGCCACGCTATCCCCTCGTGATGGCCGAGTTGGATACCGAGCGCGGGTGCGTCCTTCGTAATTCACTCACGGTGATTCAGGACTTGCCTGAAGGCGCGCCCGCCGAACGCCGTTACAGCAACTGGGGCTCTTACGAAGAGCGCGGCACGGGAAACATCATCCTGACCATGCCCGAACAGCCAAAGTCACACGACTTCACCGCTATGACCCGCCCGGACGAATTTACTGCCGACTGCTATCGCTGGCGGGTGGCTGTGTAAAGCAGCCATGCAGACTTACGAAGGAATCTGTCATCTTCTCACAATTCTCGAGACCTCAAATGAATGACGAACCTGAAATCCCAATCCCGGAATGGCTGTGCTCGTGCATCGATTGGGAACGTGCCGAACTGAAAGATACGCCTTTCGACCGTGCATGGCAGGTCGGAGATGCAGATGCCGCCGCTCTGGGTTTTATTCGGCACTTGCGTTCGAGGGGAAAGCCTTTGATGGGCTACTCTCGCGAATACGTGGAGCAACTGCGGACAAGTGCATCTGCCGAGTTCCGAAAGGCAGCCGTGGCCGCGGTGGCTGAGCTGCTGGGGAAATCTTTTCAGACTGGCGACCATCCCGATGGCCGAGGGACGCTTCTGGGAGCAAGACCGGAGATTCTACAGATTGGGGCGACCAGGGATGACTTCGAGCAATACTCCCTGCTGGTTGCCGAAGGCCGTGAGATGTGGCAGCAGAGCCGAATTCACACCATTGTGAACATCCTGCGATTTCTGCAATTTGTCTGGCCCCTCGATGAGTGCCCGGACGAGTTCCTCATCCCTCTTTTTGCGTTCCTCACTGCTGCCATGGACCGGGAATGGGAGTCCACGCGAAAATGGGGCGAAGTCATGCTCGGGAGCAACGGCCACAACTGGTGGGCCTGCCAGCACGGCGGGATCTGGAAGGCCGGATTTCTCTTCCCGGAGTTTAGAGGATTCGAGAAGTTCCAGGCCTTTCATCCCACCTGGTTCGAAAGGGAGATGAGCCTGCTGTTTCACGCGGATGGCTTCACCCGTGAATGCTCCGTTTCCTATCACACCGGGACGGTTGACCTGTTTCTTGAATCCGTGCGGCTGGCGCATGTGAATGGGCTCAGTTTCAGTTCCAGTTTCTATGAAAAGCTGCGGCTTGCTGCCGAGGTCGAATGGAAGCTCGTTCAGCCGAACGGGACTTTCCCCGACTTTGGCGATTGTCACGCCTCAGAGAATTACGTCTCGGACCGTCTGCGCTCGAACGCAGCCATTCATGAAATGCCGGAGGCGAAGTACCTCGCCGGTATTCTGCAGCCGAACGAAGAATCCTCATTCGACGAAATGATGGTCGAAGCCCTGCACTATCCTTCGGTCGGCGAGAATCTTCGCCCCTCCTATGCAGCACTGGATGCCCGGGCGCCGTCTTTCCTCGACACGGCGCTGGCTGACTCCGGCTATTACGCCATGCGCCAGGACTGGACGCCGACTGCGGATTACGCAGCCATCGAAGCCAGCACACGCGGGGCTGTCGTCAGCAGCCACGGGCAGTCTGCAGTTTTCGGCCTCCGCCTCTGCAGCCGGGGCCGTGGGATCCTGATCGGCAACGGCAAAGGGCCGGACGTGTCGGACATGACCAACATGGATCGCATCTGGCGAATCAGCAATGCCGCACACTCGACCGCAACCGTGGACGGTGAAGACCACGTTCCCATCCGCTCGATCTATCGATTCGATCGGGTCGTCACGCCCACG
>JASLXP010000139.1 GCA_030740295.1 Planctomycetota bacterium
CTTCGCATTTGTGGCGTTCGCTTTCAGTCAATATGTCATTGGGCTGTCATCGGTAAACGAATTTCGGCATCTGCGCCCAGCCGGGGCATTCATGCTCAGCAACAGCCTTCTGCTTTCTCTGTGCGGCCTGGGTATGTGGCTCAATATCGCGGAGGTGACGCTCCTCGATACCGCGCTGCGGCATGCGCTGCCGATTCTTGTCGTCCTGCTTGGGATTGAATTCATCCTGAATTTCATTCTCGATTTCTTCCGCCCCCGCCTGCCGGGCCAGGAGCTTCGGCCGCCCTATGACAGCCGCCTCTTCGGACTGTTTGCGCAGCCGGGCAGCCTCTGGAACGCGGTCGCTGAGACGCTTGATTACCAGTTTGGATTCAAGGTCAGCCGCACCTGGTTCTTCAAGTTTGTCGCGCAGCTCATTTTGCCGTTGATAGCCTTTCAGCTTGTGTCCGCGGTTCTGCTGACGTCCATCGTCGTGGTAAAGCATGACGAGGTGGTCATCGTGGAACGCTTCGGCAAACCGGTCGGCGAAATCCTTCAGCCCGGCTTTCACATGAAGATTCCCTGGCCCGTGGAAAGGGCATACTCATTGCCCACCAGCATCCAGCGGGTGGTCGTCGGTGTGGAAGAGACTGAACAGGAAGGGGACGAGGAGCTGAAAAAGGGTCAACTGCCATCGAATGTGGTCGTGTGGACTCAACCAAGACAGACCGCCAGTGATTACATCCTGCTCGCCAGCCAGACGACCTCGGAGGTGAGGGAAGCACCGACAGGGCAGCCGGAGATTGGCACGAGTGTGCCGGTCAATGTGCTGAATGTTTCGTTGATTCTCCATTATCGAATCTCTGAAAAGCGGGAGGAGCTCTTCGACTACTTTTATCGCCAGACAGATGCAAAGGGCTATCTGGTCAGCATCGCTTTCAGGGAGCTTGTCCAGGTAGCCTGCAGCGTAAAGATGGAGGACCTCATGGGGCCGGCGCGCCTCACCCTGGCCGACCGAATCAAGACCCGCATCACGGAACAGGCCAAGGCTGCCAGGCTGGGTCTCGTTGTCACCAACGTCGGATTCCAGCTCGTCCATCCGCCATTGCCCGTGGCCGATGCGTTCGAGTCCATTGTGGAATCGCAGGAGAGGAAACAGACCTCGGTTGTGGAAGCCGAAGCCTTCGCTGCGCGCACCGTTCCAGGCGCGAAGACAGCGGGCCGGGTGAGAGTTCATGAAGCCGAAAGCTACAAGACCCGCCGCGTGACCATCGTCAAGGCCGAGGCGGACAGCTTCCAGCACCAGCGCAATGCGTATGACCTGGCGACGCCCGAAATTTACGAATCCCGTTACTTGCTCTCTACGCTTGAAGAAGCCCTCAAAGGGAAACGGAAACTCATCATCCCTAAAGGTATGGTGAATCAAGTCATCGAACTCAACCTCGAAGAAAAGCTGAATGCCGATCTTCTCAACGTCGATCTTGGAGAATAGACCATGGATACCGAAGAAACCCGGAAGACCGAATCGAAGATCAACATCTGGTCTCTGCTAAGCGGAATTCTCGTGGCCGTGGGTCTTATCTCTTATATGACCATGTTCACCGTTCGTAAAAACGAGATAGCGCTGGTCTACACATTCAACAAGCCGTCCGATCCCATCAAGGAATCGGGCCTCTACTTCAAAGCGCCCTGGCCGGTTCAGAAAGCAGTGAAGTTCAGCCTCTCCATTCGCATTTTCAGTGGCACTTTCGAGGAGTCTTACACTGGAGACGGCAAGAACATCATCCTCGAGGCATTCGTCTGCTGGAAAATCGATGACCCCAGGCTTTACATGAAAATGACCAGCGGCGACCGACGGCGTGCCGAAAGCCTGCTCAAGGATGTCGTTCGCAATCACAAGGGCGGTGTCCTCGGCAAGCACCCGCTGACGCATCTGATCTCGACCAAACCGGAAGATATACAATTCACCAGAATCCAGGACGAAATCCTTGCGCCGGTCGCCAGAGAGGCCAAGGCGTTCGGGATCGACGTCCAGGAGATTGGTATCAAACGGCTGGCCCTTCCGGAGAAAACCGTCGAAGTGGTTTTCGAACGCATGCGGAAGGAGCGACAGAAGCTGGCCGACCGTTTTGAGGCGGAAGGTGAGCGTCTGGCATCGATCATCCGTTCCGACGCGCAAAAGGAAGCGACGAACGAACTCACCCAGGCCGAGGCCAAGGCCAAGGCCATCCGAGGCCAGGCAGACGCAGAGGCCGCGTCCTACTACAAGATCTTGAGCCAGGACCCGGAGCTTGCCGATTTCCTTCGCAAAATGGAATCCTTCAAGAACATGATGAAGGACAAAGACACGACCCTGATTTTGACGACGAATATGGGGCCTTTTCAATTGCTGGAAGAAGCACCCGAAGGGCCGGCTGGGAAGACGAAGGAGGAAAGGTGAGAGAGTTATCGAATCAACGAGGTTGACGATTTTCACTTCGCATGGATACCCGAAATTCACAACCTGACTCACGCACGCAAGATCCAGGGCTTGAAGCGTTGTCGCGGGCTCTGAGATCGAGTTTTAGACTGCTGCAGCTTTTCATTCTGATACTGCTTGTGCTGTACCTGAGCTCGGGGTTTTTCACCATCAAGCCGGGCAAGATGGGGCTCGTTCTCCATCTTGGAAAGATCCGGCAAAAGGAGAAGGCGGGTCAGATCTTCGGGCCGGACATCCTTGAGCCGGGGGCGCACTGGTCGTGGCCTGAGCCAATCGACAAAGTCGTCGTTCTGCCTGCGGGTGAGCAGACCCTGAAGCTGAGCCTCTTCTGGTACAACGAAGGGGATCGTTACGACCTTGGCGGTCGCAGGAAAGTGTCGACTTCGCTCATTCCGGGAGTCGACGGTTACACCATTACCGGGGACCGCAACATCCTCCATTCACAATGGAGCGTTAATTTCAAGATAGAAGATCCGGTGTCGTACCTTTTGGCAACGAACGCGGAAGCGCCAAAAGAACTGCTCGAGGGCCTCCTGGCCCGGTCGGTAGTGCAGACCGTTGGACGCATGACGGCTGACCAGGCTTTACTCAGCGACGTGAATCAATTCTCCACGGATGTGAAAACAGCCTTCGTAAAGGACATCAATAGATTCGAGCTGGGGATCAAGGTCCTGCTTCTGAATTACGTGGAGAAAGCCCCGCCCCGCCAGACCAAAGACGCGTTCGACGCGGTAACCAACGCAGGTAACAGCAAAGAGACAAAAGTCACACAGGCGCGCAAGGAAGCCGAACGGATCATCCAGACCGCCAAAGCCAACGCCTCACGCATCGAATCCGAAGCAGAGGCATACAAGACCCGCATCGTGCTCGAGGCCCAGGCCGACGCGAAAACGCTCAGCGAGCTCCTGCCAAAGTACAGGGAGAACCCACGGACCTTTTTGAGGCAGCTTTACTTCGAGGGAATCAGCGAAGGCATTTCGAATGCCAAGGAAAAATTTGTCTTGAATGCCGACGAGAGCGGTACGAGACAATTACGAATCACACTGGAAAGCAGTCTGAAGTACAAGCCGAAAGAGAAGAAGAAGTAGTTTTCAGGAATCGTAGGATGGGCGTCCCGCCCGTCTTCGATGGACTTTCGATTTTCGAGACGGCCGGGACGGCCCTCCACCATTCACCATTCACTACTCCCCCATGTCCGCCGCCGTTGAGAATCTTGACATCGCAGAGATCGAAAACTCAGAAGCCAAGATCCGCCGGCATCTGGTAATCGCTTTCATCGGGCTCGTGCTGCTGATCAATGATTTCATTATTCGGATCAAGTTTCCCGACGATGCAAACTCGCTCGGTGTAATCAGCAGTATGATTGGAGCGCTGCTGATGGCGGGGCCCATTCTTGCCCGGGCTATTGAGGATCTGCTCAAAGATCGGCTGCACATGACTGAGTTGGTCGCGCTGGCGATTGTCGCTTCGATTGCCCGCCAGGATTACTCCATCGCTGGCGTCATCAGCTTCTTTGTTCTCGTTTCCGAAGCTGTCGAACGGCGCACTGCGATGGGCGCGCACAAGGCCATTGAATCTATTGTCAAACTGACGCCACGGATTGCCCGTTTAATCACGAAGGAAGGTGAAGGCGAAAAAGAGATTCCAGTCGAGCAATTGAATCCCGGCAATTACATCCGCGTCCGGCCCGGGGAGAATGTCCCGGCGGATGGGATTGTTCGACGGGGGCATAGCACGCTCAATCAGGCCACGATTACCGGCGAGAGTCTGCCCGCGGACAAAGCATCAGGCGATGAAGTTTTTGCAGGCACAACGAATCTGACCGGCTCGCTCGATGTCGAAGTAAAAACAGTGGGCATGGAGACCGCGCTCGGAAAAGTGCGGGAGCTCATCCTGCAGGCCCAGAGCTCGAAGTCTTCGATGATGAAGATCGTCGAGCAACACGCGCAGTGGTACACCCCGACAATCTTGATGATCGCCGGCGTGATTCTTTATTTCTCTGAGATGGAACGGGCCATCACCGCGCTCGTGGTCGCCTGCCCGGGAGCGCTGGTGCTGGCTACACCAACGGCCATGGTGGCTGCGATTTCCTGTGCGGCTCGACTCGGAGTGCTGGTTAAGAACGCGTCAGACCTCGAATTCGCCGGACGTCTCACCGCCATGATATTCGACAAAACAGGCACGCTGACGACCGGCATTCTTGACGTCACCCGTTTGACGCCGGCCAAGGGCACGGACGCCGAGCAACTGGTCCACGCCGCGGCGTCGGCTGAGCGTGATTCCAATCACCCGACCGCCCGCGCCATCATCCGGCTCTCAGAAAAAGCGAACATTGGTGCGAGTAAGCCGGTGGATTTTGAAGAGACCATCGGCCAGGGAGTCGCGGCGAATGTAAGCGGCAAGAGCGTTCTCGTTGGGCGTATGAACTGGCTCAAGGAAAGTGGCGTTGACTTCACCGGCATCGATCTGGCAGAAACGGAGAGCGAAGCGATTTCGATTATTTTCGTCGCCGAAGAAAGAACGTGTCTCGGTTGGATCGGGCTTGAAGACCGCCCCCGGGAAGAGGCAAAAGAAGCGGCGTCTGACCTGAAAGAACTGGGACTTCAGCGGCTTGTGATGCTGACCGGTGACCGGCAGGCCGTCGCAGAGAAAGTCGCCAGAGAGCTTGGATGCACGGAATTCGAGGCCGAATGCCTGCCGGAGACCAAGCTGAAGATCCTCAAGCAGATGCGGGGCGATCAGTACCAGGTGGCAGTCATCGGCGACGGCGTCAACGATGCCCCGGCGCTCGCCGCTGCCGACCTTGGGATTGCCATGGGCGCGGCCGGCAACGACATCGCTATGAACAGTGCGTCGATTGCTCTAATGAACAACGACCTTTCCCGTATCCCTTTCCTGGTGAGACTCTCCCGCCGAACCAGGAGCATCGTGAACCAGAACCTGCTCTTCGGTATTCTCTTCATCGTCTTCGGCCTGATGCTTTCCGCCTTCGGCTGGCTCAGCCCATGGGCCGCAGCAATCCTTTACATGAGCAGCTCCCTTTTCGTAGTTTTCAACAGCGCGCGCCTGGTCCGTTTCGGAGAAGAGATCACACCACACGAGCTGGAGAAGGCATCGGCCGAAGGACGCGAGCCAATGCCCGTGCCAGCCTAGGGCAGAAGAATGGGGTGATGGAGTGTTGGAGTGATGGAAGAATGGAGCAGGGGAGACGCTTGCTCCGCTACGTCTACAACGATCCGTATTCAGTCACTCCATACTCCAACTCCATCCCACCACCACTCCACATACCAGACTTTTTCAATGACCAACAAAATACCCATCATCGAAGTCCTCGAGCTCAGTAAGGTCTTCGATGACTTTTGGGGCAGGCCGCGAGTTTCTGCTCTCAGCGGCATCAGTCTGAAGATTGAGGAAGGGCAGGTGTTCGGCCTGCTCGGGCCGAATGGGTCGGGGAAGACGACCACAATCAAGATTCTCCTGGGGTTGCTCTATCCTACACGCGGGTCTGTGCAGGTCTTTGGGCGTTCGCCGCGGGACGTCCGTACCAAGGCCCGCATCGGTTACTTGCCTGAAGAGAGTTATCTGTATCCGTTCCTGAATGCGGAGGAAACCCTCGATTTCTACGGGCGTCTGTTCAAGCTGCCCCGTCATCAGCGTAAGGAAAGGGCAGACAGTCTTCTCGAACTGGTCGGACTCAACGTCGAACGTCGCCGGCCGATTCGAGAGTATTCCAAAGGCATGGTCCGCCGTATCGGTATTGCGCAGGCGCTTATCAACGATCCGGATCTAATCATTCTTGATGAACCGACCAGCGGGCTCGATCCTATCGGCAGCCGTGAGGTCAAGGACCTCATCCTTCGTCTCAAGCAACGCGGAAAAACGATCCTTCTGTGCAGTCATCTCCTCGGCGATGTTGAGGACGTCTGCGATCAGATCGCGATCCTGTACGGCGGCAAGGTTCGGAAATCGGGCACCGTTCCCGAACTGCTCACTCGACGCAGCGTTACTCAGATTTCGGCGGAGCGGCTCAATGAAGGAACCACTGAGAAAGTTCTTAACCTCATCAAGGACGAAGAAGGCGAGAAGCCGATCACGGTCGACCATCCGACCATGAAACTGGAATCGTTTTTCCTGGAAGTTGTGCAGCAGGCTCAGTTAGAAGAATCAGACACATCCGGTGCGCGGATAGGTGAAGGTAAGGAGAGTTTCCTGACCGAAGGCACTGAGGCGCCTGAGCTGTCATCCAAAGATGTGCTTGCCAACCTGATGGCCAAACCGGAAGAGCCGGAGGAAGAGGCAGAGGAGGAGGCCCCAGCCGAACCTGAGGTAGATCGGGCTTTGCTGGGCGACCTTACTGCCCAAGATGCGGAAGAGCCCTCGGAAGAGATCGATGGGGACAAAGAGCCCGAGCCCGACCAGTCAGTGCTCGACCGGCTGGTAAAGCCCGACAACAGAAAAGAGGATTGAGCGCGCGTGAATCTCTGGGCAATCGCTAGAAACACAGTTCTGCAGGCCTTTCGAATGCGCGTGCTCGCGTTTGCCGGCGCGTTCGTCCTGCTTGGCTTCCCAATCATCGTCGCAAGCCTCAAGAGCTACGGCAGCCCAAAGGCCGAACTGCAGGTGGTGCTGACCTATTCCCTCGAGCTGGTCAACATTATTCTCTGCCTCTTGACGGTTTTTCTGGCGACATGGACCCTCTGCACAGAGATCCAGGATCGCCAGATCTTTTCCCTCGATACCAAGCCGGTGTACCGATGGCAGATCCTGGGCGGAAAATTTCTTGGCATCGTAATCGTCAACCTGATTCTCCTTCTTGGAATGGCTGCTCCGACCTATGGTCTGATTTGCTGGCAGTTGAGAAAGCTGTCGCAGGAAGAACGAACCGAAATCGAAAACAAGCTCCTGTACGGACGCCGCAGTGTGTTACCGACCGCGCTCGATCTGAATGCAGCTTTCGAGAAGGAAATGCGTCGAAGGATCGCAGAGGGGCTCCTGACCGGGGATACACCATTGGCGCGCGTGCAGGAGGAGGTCCGCAACCTGGTATGGCAGCGGAGCCAGACCGTGCAGTATGGATATACAAAAGCGTGGGAGTTCCGGGGACTGCCGGATAAGCAGGACATCCCGGAAGGAAAGAGCGTGATCGTGCGGTTTAAAATATTCACACCGAATCCAACGCTGAAGATTCAGAAGACGGGGTCGTGGCGCTTCAAATTGCAGGATGGCGACCTGGTTGGTCAGACCCGGTTGAAAGCCACGACGGGGGTCACCCAGGAAATTTCGCTGCACCGAAACTCAATGCGGAAGAAGGGCGGCAAATTCTATGTGGAATACAAAAATGTCGACCGTTCCCGCACCCTCATCATTTTCCCAATCAACGATGGCATTGAGATCCTCTATCCAACGTTGCCGTTTACCCAGAACTTCATCAACGGCTGTTGCCTGATTCTGATACGTGTCAGTTTTCTTGCGATCCTTGGCTTGGCGTGCAGCACGTTCCTCACCTTCCCGATGGCGATTACCGTCACCCTGGTCACCTGGGTGCTGTGCATGATTTCGAATTACATGATCGAAATCTCGGGGCTGATGCTCATGTACAACATCAACGAACAACGAATCGCCGAAGGCCCCGACTGGCTGGATGAATCCCTGCGAATGTACATTCGATTGCTCTTCTCAGCCGTCCCCGATTTCACCACCTACAACCCTGTTCCCCTGCTGACCGATGGGCGCGAGGTAAGCTACTCGATGGTCGGCAAGGCGTTCTTTTCTTTAGTGCTGCTGCGGGGCGGTGCGGTGGCTTTGGTCAGCGGCATCATTTTCCAGATGAGAGAACTTGCGAAGCTGGCGAGGTAACTATGGAGACGCGTTCCGTTAAACCTGTTTTTGCTGCAGGGCTGGTGATACTCCTGGTCATCAGCGCGCTGCAGATGCCGGGGCTGACAAGCCTGCGAAAGGAACACGAGCTTTCCGAATTCGACCTCGCGGAAACCATGCCTGCCGAGTATGCAGTTCTGACTACCGCTCTGGGCGGGTTCCGCGGGCTGTTGGCCGATTTTTTGTGGCTGCGCACGATCCAACTGGAAAAGGCGAGCAAGCACTTCGAGCTCGTCCAGCTTTATGACTGGGTAGGCACGCTGGAGCCGCGCATTCCCGAGATCTGGCTGCTGAATTCACACAACCTCTCCTACAACATTTCCATCGCCATGCCGAACAGGCAGGATCGCTGGCTATGGATTCAGCGTGGCCTGGAACTGCTGCGCAACAAGGGTCTGCGCTACAACCCGAAAAGTCATGAGATTCACCTCCAGATCGCATGGATCTACCTTCACAAAATTGGTGGGCGGGCAGACGACTATCACTGGCACTACAAAACCCACCTTGCCGTCGATGTTCAGGAAACGCTCGGCACGCTCACTCCCGACATCAAGTCGATCGCGGCCGTGGATACAGCCAAAACATTTGAGCAGTTCATTGAGACCGACCAGGCGCTGGCGTCCCTTGTGAATAAGGCCCGGGCCATTGAGCTTGACCTTCAGAAGGCGTACGGCGATTTGCACTGGAACAACAAGGCTCTCGCTAAGGAGCAGGAAAGTGCCGTCGCTCGCCATACGGAAGCCTTGAAGAAAATCCGGCAGTTCCTGTCCGAGCGCGACCTTCCCCGGGGATGGGATTTCGATAAGGAGCGGGTAAAGAAAATTCTCGATCAGTTCGATCTCTTCGCCCGTTCCGATGCAGAAGTGTCTGAGCTTTTTGCTTCGGTGAAGGGCCTGAACCTCGACGTCAAGAAGAGCCTGCGCGGCCAGAAATCGTCCAGGAGCGCAAAACTGTACTGGAGCACAAAGCCGCTGAATGAGGACCAGCAGAAGCTCGTAGGCGAATACCCCGAACTGGTGAAAAAGATCCGTGACTTCATCTCCGCCAAACAGCTCACGGAGGAGTGGGGTCTGGATACCGTACGAATGCTGAAGCTCGAAGAAGAGTACGGAACCATCGACTGGCGTCTTGCGGATGCACACGCGTTTTACTGGGCCAGCATAGCGAATGAATTAACGACCGCGGAGCATCAGTTCTTTGAAACGAACCGAGTCTTTTATTTCGCCTTCGTAAACATGTTTCGCAAAGGCAAACTCTTCCTCGAACCGGATGGTGCAGATTACGTTTACATTTCCGAGCCTGAGATTCGCTTTGCCCGCGCCCTTCATGAACATTTTCTGAAGGCCCGCGAGAAAGAGCCTCTCGCCAAGAACGCGCACCGCGATTTTCTCGAAGAACTGGTCTACACGCTTTCCTCCTTCAATCTCGAAAAAGACTACAAGGTCGATGGCGTGCAATACCGCGGCGCAAGGTGGTGGTACAAGAAACTCGGCGAGCTTTACGGCGAAGACAGATTCAGAACTTCTTATGACGATTTCATCCTACTCCACATCGCTACCGATATCCGGGATGCCAACCGCGATCAGACCGAGGCCATCATCGTCGGGCTCATCCGGCAGAAATTCTGGTGGATGGCTGTTGGGGCCGATGCCCGGGCTTATGGCTATGCGAAACTGGCAAAAAAGGTCTGGAACATGTGGGAACGCAGCCGCACCGATCCTGACAAACCGCGCCTGGCACTAAAACCTCTGAAGAAAATGGAATCAAGATTCTTGAACGACATCTTCGGCGGTACGATGGCCGCCCCGTTCCCCAGCTTACTCAGAGAAAGGCTGTGGGAACGAATGGGCATGGATTGGCAAGAGGAAGGCGAGGAGAAGTAATCGGGCCGTGGTGGATGCCATGACCTGTGCCGGTTTAATTGCCTGATTCTGACATGTTAAAGGTAGCCGGTATGCCCCGACAACTGCAGACTCCTCT
>JASLXP010000140.1 GCA_030740295.1 Planctomycetota bacterium
TGAGAGCAGGCCCGCAGAAGCCGGGCGGCTTGACCTTGTCCTTTCCGACAAGCTCTTCGACCATCGAAAAGACGGGCGAATCCATCAGCGTGCCAACAATATCGGGATGATTGCCGCCGCTGGGAGTGCGTGGCCCATCCCGCAGCCAGGTTGTCGGGTCGTTACGATCCACCTCCGTTTCATTCTCCAGGTTTTCCCAGATGACAGATTGAGCCTTGCGAATCTGCTCGTCAGTCAGCATATCGTGCTTGACCAGAAAACCGCTTTCTCTGAAGAAGATTCTGTCACCTGTGCTGAGGTACGTCATGGAGGTGGTCTCGATAGAAAAGACAGTTCACCATTCACCATTCACCATTCACCATTCACCATTCACTCTTCACTCTTCACTCTTCACTCTTCAATCTTCGCTCTTCACTCTTCACTCTTCGCTCTTCACTCTTCACTCTTCACTCTTCACCATTCACCATTCACAATTCACCATTCACAATTCACAATTCACTTCCCAACTAAGCCTAAACCGTCCTCGTCTCACCCGTAGAATCCACCTCCAGCACGAACATCATCTTTGTGTCCTTCACCGCTATTTCATCGCCGTAGTGGATGAGCGTGTTTTCGACTGTCAGCCCGTTTACTTTGATGCCGTTCCGGCTGCCCAGTTCGGAAATCTGCCATGAATCTTCCTGGCGGCGGATGGCAAAATGCTTGCGCGAAAACCAGGGCTCTCGGATGCACAGATCGCAGCTCGATTGGCGGCCGACGATGGTCTCGTCCTTGGCCAGCGGAAAATGCCTGCCTGCTGCCGAGCCGCTTATGAAGAGCAGCGCCGGACGCAGTTCGTGAGGGGCGCGGGTCCGAGTGTCGGGATTATCGATCACCGTTTCCGGCTCCTGGCCAATGATCTCCAGGTGGGTCGTCGTGCCGGACGTCTGCTGGCTCAGGCATTCCCTGATTTCAGACAACACCTCCTTTGCGGTTTGAAAGCGGTCTTTACGTTTACGCTCCATCAGCTTCTCGATCAGAAGGGCGGTGCCCTCTGAAAGCTCCGGCGTGTGCACCTTTGGTGGCATTACGGGTTCGTACATCTTTCTGTAGATCAGCGAAGTCGTCGTGTCCGCGCGGAAAGGAAGCTTGCCGGTCACCATGCGATAGAGCATGCCGCCGAGCGCATACAGGTCGGCCCGGATGTCGATATCCTTTTGGCCCCGCGCCTGCTCGGGCGCGAGGTAATCGGGCGTGCCCAGAATGGCGCCCTGCTCGGTGACCATGAAATCTTCTTCGCTCTGCTCCTTGACAACCGGCCGCGCCAGGCCGAGATCGCAGATCTTTGCCGTATCGCCGTCGAGAAGGATGTTCGTCGGTTTGAGATCTCGATGTATCAGGCCCTTCTCCTCGAGTTCGCAGAGCCCGGTCACGAGCTGACTGGCGATGTTGAGTGACATCAATTCCGAAAGGCGACGATAGAGATTGAGGACCTCCTGAAGGTTGGGGCCGGAGATGTATTCCATCGCAAAGAAATAGGTCTCATTTACCTGCCCGAAATCGATTGCCTGAACAAAATTCGGGTGGTTCAGCCTGGCTGCGGCTTTGGCCTCTCTCAGAAAACGTGCGATGTCTTTGCCATCCGGGTCTTCCCACGCGACGATCTTCAGTGCAACATCACGGTTTACCTTTATCTGGCACGCCAGAAAGACCTGTGCCATTCCACCGGTACCGATGCGATGTTTGAGCGTGTAGTCAGGAATATCCGGAACATCAAAGATGCCAAGCCTTCTCTGCTCTTCGAGCAACTCGTCCACCTTTTCCTGTTCCAGGTAGCCCCTCTCGACGAGTAATTCGCCGAGCATCTTGTGCCGCCCCGTGCGTTTGAGTGCTGCCTGCAGTTGCAGGCACTCGCGCATCTCGCGAGCGGAAACGCCCGCAAAATTCATCGCCAATTCTCCAATCTTCGGCGCAAGGTTTCTTTTATTAAGTGGCATGATGGGCCTGAGGCCGATGAAGGTTACTAAAAGAGACCAGACTCTTCCGGCGACGTCCCGAGTATATCCTTCAAGCGGCGGAGGGCGCGCAGGTATCGCATGCCGGCCGCTGGCTCGCTCAATTCCAGAGCGTGAGCCACCTCCTGATTCGAGAGCTGCTCTACATGGCGCATGACGATGATCTCGCGATCGACTTCGTTCAACTGCACCAGTGATTCTTCGAATCGGCGCTGCAGTTCGCGCCGGATGGCATCTGCCGCCGGGGTCAATCCTTCCGCGGCCAGCATACCGGCGAGGTCGGCAGAAGAGCGATCTCCGTACGCGGGCTGATTCATCGCACGCTCCCTGTCCACGCTACGTTTCTGCGCGCCACGATGACGTCTCTGCGCAGTGATGAGATGATCCCGTGCGAGACAGCGCAGCCAGACGTGGAACGGCAGAGAGGGATTTTTTAAGTAATCGCTCATCCGCTGATTCGCTTCGATGAGCACATCCTGGACGATATCGCTGGCGTCCACACGCTGCGCGATTGCCTTGTCGAGCCGATTGTGAACCATTCGCCGGACGGCGCCCCGATGCCGTTCAAAGAGATCGTTCACCGCCTGCGAATTCCCGCTCTCAGCCTTCTTCAGCAATTCCTGGGTCTCGTCGGGAGCAGGGATGGACATGGTGGGAAGAATGGTTGATGGTCAATGGTTAATGGTTGATGGCTGATGGCAGAGGGCTTACTTGACCATCAGGTAATAAGCCCAGATAGCGGCGACCTCGCGGGCAAGATAGTAAGGCAGCGCGATGAGCGTACGGCTTTCCCGGGCGGGCACAGTATAGACTGGCGCTTCGCATTCGCGTGCAGAAGAGAGCTTGATGCGCGGCAGGTGATAGAAATGGCTCACGGCCAGCAGTGAGTGCATGCCTTGGGATTTCATCATCTCCGACGCATTCCGAACGCTCGCCTTCGTATTGAGCCCATCACGGTCGATGAGGATGGCTTCGTCAGGCACACCGGCCTCCAGCGCGAGTCGGCGCATCGTGTCTGTTTCATGAAACTCACCGTCACCCGGGCCGCCAGAGACAATCAGGAATTTCACGAATCCCTGCTGGTAAAGATCGATGCCCGTCTGGACGCGGTCAGACAATGCCAGCGAAGCGCGACCATCCGCATAAGTGCGCGCCCCGAAGACGAGCGCAGCATCGGCAGAACGCCGGTAATCGGTTTTGCCGAAAAGAAACATCTGAGTGAAAGGCAGAATGACCGTGGCACACAGAGCCGTCACTGCGACCAACGAAGAATGCTGCCAGCCAAATCGTGCCGGCTGCGGCCGAGACATCCCATATAGCAATAGAAGCAATGCGCCCGCCACAAGCGCAGAAAACGGCAGCCACGGCGCACTGTAAAGTGAGCCATCTGACTTGAGGCGATAAAAGGTCACCACATTCATCACCGCGAACAGGCACAGCAAAGACAGAGTTCCCCTTGTGACCATCACTCGCCACTCAGACATCGCCGGCCGAAAGGCATACCCCATCAACAGCAGCCCGCTCATCAGAAGCAGAGCGTTCGCCAGAGCCCCCGGCAGCACACGCAAATCAATCCACCAGATGTTCGCATCGAAACCTGCGACCACCTGCTCCCCGATGAGGTTCACCAGGCAGAACAATCCAAAAACGAGCGCTATTCCCTGTGATACTTGTTGAAAAGATGCCTTCAT
>JASLXP010000141.1 GCA_030740295.1 Planctomycetota bacterium
TGGCCAAGGTCTCCAAAAGCACATTCACATGCTCATCGCCGAAACCAGCGAAAGCCTCTTCCAACAGACTTCGCCCCTGCTTGAGAATGGTGGCCGGCGCCCGGTCGGTGTCTGCGAGCCGGCAGTCGATGTAGAGGGACCACAAAATGCTATACCGGTCGCGGATGAGGTTTTTTTGAGCGATGTCCTCATCGTCCACACTATCTCCGAAATCCGGTTTGTAGCCAAAGGCCGGATCGACCATGTCCGAGATATGGAAGAGTTCGCTCCGCGTCAACGTGGCGAGACGCTCGGCATCCAGAAAAACCTCTGCGCGCAAGCGGAGCACGGCAACCCGATATTGCCGGCCGCCTTCTGCATCGTCTTTGCGGACGAAAAGCTCCGCGCCCTCCTCCTTGCGCGTAAGGGCTTTCATGAACTCGAACCTATGGACCTTCTCGTACAAGAGGGGAAACTCGTTCAGGCAGTTCCGAACAACCTGGTCCAAGCCGAGCCTGTCGAAAAACTCAGCGTGCACATCCCGAAATGCGGTCTCCCGATCGTCATCCTCAGGAAGGCCATAGAGGGCGTCGACTCGATCGTGGTAGTCTCGAAAAACCGACTGGTCTCCAGCATGCTCACGGCGCCGTACTTCGCGGAAGACCACTTCTTCGAGCAGTTGGGGATCCAACTCGATATGCATGGCTTACAGTACCTCAGACGGAGACGTTAGTTCGGAATCCGCTTCGGCATTTTCTGAAGCCATCGGACAGTTGAGACAGGCATCCTCTTCGGAGAGGGGAAGCCGCAATTTCAGGTGTTCCTTCCCTGGCTTGACTCCGAGCAGTTGGCAATCTCCGATAACGTAGGCCAGCGTGAAGTGACCCAGCGCGTTGTAGAACGAGTCGTCGTTGGAGTGGTCGATCATCCTCCGGGCAAGTGCTGGTGCCCAGCGTCCCAGGTGGTCGTGGAGGAACTTCTGTTGGGCATCCACGGCGATTTCGGCCAAAGCGGCATCCTTCTGCTCTTGGGCATAGGCCTGCTTGGCGCAGAGGAATGCCATAAAATCAGACTGCACGGATATGAAATCGACCCGTTCGTGGATCCCTTCGTTCAGTTTCAGACCAAAGGCACGGTAAAAGGCCAGAAGATCCGAGAGTTCGTGAGGCTGTTGGAGCCGTTCGTCGCTTTCGGCGTATTCAGCCCCGTAGAGGGGACAGAGCCCCTGTATACTGTGGCTGAACAGCGATACGTATTCCTGTTCCAGCTCGGCTGAAGTGCTTTTCTTCGCTACGTGGACCATACGCCCTTGATGCTCGGAAAGTCGCTGATCCGAAGAATCGTGCAGAACAGCTAATGCCTCCGAAACAGCCTGGCGCGCTCCGTCCATGGCGCTCGGGACGGCACCCTCCGGATAACGATAGCCCGCCGCGATGAACCGGTAGATCAGCGCGCGAGCCAAGGACTGCTCCTCATCCATGGCCAGGCGACTTGAATGTCGGGGACTGCGGTCCGCGGATTGGGCTGGTGAGTTCATTGACTTCCTTTCAATCAGATAGAGTTCTGATGAATGCCCGCCGGTCTCACGTGTACGGGTTCGTTCATCTTGGTTCGAAACAGTTCATGCCCATCCTTGCCAAAGCCAAAGATAGTGTCGACGAACTGGGTAAACTGCTTGCCGTGGATTTCCGTTTCGAAGACCTTCGGCCCGTTCTCGATCTTATACTTGAAGATGATTCGGTTGGACCGCCGGAACAGCTGCAGGACCGCCTGGAGTTCACGGTCCGGCACCATGTAGCGTTCGATGGCCTCGTCGACACCGGGGCCGAACATCTGCCGCAGATAGGGACGCGGCACCCATCGCGGGGGGATATAATAGCCGTTGGGCTCGGTGCCGAACTGGGGATAGAGCGGCAGAGCTACCTTGGCGACCTTGATGAGGTAGTAGAGCGGGTTATAGCGATCCTCGGCCCAGGAGCCATCCTCGGCGAT
>JASLXP010000142.1 GCA_030740295.1 Planctomycetota bacterium
CGAATCAGCACGAGAGGCAGTCAAAGCTGCAAAGGCAGAAAACCTCGTGGCGGCAAAGAACGCATTTGAGAGGTTGCTCGCGGCTCTGCGAAAGGGAACTGAGCTCGATGGCCATTTTCAGAAAACGCTGTGGGAGTGGCATCGCCAGAACCCGACGGTTGAACGGATGAAATTCGCCGCCGAACATTCGAACGAATCAGGGCTGGCCAAGTCCCTGTTGATGAGAACTGTCCTGCGCGGAGACGACCCATACGTGGATGAGGCCCAGTTTCTTCAAGAGTGCATTGCCTACCATGCCGTCATAGCTGACCCGGCAAGCCGACGGGATCTCATCAGCCAGAGCGCAGCGTTGGAGGCCGAGCAGCAGCAGTTCGATCTGTTCGTACGATGCTGGCTTCTCGTTCGAGACATCGAGGATTTTCGATCCGAACTGCGGGTCGGCCAGCTCAGGCCAGACGACGCAGTCTATCGCAAGAAGCTGATGCAGATCAGAGAGAGCTTTCTCGCGCTGCTGCGTGATGTGAGCACAGACATGTTCGCTGACGTTGGGCCGATGCTCGGGCAAGTGCTGGAACTGGCCCGCTACCGTCAGTCATTCATGGCTTGGAACGAAACCCCGGACGTACTACTGCCTGGGTCGGGCGGGCTTCTGAATCATCTCCGCGACATCAACAAAGGCTTGATGCCGAAGGCTCTGGCCGGATTGCAGAAGATGAAGCCTTTGCTTCTGTCCGCTCTGCAGACAGTCAGCAAGAATATGCTGGCCGAGATACCCGTCATTGAGCACGAAATGAAAGAGCTGCTCGTGGAGGTCAAAGAGGCCGGAGGTGAGCGCCTCGATCTGTTGTCGGACACGGAACGTAAACGCATGCTCAGAGCCAGAGAATTTGGCCGCAAAAGCCCGAAACGCGAGCGTCTCGAATTCGCAGATCGACTCATCCATCGCCTGACCGGCCATTCGGTCACTGTTGCACAGGCCATTGACTTTATTGAAAAGATGTGGGCCCTCAACCCTCAGCCGGCGGACACGCATTGGCTGCACGCCGCGGAAAATGTCACTGAAGTCCTACGCACTTTTGTCGAACGGACCTACGACAAGACCGGCCAGATTTACGGCTCGAATCGATTAGCTGCCAAAGGCTACCCCGGCATCCTGAAGGAAGTCCACAAGAACCTCGCAGCCGTCATTCCCGATCTGAGGGCCCTGGCCCGAGACGTGGCCTACCTTGGCCAAGGCAACGCAAAGGCGGTCTTGGAGCAGCCCGATTTCGAACGTCGTCTCGCCGTTATCCACAAGAAAAAATCCTATCGCGTGACTCTGCAGTGGCTGGATTCACATGCTGCCTTTCTCCGTGAGCAGTTGCCGCAGTCCAGTACTGAGAACATCGACGCGACTCTCGCTTCTTATGCACACCACTCGCTGGACAAGGTGCCTTACTGGCGCGCGCTCTACACGCATCTTCTCAAACTGAGCTCACAGGAAACATACTCTCTCACAGCCCCCAAGGGCTGGATCGAGTCTTTTGAAGCCGAGATCGCCACTGTCCGCGTTATCATCCGCGGCCTCCAGCCGCTGCCCGAAGAGTTGAAGCTGCTTCAGGAAGCCCTCGATGATCTCCCATCCCTCCTGAAAGACCTGAAGGCGGATGCAAACGCAAATGAATCGCTCCAGGCCGATCTTCAGGATTGGCAGGGCCTGCTGTTGGCGGTCTTGAGCAACATCGAAGACAAGCTTGATCGAGAGCCGTTGAAATTCCGTCCACGCCGCCGCTACGGAACGAGCCCCCGCTTCGATCTGGACGTGGCCCTGAAGCTGATCGTCCGGGACGAAGCGCGTTGGCTGCAGCGAGTTAAAGAAGAGCAGGAGCACACTATCAACAACCGCTTTCAGATCATGCTGGCCAAGGCCAAGGGGAAGGCCCTCGAGAATGCGGCAAAGGACGCGGCATGGCAGTTCAGCCACCTCCTTGCGAGACGCCACCGCAGCATGAGCGCGCAGTCTATCCAATCCGCCGGGCTGCCCTTCGACCTCGGCGAAGGAGAGGGCCGAAAGCCCAAGATGCCGGAGTACCTCTACAGAGAATTGAAGAGGGCGATGAACCGCAACTACCCGCAGCAGTTCAAAGAAATGGGTTTGAAATACTTGAAGGAACTGTCAGAGGATTCGTTTTAGATTCTGAGTCATTCTGAATGACGGTTTCCTGCTGTAGTAGTAGTTACGATTGCTGTTGATGTGTTGAGAGCCATCGTTCACCATGACGGCGAACTACCGCGTGCTGGAAAAGCTCAGTGAATTCCATTCTCTTTCTGATTCTGCTGCCTCTCACTCAGGGCGAAACGAATGCCCCGGTGTACCCCGGCTACATGAAAGACAGTGCCGCGTCCTCAGGCTTCCTCGATTTGCGCTGGGCCAGGACATCCGGCGCTCCTCTCCAGCAACTCGCTGCCGACGCGGCTGAAAAGAAAGCAAAGGCACACGAACTTCTGGCGGTTATGAGGCCGAAGGTCTTCGGCGTAAGGATGCGAAGCAAGACAGTCACCGGATGCTCATTCAGTGATGTACGCGAGGACCAGGGAGAGATTCACGTCGCTGGAATCCTCGGCCGGCTGATTGGCCGTAATAAGGACGTTGTGGAATTCCCGCTGCATCTTGTCTTCCGTCCAAAGCCTGCCGTCGCCGAGCGGCTAATGGTGGCATCTCGCAATCGGCATCTGAACATCGTTGTCCAGGCAAAGGTGTCTTCGCAGCCCCTGATAATCGTTCGCGAGGCCCTGAGCCATGTTCCTCTGCGATGGACAGACGTTCGCCTGAGCGTGCGCGAACTTGATAGGACATTATTCGACGGAAAACCCTCTTACATCGGCCATAAGTCAAGAGATATCCATTTGGCTGAGCTTGACCTGGAGGAAGAAGACGAGATCACGAATCCTGAAGAACAGCCATCCAAGGCTCTGATTATCGAGGGCGAAGATTTCGATGGAATTCGAGTCTTCGGGGACTGGGAACTGAATCAGAAAAACTGGTACGCCCGAATGATCAGAACCTGGACCGATAATGCGCACTACAGCGGGGACATCGTGGCGGTGGCCCATCCGGTGGCCAAAGGGCAGCCACTGAGGGTAGCCCTTCCAGACCCGCTGCCGGCCGGACGCTATGAGGTCATTATCGACAGCGGCTACCATCGGACACGGCTGGATGACAACATCGTGATGGTTTCCCTCGGCGATCAGAGCCACCAGTTCGCCTGGTTTCTGCCCCCCACTTCCTATGCCGAGCCAGAGAAAGAGGGGGTGAACCTCGGCCCGATCTTTTTGCTCGACAAAGCAGCGGCAACCATCAGCATCACGCCCCTGCAATTTGGCGGCGGATGCCAATCCGAGATCCCCGCGCTGCAGGAACGCTTCATCTTCATTGACCGCGTGACCATTCAAAAACTGGAGGCCCTTGAATGATCGGTCACGTGTTATTCGCAACCGGTTTCTTCTCACTGGCCAATGCACAGGAGCTGGATCGCAATCTCATTCACAACGCGAGCTTCGAGGTCGGTCTGACCGCCGAGTGGGGGCGGACCATCGGCGGCGGTACC
>JASLXP010000143.1 GCA_030740295.1 Planctomycetota bacterium
TGCGATGCGGTGTGCGGCGGCCAGTTCCACGGTCGTGTCCTTTGGGGCGACGGCCGCCAGCGTAACGCCCAGCGCGTCCGGCCAGGGGTTGAACAAGGTAAGCGTGCCTTTCAATTGACTGTCCGCGGAGAGCTTTTCTGACTGTAGCTCAACCGTCAGCACCCGCGCCTCCGCGACCTCCGTGGGAACGCCATTCACATAGACCGGCGCTTCGCTCAACGTTACGTAGAGCAGCTTGTTGGTCGCCGTCCAGCGCAACGGGTTGCCGAGGTAGTCCATGCCGGTGAACTCTCCATCGCGGTCCACGGTCAGCGTGAGGCCGGAGGGTTCGAGCGAAAACGCGGCGAGGGTGTGTCCGCCATCGCTGCGGGTGACGACGATGGCTTCCTGCTCGCTGCTTGCCAGAGACAGGCGCGTCAGCTTGCTGGACGAAATGAGCAAGCTGGAGACGGCCGCCTTGGCGATCCCTTTCTCTGTCGGCGTGCCGTTGTCTGCGTTGTAGCTGGGCGAGTATGTCGAGCCTCCCGAGAGCATGAAGTACTTGTCGCAGCCCAAGGCCAGATCGAGCAGGATGGCCTGTGCCTGCCAGCAGGCATTGAGTCGTTCGGTGGTCAGAGGCATCCAGGCTGGTGCGATCGGGACACCGTAAGACTCGCGCATGCGCCCTGCGTAAATCTCCTGGAGCTTGCGGTCGGAGATGGGTCGGCCCGCCACACGCGCTGGCTGGGCAAAGCCGCATTCGCCGTTCCACAGCTCCGCGTCGGCCCGGCCGTTGTCATCGAGGAGTTTCCGCACTCTCTGGATGAGTTGCCGCTCTCGATTGAGAGGGATGGGCGGAGCGCCGTAGTTGTGCAGCGTGACCACGTCGTAACTGCGGCCGGGATTCTCCGCCATGACCTCCTCGAACCAGCGAAACCGGTGAACGCCGGAGAAAGCCACGACCTTTGCCTGAGGGTCGACTTCCTTGATGACGCGGTAGGCAAGCTTCAGGTAAGTCACGTAGTCCCTGGCGCGGTCCTTGCCCTTGAGACCATGGCCCGCGTTCGGCTCGTTGAAGATTTCGTAGTAGGCCACGCGTCCCTTGTAACGCCCGACCAAGACGCGCAGGAAGCGCTCCAACTCGCCCAGGTCCGCCGGCAGGTTCTTCGAGCCCTCCGCGTATCCGAGCCACGCCGGCGGCCGCAGATCAACGCAGAACAGCATGTTCATGCCGCGCTCTTCGGCTTCACGGATAGCCTTGTCCTCGTAGGCGAAGTCGTACTCGCCTTTGGTGCGTCCCATCCAGCTCCAGCCCCGAATGATCCGGTCCATCTTGTTGCCGAGGACGCTGTGTTCGGGGATGTGCGCCATGTGGTGACAGGCCAATGGCGAGGACAAAGGCACGTCCTCATTGGCGGGCAGCGGCACCATCACGGCCAGCGGGTACTCCTTCGATTTCACGACCGCACCCTTGGCGTCAGCCAGTGTAATGGTGAGCCAGTAGGGGCCGCAGCGCTTCTGGTGAATCGGCATGGTCACGCTGTTCTGCCGTTCGATCTCGATGCGCAGCGGATGCGTTTCGTCGAGGACGGTCCGATCGTCCAGGTCCACCATGGTCAGGCGAATCGTGTGGTCGCCCCTCGGGCCGGTCGCCGGAGGGATGGCCACCTTCGCCTTGATCGGTTTGTCGCGATGAAAATAACCGTAGGTATCGTGGGGAATGGACAGTTCGATCCGGTCACGGACCGCCTTCTCCGCGGCCAGGCGCCGAAAACGAGCGACCTGTGCTTCGGGTGTTGTGTCCGGCTTACCGGCCTGGTAGAGCTTCGTCACCTCGTCGGCGGCGAGAGCGCGGTTGAAGATCGCCAATTCGTCGATATCGGCGCGTGCGTCTCCCGCCTTACTGATCGCGCGTCCCAGTTTCATGCCGCCGGTGTCCCACATCGGCAGGCTCATGATGGCCTGGTCCGGTCGCTCGGGCCAAAGAATCTGCTCTTGCTCGATCCGCTCCTCCTGTGCGAGCGCGCCATCGACATGGAGCGCGACCTTGCCTTTCGACCAGGTGCCCACGATGCAGTGCCACTGCCCGGGCGCCAGCGGGCCGTGCAGGAATTTTGTGCCAGTGGGGACGCCAATCCTAAAGCTCACACGGCCGTGAGGATGCCACGGAGCTTTTGCCCATTCGAGGCGCCAGCCATGCTTGTACCCGTTGCCGCAGAAGACCAGGCCGCCGCCGTACCGGTCGCGCTCCAAGAGGATTGGCCGCACCCAGACAAGCAGGCTGAAATCTCCACTCTCCGTGCCGTAGAAGCCCGATCGCACGACGCTGTCCAGGGCCACTCCCGTAGCCAGTGCGCCCTTGCCAGGCCAACGCCCTTCGGTCCAGTAGGCATAGTCGTACGGCGTGTACCCGTCGACCACGTACTTAGTCCGCGGTTGGCCGTAGGGCGAATTTGACATAATCGTCATCGTATGGCGGCCGTAGACCGACGCTTCGCCCCTGGCCACCTGGTCGACCAGGAAGTGGCCGGCCCCTTCCTGGAAGGTGTAGAGACGAGTCAGCGACGGGTCCTTCAGCAGTTTGTCGCAGTGGGCCTGCCATTGGCTCAAGTCGGCTCCGGTGGCGACCGCGATTGAGCCCGGGAGTAAGAGAAGGGTTAGCGTGTTTCGTGGATTCATGCGTCGTCCTGCATCGTCACCGGTGATTCAGAACTTCTGTGAGGGTGACGGACAGGCGCTCAAACTTTAGAGGCACATTGCGGGCACGGCCCGGTTCCGCGCTGAGGACCAGGTATAGCCGGTCGCCGCGCTCGACTTCGATATCAGGCATTTTGAGTGCAAAGGGATGCTTGTTGGTGAAGGTCACGCCCTTCAGATTGCGGAACGGTCGGCTGTGTTCGAGGGACAGGGTCGCGGGTTTATCGGGATTCGAGGCGTTCGCGGCCAGGAGGCATGATACGTCAACCTTTACCTTTCCCTGGATTGGGCTGCGCCAGGAGAGGACGCGAAGTGCGTAAGGGCCGGTGGACATGACGAACTCCGGCACGACGTGGCGTTTGCCGTCGCTCTCGGTTCGCGTCCAGCGCCAGGTGAACTCGCCGGTCGGTGTCCAGTTTGCCGGGGTGTTGTAGGGCGGAGCGAACTTCGCCATGGTGTATCCCTGGCGCGGGTACCAGCCGAAGCGTTCGCAAAGCCAGTATTGGCCGTCCCGCTTCAGGGGCAGTTCCAAACCGTATTTGTGCATGTAATTCCAGACGGGCGTGCCCCGGTCGTCATAGTCCGGGTTGAACGCGTATGGCGTCTTGCCAAGGTCGAGGAAATTCCAGACGTAGCCGTTCTGGTAGTTGCTGGAAACCAGGGGATGACTGCGCCCCTTGAATTCTTCGAGATTGGTCAGGCCATCCTCGTCGGGGTCGGCATCGGGCTCGGCTTTCGTTGTAGACGCCCAGTTACCGAAGCGCTCGCCAAACCAGTACATCTCGAACCAGTTGGGCAGGCCGTCTCCGTCGTCGTCTGCGTATTCGCCGCGCTGCATGGGTGCGGGGTCGGCATCGCCAAAGTCGGCCTCCCAGTGGCGTTCGTCTTCGGTGGATACGCAGACCATGCTGTGCTGTTCCCGATAGGGTTTTTCGGTGATCGGCTCAGGGCTCTGCAGTCGAACGACGACCTTGTCTCTGCGCGCGACTTCCGCAATCACCGGCCCCGGCGACAACGGGAACTGCTTCCAACTGAGGCCGGCGGGCGCATCCCATGCTTCGTTGCGGCCGGGCAGTCGGACACGGGCCGAATTGGTCAGGATGGTCAGCACTTCGAGCTTGTTCATTGACTCAGTGTCCCGCCAATAACTGCGCTTGCGGAAGGGATAGACGGACAGTTCGTGTCGGTACTTCGGGTAGATCAGGTAGACCTTGTCGTGTTCGGGCTCGGGCGGCGCGCCGGTTTTCCACCACTTCACAAAGTAGGCGTTCAGGTCTAGCAGGCCATACCGCGTGTCGGTGGTCGGCGCCAGGCTGGTGGCTTCGTGATAGTCGTTCCAGGTGGTGAACTGGATCAGGGTGGAGTTGTTTTCGCGGGCCCGTTCCCAACGCTCGCGGACGGCGTTGCCGCCGGGAACGAGCGGGAATGATCGGGCGCGGTATCCCTGCCAGAGCAGGTTCTCGTATTGATAGATCAGCGGCTCACCCCATTCGGCGCCCCTCGCAGTGACCGCCCGTGCCACCGCGTCGTAGTCGCTCGGGCCGCTCTGGCAGTGGAAGGCCGTAATGGCGTCGAATTCCTCAGCCAGTATGCCGATGGTCTCCTGCCAGTTCGTCTCGGACTTGGGCTTGCCTTTCATTCCATGGAAGAGAGCGCCGAAGCTGAACTGGAAATACATGGGCGTCTTGAACCGCTGTTCCAGATCGCGGTAGCCCTCGCGCAGCAGGCGGAGGAATTCCGGCGAGGCGCGCTCTTCCGGCGAATCGATTCTGATGTTGGGGTAACGCTCTTTGAAGACTCGACGGGCCCCATCGATGCCGCTGAAGACCGACTGATAACCAAGCATCAGCACCTTGCCATCGCGGCGGGCGAGCTTCGGGCTGTCGCCGTGCTTTTCGAGGATGTGTTCGATCGCCTGGAGACTCCGATCCCAGTTGCTGAGACACCAGGTGATCTCGAACGGATAGTCCTTCTCCTCGGCCACCTTGAACATGGTATCCATGACCGGGAAGACGTTGTTCGGCCCGCCGGCAATGGCCATGAACGCGAAGCCGTCGATACCGGCCCGCAACGCCCGCCTGATCTCCAAATCCGCCGACGCTTCTTTCGAGAGGCCATTGACACTATCCGGCAGCAGCGGCACGCCCCGCACGCGTCCGCCGAACGCATGCTCGAAGTTCGCCGAATCGTGTCGATGCTCTTTCTGTTTACTGCGCGCATAGCCCGGCGAAATGCCACCGCCCCCAATCGGAAAGCAACCCATGTAATGCGCGAAGATTTTCTTCTGCCGCTGGCTGAGTTTGGCTCGGCGGGTTACCCAGCGATCGGTGCCATCCTGCTCTGCGAACGCGGGGAGCGCGAAGAGCGCGAGAGCGATGCATCGTAGCCACAGGTCCACAGGATCCCGCTTGGACTGCCCAGCATGTGGTCTCTGCGGGATGGCCTGACGGCCATCAACGACAAGCTGGCAGCGGTGGCAGCTCGGCCCTCCGTTGTCGCCGTCGCCTTCACGGCACGAAGGCTTTCCCTGGCTGTTCCAGTGCTGCATCATGGGGCGTCTTTGTCTCGATCGATTTGGTGCAGATGCAGTTCCACCTTGCGGAGCTTCCAGTGAGGCGGGCGCTTGGGATTTCGTGCGCCGTGGCCGTACGCATGCCAAAGCTCAAGGCGGTTCTTCGCGCCGAATCGCAGGTGGCGGGTGATGTCGATGTCGCAGCGGGGGCCGAACCAGTGGTGGTGCTTGCGCGCCAGGCGGCCGTTGATCAGCGCGCCGGCAGTATCGTGCGGGCCGCCTTCGGTGTGGAGGCGGATGTGATAGCGGCTTTTCCATTCTTCGGGGATGAAGACGGTGCGGGCGGGCGACCAGGCTTTCGCTTCGCCAGGAAAAGTGACCACGACGGGCGCGCCCTTGGCGTCTTCTGCATCCCATCGGCCCGTGAGCCTGAGCCGGCGGGCGGGTGGGCGGGCGTGATAGAGGTACACGTTGCCGGTGAGGCCCTGGTACTTCTTGTCGCCCTTGAATTCGATGAGCAGTTCGTTCTGGCCTTCGGTGAGCAGCCGGGTGACATCAAACTCCTGGTAGTTGCGGCCGGGGAAGTCGTGCAGCATCGTGCCGTTGAGCGAGAGGCGCGCGCTGCCATGATAGTGCGGGCCGGCCCAGGCGCCGCTGACCAGATGGATGCGACCCCCTTGCGCTTGCCATTCTTCGGGCACGTCAGATCTTTTGCGCAGCCAGACGGGCTTGTTGGGCTGTGCGCCGAACATATTGAGGATGCTGACCGGGCACGGCTGCCATTTGGCTCCGGGGCCGGGCGCGGCGAGTGAAAGCTCTGCTCCGCCTTTGCGCAGATCGAGAGTCGGGTCGCGCCATTTGCCTCTGCGGTAGGGCTCGAAATCGACCGATGGTTTCGACAGCTCGTGCCACATCTTCTGCTGATAATTCCACCAGTGCATGATGGCCGAGCGCGGGTCGTGGACAGCGGCGGTGATGACTTTCACTTCCTTTGCCGGCATGGGCACGGTAGCGGTGGCGACGCCATCCTGCCAATCGAAGTCGAGTTGCCGAATCCCATCCACGCCGTAACTGGTGAGGCGCGTGGGCTTGCGCGGAATGCGGAGTTTCAGAGCTACGGATACGTCTCTGTCGTCGTGCCAGCTCACGAGACAGGTGACCGCGTTGAGGCCGTTGTTGGATCGGTAAGGCTGCGACCAGACGAGACGGTCGTCGGTAGTGCAGACGGGGCGACCGAATCCGAGCCCATCGAGCAGATCGGCCATGAATTCGGTCTCCAGCGATTCCGGCCACCAGATGCCCATGCGGTCTTCACACTGACGCCAGAAAGCCGTGCCCATGGCGATGACCTGTCCCGCGCCGAGTTTACGCCTGACCATGGCGGGGGCGCCGTTCTCGAAAGTCGCCAGCACTTCACAATCTTCGTCGGGCTGCAATTCAGTGCTGAGTTTGTTCTCGTTCGTGCCGATGTAATTCATGGATACGCCGGCATCAGGGAACGCTCTGCCGGCCATCGCCTTCAGGATCGTCTGGTCTGGCTTGATGGTGATCTTGCCCCGGCCGGGCTTGCGCAGCTTCGCCACTTTGCAGCCGGTGAGCCGCGAGATGGGCCAGGTGTCCGGTTCGAGTACGCTGCTCCTTCCGCTGAACGGCAGCGTGACATACGTGCCTCCCGCCCGCACCCACTCGACAAGAGCTTCGACGGACGCTTCGGGCATAACCTCGTTGCCGCAGTCGATCATCAGCGGATAACCGACCATTTTGCCATCCGCGAGACCGCCGTCGTCGAGGTAAAGGTACGAGTGGCCGAGTGTCTGAAGTGTGCCGCGGCCCAAATCCCAGTCCCAGCCGTTCTGAATCTTGCGCGCTGATTCGCCGACCTCTGGATACGGAGCGGGAGAGTAGAGCCGGATGGTGCCATGGGTGGAGCGGTAGAGCAGAACCTGCGGTGCGGTGGTCGGGTCGATGTCGTATTTTCCCATGCGCCTGAGCACGGGCTTGTGATCGATCCACCACTGCCGCATCTCCTGCGGGCGGGTGTAGGTCTGCGCGAGGAAGACAGGGTCGTGCCCATTGAGGCCGGCGAGGAACGTGCGCCGGAAGCCATTGAACATGGTATCGAGACTGCCATACGGGCTGCCCGGCTCGCTCGAACCAGGAACATCGTAGAGGAAGCCGTAGCGCTTATACCACGGGAAGTACCAGACCCCTTCGCCGGTGAAGTGGCCAAACCCGCCCCAGTCGCGGGCGAGCTTGAGCCAGCGGTCGGCGCGGAATTTGATCGGCGCCATGTACTTGATGGAGCGATCCGGAGCGACCTGCCGCATGCCGTCGAGGATATCGACCCATCCTTTGTATTTGGCCTCAATGTGCCAGTCCTGCCACAGCAGAAACAGCCGATTGCGGTCGCCGCCGAGATAGGGATAGGCCGCTGGCGGTTCGGTCGATAGGAAGATGCGGCCGTTCCAGACGTGGCCGAACAGTTGCACTGCGATCTCGTTGTCGCCGGGCTTCAGCAACCTGGTGACATCGAGCGCTCCCCACGTGCCGATGCCACCGGCTTTCTGTCCGTTGATGAACACGCCGTGGAATCGGCCGTGCTCCCCAGTGTGGACGCGCCCGTGGTTGATGGGGAACCAGTAGAGGTAGATTGGAGCTTTCGGATTTCGGGTTTCGGATTGGGTGAGCGTGAAGGTGCGTCGGAACCAGGTGACAGCGAACCAGCCGAGGTTCTTGGGGAGCACGTCAAAGAGATGGTCCCCGCCGGGGAGCGTGGTGGCCTTCCAGTTGGCGTCGATGGGCTGCGTGTGCCACGCCTGTTCGAGGCCAGGGAAGCGGTCGTCCTCTTTCTTCGATGAGCCTCGGCCCCGGCGCCACCACCATGTGCCGGCAAGCGAGAGAATGCGACCGTTGAGTCCGGCGAAAGTGGCGAACTCCGGAACGGGCACCTGATCCCACGCGGCGAAGGGCTGATCGGCCCGGCCGAACATGCGGGATACGTCTGCCAGGGACAGTCCCTGGGCCTGGAGGTATGCCTGCCAGTTGCGGTGGGCGGTCGGCGAGTAGTCGTCGTGGCGGTCGTACCATTCATCGTGCGACAGCTCGCCGTGCGGGTGCATCCAGCCCATGTTGAGCGGATGGCCGGCGTAAGGCTTCATCATGTCCATGGTCTTGACGGCCATGTAGCGATGGATGTCTTCGTCGAACCACGTGAGGTGCGGCTGCGCCTTGTGATGGAGCTGCGCGCCGTGCCAGCCGCTCATGAGAAAGGGCGCGGGCTGCTCGATGTATTCGGGGAATCGGCGGGCCGTCCAGTCGGCGCCGCCCGCCGCTCCATACACACGGAAAGAGAAAGGCTTCCCCGCATCGGTGAGCATCTTGATCATCCATTCATGTTCACTGTTCTTTTGCAGCCCGTCGCTGGTATCGAAGCCGACGGGATCCAACCAGGGCTCGAAGCGGAAGTCATGCTCGATCATGAACCGCACGTCTTCGGTGGGATCCTTGAAAGTGCGCTTGCCATCGACGCGGGTCATCCAGTCGTGGTAGTTATTGAACCCGCCCATGCCGTAGCAACCCCAGCCGTAGCGATCGAAACGATCGAGGTATCGTGGATATGCCGCGCTGGTGATGGCGCCGTCCGCGATTCGCGGGTGTGCCGACAGGAATCGCTGCAAATGTTCGCGACTGGCGGACGCAATGATCCGCACGCTCGCGCCCTGGAGGCTCACGGCAAGAGCCCCGGAAGGTGTGGCTACACACGGGATGGAACGACCTTCGGTCTTGATGGACGCTTCAGAGACACCATCGGAGAGTGTGAGGTCTGCGAGAAATTTGCCCGCGAGCGTGGATGCTTTGTCGGCATTTTGGCAGGAGAAAGTGACGGAGATAGCGGCCGTATCATCCGCGCCAGCGTAAGACGCTGACGTGACGCTGACCCGGCCGTACCCGCGGAGCGTCTGCCCCGCCGGGATGGAAATGGCGGATGATTCGCGCCAGGGCTCGGCGTGTAGGGTGAGTGGGAGAAGAATGTAGAAATAGTATTTCATGGGTGGTTGCCGATTTTATGGATGGATTGGGTGGATGGAGATGAGTCCCTCAGTACAGCCTCAGCTCCACCTCCCACAGCTCACTTTTCCCGCTCAGCAGAATCTCGATTTCATTCTCTCCGTCCTTCAGCAAGCTGGTTATATTGAGATGGGTGGCCTCGCCGAGGGCGTGGTGGTGCTTGCGGATGTAGCGTCCGTTGATGATGGCACCGGTGAGAGCGTAGGTGCCTTTGAAGTAGAGATAGATCTGGCCCTGCCAGTCGGAAGGGATGCGCACCTTGCGGCGGATGGCGGCCAGACCCTGGTATTTGCCAGGCACTCTTACGGGCGATTCATCGCGGAGCATATCGCGGGTGGGGATCCAACTGCCGGCAAGATTCAGCTTTGCTTTGTCTGCCGGACGGAAATGCAGCCAGGCGTTGCCGCGCATGCCTGTCACCTGGCCGCTGCCGCGGACTTCGATGGCAAGGGTATGCTCCGAACCGGGAGCCAACGATAGCTCCTTGATGATGCCGTAGCGCCCGTCGCCAGCGGGGAGTTCTTTGCCATCGAGCCAGTAGCGGGCGCGGCCGTCCACGAAAGAACTGAACCAACTGCGGAGCCAGAGCGTCATTTCTCCGCGCTGCCATTGCTGCGGCACCTTGAACCGACGCCGGAAGAAGACATGGCGAGAGGGCAACTCCTCCGGCACGGCCCAATAGCCCAGCCGGCGCCGCGGCCATGCAGAATCATCCAGGGACGGGTCGGCCAGCGGGGCGGGATCGTCCTTGGCTTCCTCCGACAGGGGTTTACAGGCCCAGCTATCGGTCAGGTCGAGGATGTTGGTGGTGTCAGGCTTACGCAGAGATGTCCGTGATGGTCGCTTCGTCCCGCGCCACCAGTTGCGCTGCAGGCGAAACCAATCGAGGGGAGCGGTCTCGATACGGTTGCGCGGTGTGAGCAGAATTTTTGTTTCCAGCGGTGCAAAGGTAAGACGGGCCGGGTCGATCTCGGCGCGAGTCTTTACGTCCGTGCAACGCGGTGGCTCAACATCGAATTCCAGACGAGTCCTGACCGGTTTCTTTGGGTCGCGATTCCAGAGCGTCCAGACATCAAAGAGACCGTTGTTGCTGACGTAGTGCCGCAAGATCACGCCTTCGGCTCGGGCCCCGAGCGCAGGCACTTCGGCCCATTCGAGGACGCGTCGAAAGATCTTGAGATAATTGCCGCCTCCGCCGCCACGGCCGTTGCCGAATTTGATGCCCAAGTGCACTACGTATCCTCTGCCGAGCTTGCGTAGCCCGGCGGCTACTGGGCCGTCCTCCCAGCGGATCAGGTCGCGGCAGTCGTCTGAGACTCTCTCAAGCGAGAGGCCGTTGGCGTAGTGGTTCTTGTCGACCCGGAAATCTTCAGGAGCGAAGATCGGCTGGCCCTCGACAAAGGTGAAACGGCGCGTACGCCCTTCGCCTCCATCGGGCCGGTGAGGATCGATACCTGTGACCCGGTACCCGGTTAGCCGGCTGATGGGCCAACTGTCGGGCCGCTCCGGAGTGTGCCGCCCCGATTGGATCGCGGTGACGAAAATGCCGCCACGCTTTACCCATTGATCGATGCCATCGATGAGTGATTCATCCATGACCGACGAATTGGTGTCGACAATGACGCGGTACGGGTCGGCGTTGCCAGACTCGAAATCGAGCTCGGTCAGGCCATCGATGTGGTAGTGATCCGCCAGTGCATCACTGAAGCGCCACCCCCAATAGCCCGACCGCAGATTGACGTTGTAGTTCTTGCGCCACGGGTAGCGGGTCAGGTTGCTGATACGGTTGCTGAGCAGCATCGCGGCCTTCGCTTTGGGCGGGTGAACTTTGCCGATGGTGTGGACGAGCGGCTGGATGTCTTCAAAGTGCCGGCGGATGTCGTCGGGCCAGAAGATGTTGCCGACGTGGATGAAATAATGAATCGCCTGGATGCCCTCAGTGAAGTAGAGGCCCATCATGTTCTTGAACGACTCCAGGCTGCGCGCTGGCCCGCCCGGCTCCAGTGAGAACGGCAAGTCCGAGCCCCGCATGAGCATCGGCAGGTAGTCGTTCCAGAAGCCGCCCATGTGGCCCGTGTTGTGGAAGCGGCCGCCGTATTCCTCGCAGAGACGTTTGATACCGGAAAAGTAGCGATCCGGCGACATACAGATGATCGAGCGGTCGGGATCAGCCTGGCGGATCATCTCCATCCCCCGGCGCACCATCTCCAGCCTCGACCATCGCTGCCAGTCCGCAAAGTCCACCCATTGCGCGTTGAGATGCTCGCCCAGTGCGGGGTACTGTCGCGGCGGCGATTGCGTGAGATACGTCCGATACGCCAGCACGCCCTTCGGCAGCCGCAGCGCAAGCACATTCGCGCCTGGGCGCAAAGCGTCCGTCACCTCGAAAGCGGCCCAGTGCGGGGTCGCGTGCTGGAGCGTATCGCGGCCCACTTCATGACCATTGAGAACCGCTCGCATAGTGCTCTTGACGTGTTTGCCGAGGTTCAAATCCCAGACAACCAGCCAGGCACGCTGACCTTCAACGAGCCATCCGTCCAGCTCGAAGCGTCTACGAAAAACTGCGGGTCGTTTCGGCAGGAACATCATCCGGTCATTGCCCGGTGCACGCAGCGAAGGCCATGTACTGTCGTCGAAATCCGGGGCATACCACTCATCCGGCACGGGCTTCGTCGGGATGTCATCATTGTGCATGCCGCGGAGCTGGTGCGGCTGAAGAGCTGTGCCCTCTGCGAATTCTTCGTATCCGATACGCCATTCGCCGGTGAGGTCGAAGGCCCTCTCGTTCCAGCCGACAAATGAGGCTACTTCGGGCACACGAACTTCAGACCAATCGCTGAGTCGTTTCTCCCCAAACCACCGGCGGTTCAGTTTGCGCAGTGAGCGATACTTGCCCCGCAGGAAGTGCTGGTAGCTTCGGTCGGCGGCAGGCCCGTATTCCAGGAAGATGCGGTATTCGCCGTGGTCAAGCTCTCCGTGCGGCTCAAGGAAATCGATCACATTCGGCTGCGACGCGTATTCCTGAACGATCCCCTGGAGCATCGAGAGCTGTTCGTCCTTGGCCGTCGTGGCGCACCACGAGAGCTGCCGCCGCCCGTCGTGGTGCGGCTCGGCTATGCTGTGAAACGACCCGCAGTATTGTGGCATCTTCTGCTGCACCTGATCTCGGTAACGGTCGAGCAACCAGGTCGGCGCGGCAGACATCGTGTTGATGACCACCGGCAGTTTACGCCGGGCGGCCGCACGAGCCGCCCAGTCCCACCACACGTTGTTGGTCAGCCCGATGCCAGTATCCACGTCCGCCGGGCTGGCCCAGAAGACAAAGCCAAGGCGACCGAGCCGTTTGGCGAAGTCGAACTCGTCCAGCACGGAGTAGTCGGCCCATGTCGTCTCCCTGTTCGGCAACTCGTAGGGCCGGTAATAGAAGCGGAATCCGTACTTATCCCACGCATCAAGGAGCATAGGCACCTCCGCGGAAGTGTCCGCAGCCTCCCAACGGGTCTTCTCCCGCAGGGCAGCGAGAAGGCCCCGGCTGCGCGACGCCAGGATCGCCACCCGCCGTCCACGCTGCACGACTCCGATCCATCCTTGCCCCTGCGCCCGCATGACCGGTAGGCCCGCGATGGCGTCGGCGGATACACCTCCCAACAATTGCAGGTCGCTCCAGCACTTGGCCGCAACGATTCGCGCTCTTCCCGTATCTTCAGCCGTGATGATCAGCCTGGAAGCCCCGTCTGCATAGGAGCGAAAATGCCCCGAAAGCCCGCCATAGCCCCGAAGCCGGGCCTCCGGCAGACGCATCGATTCCTCCCGCTTCAGAGGATCGGCCGCGACGTAGGTCGGCCGCTGACTGAGCTTGGCGCGGCGGGTCGCCCAGCGATCGTTGACGTTCTGCTCTCCGAACGCAGGGAGCGCGAAGAGTGCGAGCGCGATGCATCGTAGCCACATGCTGCCAGCATGTAGTCTCTGCGGAACGGCCTGACGGCCATCAACGACAAGCTGGCAGCTCGTCGCCACGTTGTCGGCGTCGCCCTCAGGACACAAAGACACGAGGGATTCTGGGGATGCGGTAAACATGGGTGGGTGAGTTTACTTTAATGCTTCGTGTGATGGTCTCTTCTGATGAATGTCGGGTATGACAGGATCGTGGACATCGTAGCCACATGCTGCCAGCATGTGGTCTGCTCACTCCGTGAGTAGTTCAGAGGACTCACGGAGTGAGTCCACCACTTTGGAGTGCGCCGACTCGTCGGCGCTTTAGATCGTCATTGTGCATCCCAAGAATCCAAAGCGGTGACGAGTCACCGCACTCCATAGGACTACTGGGCGCGCCGGCACCCTTGCCGGCTTCTTGTGCAACGCCTTCGGCGTTGGAACCGGCTGCGGGCCGGCGCGCCCAGGGGGACACACGCCTCGGAAGCGTCGTTCTATCTCGCAAGGATCATCACCAGATCGTTCTGGATGAAGCCTGGCACATCGCCGACGGCCCAGACGCGGCGGGGGCCGAGAGCAAAGATGGCGTTGATTTGTTTTTGGCCGGACATGGCGGCTACCCAGGTCTTGCCTGCGTCCGTCGATTCATACAGGGCGTGGCCCGGATGCAGAATGTCGTGGTTGGCTACTGCAGCAAAGCCGCGGCGAGAGCGGTCGAACCATAGTCCCGTCGACCATTTGCCTTTCGGCAGATGACACGGACTCCAACTCTCGCCCCCGTCATCGGTACGCCAGATTCGGTTGTCCGGGCCTGCGACCCAGCCCTGCCGACTGCTGCTGAAGAACACTTCGGCGCGATGGCCTCCTGCTGCTGACGCGGCCGGAAGGTTGCCGAGGGGCATCCACGTGGTTCCACCGTCGACGCTCTTGACCAGGCGCCGCTCGCGGTGGTGTCCGCCCACCACGTAGATCACAAACCCCTTCGCAGTTCCGATGTCGCCCGGGATGGCGATTTTGTCGGCCCGGTGCAGCCCGCCTCCACGGAATTGCGCACGACGCCATGTTATGCCGCGATCGTCGCTGCGATAGGATGGGAAGCCGCTGCAAAGTAACCAACGCTGATCCCCACGGCAGTACAGGTCAGTGTAGCCGCGAAACGTGCCGGGCGCGACCTCGTTCCAGGAGCGGCCATCGTCGGTGGTGTGCCAGAGGCGTGCCTTCCCTTTCCCATGAAATCCTTCGAGCAGCCAGACTTCATGGCGCCCGCTCATTTCGATGTGATACCAGCCGCCTTTGGGTTTCGTCCGCGCCCAGGTCAGCCCGCCGTCCCCCGTCCTGAATACGCCACCGTACCCGCAGGCCCAGCCGACTTTCGCATCCCAGAAATGAACGTCGTGCAGCTTCTGGCGAATGTCTCCCTTGCCGAATCCGCCGCCGCTGCCACCGGAATCGAGCACAAGCCAAAGGGATTTCGGGTTTTGGTTTTCGGAATTCGGATTCGCCGCCGGATACGTCACGCCTTGCCATAGGCCCTGGGCGCTGGCAGTTCCCACGAAGCATAGACAGACTACGGCAGAGCGTGCCGTGTTCTTGCGTCCTATCACTTCTGCTCCTTCACCTTAAACGCGCCCCAGAGCTTCGGCTGAATCGCTGCTTCGATGGTCCTCCAGGTCCGGATGGAAATAGTGGCTGTCTGGTAGATAGTCCAGGGACATGTTGTTCGCTCCCCGCAAGGTCGCGGACCGCCAGACCACATTGGCCAGGGCCTTCGTCTCCTGCATCTCCCGGACGTTCTTCTCGGCCCAAGCCTTGATCCATTTCACTGGCCGGCCGAGATTCGTCTCATCGAAGCCGGTCAACTTCCGCAGTTCCTCGCCGGTGGCCGCTTGGACTTGGTCCTGCTGAGGGAACTCCCAGGGGTTGTCCTTCCACTTCGGATGGTTCATCACCCAGCCCATGGGGTTGCGCTCGGTCACATAGTGCGGCTCGGCCATGAAGTAATTGCAGATCAGGATGTTGTTCTTATCTCGGCTGACTGCCGGCGTAGCCTGGATCGGGACGTACTTGTCCATCTCCTTCATGTAGTCGCCCCACAAGTCCTTGGCGTCTACCAACTGGAGGTAGCCGGCGGGGCCCGGAGCGCGCTTCCCTGAGAAGCGGAGGCGATATTTCTGCTCAAATCGGTTCTGGTAAAGGCGCTTGGCGGAGACCGCGTGCGCCCAGCCCGTGGTGATTCTCACTTCGTACTTTTGGTTTCCAGGGGAAAGCATCATTTCGCCGTATTGTGCGCGCCAGGTGTCGTGCACTCCCAGACGGCAGATCCCCAGGGCCAGTTTGCGGTCCTGCAAGACCGCCGCCGGCACGAAAAGGTTGTTGCTGGGGTAGTTGATCCGGATAGCCCCGGGAAGCGGCCCGACCAGCAGGTCCTTGGTGGTCGGCAAGTTCCATCGCCATTGCCCCAGATGGCCGCTGTCGGCCGTGGCCTGGTCAAGATTCAGGTCCATGATTCTCGCATCGAAAGTCGTCAACCAGAATTCCGGGGCGACTTCCGCTTCGAGTACCACATCCAGTCCATTGTCACCGACGGGCTGAAACCTCACCTGCCACCAGGCCCCGGCATTGGCGAAGTCCTGGCGATAGACGAGCCCGGCCCCCTCTTTCCGGAAGCTGGCCTTTCCGTCACCGAGAAAGACCGGATCGCCCTGCTTGCTGACCGCGCGGAACTGGACGCTCTGGCTGGGAGTCATTTCCACCTTGCGGAACACTCGGGCCGTCGGATCGAACACCTCCCGCGTGCCGCCACCGATCTTGCGCAGTTCCGGCCTGGATGGCAGGACCACGGTCTGACCGTTCCACTGCACGCGAAACTTGTCCTGCCCCACCAACTCGATGTGCATGTCCGCGAGGCACGGAAGGACCGCACTGGCCACCAGCAAGGCAATTATGGGCTTGTTCACTGCGTTGCTCCTTCAGTTGGTGGGGGCACCGGCACATCGCGGGTCACCGCACCCCATAGGGGCTGCCCCCACGCCCTGGAGTGCGACGGCTTGGCGTCGCTTTGGATCTCGACCGATTCGTCCTGATGCACCGACGCATCCCGTTCTGTCACGCGGCACGCAATGCGGTCCGCGGCCGAGTCGTAGCACTTGAAGCCCACATACAGCCAGGTATCGTCCCGCGCCACCCACGCTTCGGTCTGTTGCGTCGCGCTCTTGCCGCTGGCGAGCAGCTTGAAGTCCGCGAAATCCGCCTCGCGCTGCCAGCAGGTCTCAGTGAGCATTCCATCAACCGCCACCTCCGCATTGGTCACCGACACCTTCGCTTTCGGGCCGCCGGCCCCCGCGGCGCTGCTCGCCGCTGCACAGACCAGACTGAAGATGCTGAGAATTCGTGAGGCCTCCATGATCAGGCTCCTTTGCTGAAAACCAAAGCGGTGACAAGTCACCGTGCTCCATAGGGGCTGCCGTGCCCTTTGGAGTGAAACAGCAAGCAACATATGCTGGTCTGAGATCTCAGGCAACCTATCGGATCTTCCTCGGGGACACCCCGGACATCAAGAGTCCTCCCTTTGCGTCCTTGGACCCGAATGGCTCCCTGGAACGTTTTGGTCCCTGGGGGGATCATGACGGTCGTCTTCGCGGTCGTCCAGTCGGCCGATTTCTTGAGTATCAGGCCGGTCCAGTTACCGACCAGCTTCTCGTTACCGTCCAGCTTGTAGAAGATGAACCAGGCGCCGCCGTGGAGATGAGAGTGTTCCACATCGGTGCCATAGGTGCCAGTCAGCTCAGACTCATGTTCCGCACCATCAAGCTGTATCACCGGTGACTTGCAGGCCGCGATGCCGCTGTCTTTGGGGCCTTCGAGCCGGATGAACATCGTCGCGCCTTCTGCGCATAGGTGTGTGAATGTACTGATTGCTTCGTGTCTCTGTTCGCTGCTCGTTTATGGATGTCTGGAAGAGTCAGATCGTGGACACAATCGTAACCACATTGCTCTGCTGACGGAGTGAGCAATTCATGCACAAGCGTTGTGGCACGGCCCGTGTTTCGTGGTTCAAGCTTCCAGCTTTCGATCTGTTTCTTGGCAAGCCGGAGGCTTACCCCACACAGTGGCGCAAGCGTCCCGCCCGTGGAAGAACACGGTCGAGACGGCCGTGCCACGATTGAGAGTCGTAGCCACATGCTGCCAGCATGTGGTCTGCTCACTCCGTGAGCAGTTCTGAGGACTCGCGGAGTGAGTCCACCACTTTGGAGTGCGCCGACTTGTCGGCGCTTTGGATCGGTTTCAGGATATCGTAGAAATCCATAGAGGTGACGAGTCACCGCACTCCATAAACTCCTGGGCGTTCCAGCACCCTTGCCGGCTCTTTTCTTCAATGCCTGGGGAAAGACCACATGCTGGCAGCATGTGGCTACGATGGCGGTACCGGCCTGGTTCCGCGCTGAGGAGGTATAGCCGCATCGAGAGTAGAGCTGACGTTTCCAGACGCAGTTGGGATCGGCGGATCACCGCTCTCGAAATGGAAGTGTCGCAACGCGGTGACAGAGGAGGTCGTCGAGGAAGAAGCGGAACCCGCGACGGTTGGGGGTGAGGTTAAGCATGAACAACGGGGACGGGCCCTGAGCGACGGTGCAGGCGACGGGTATTGGTTTGCCCATCGGTACGGAGCCTTTGGCAGTGAGAGTTTCGAGACCTGCCCATGCCTTTGGCCCGGTCTGAGACCGCGTGGGAAGCCATAATCGGACACGATACCACTGGCCGGACTTGTAGCGGCCAAGTTTGCCGCCGCGCAGTTCCGCTGGCGGCTTGGGCTGGTACGTGCGCACAGAAAGGGTGTTGAAGCGGAAGCCCAAGGCGAGAGCACGCTTACTACCATTGCGCAGCTCGATTCCGATGTGGGCATTGGCGCCTTTGCCTTCGATGCGGAAGGCGAAGGCCAGGAAGGCCCAGCCGGCCTCGAACGACGGGAGCGCGGTCTGGACTCCCCACTGAGCCTTGTTTGTGCCGGATGCGCGATCCAGAAGAAACGACTGCCGGCCGGAAACGGATTCGAGATTCGTGACCACAACAAGGTCGTCCCCCATCGGGCCCCAGGCATGACGCCAGGCGCGGGGCCATTCGCCGGGTGCCTGGTCGTCGAAGCTCTGCTGCAATGCGTCTTCGCCGATGGCCGGGTGCGAGATCAGCGCAACTGTAAACAGCAACAATGGACTCAACCTGGAACTCACCAGTAGTGGTACTCGTAGGGATCGAAGAAGTCGATGTCGTCAGGGTAAAGAGAGACCGGAGGATCGGCTTCCCTGGATGTGGCGTCGCCCCCTCCGGTCGAGAGATTCGCCCAGAAGCCGAATCCTTTGCTGCCGGCAAGGACTTTCAGGGCGATGACGTTCTCGCCCTTGCGCAGGCGGACCCTGGTCTGGTGCCGGTTCGGCTTCGGTGAGCCGTGTCCTTGAAACAGCCGGTAGACGACCTCTCCGTTTACCCAGACCTGCATGAAGTAATCGACTCCGATCCGGAGGACGGCTTCGCGTTCGGCCTCGCTGGTGACGGTGCGGGTCACGTAGGCGACAGCCGCGGCAGTGGGCTTCAGTGCGGTCTGGAGATCGACGAATCCGTTGGCGTTCGCGGTCACGGTGTCCCGGAAATCGAGCTGCGTGCCGTCAGCTCCTTTGTAGGTGAAGTTGGGATTGGTGTCACCGGCAATGGCGTTGGTTTCGCCTGGGAAACGCGTGTCGAGAGCGGCCTTGGGCGACTGGCCCTTCGGGTAGAAGGGCCCCAGAACATTCCAGGTGGCGAGGGTTTCATAGGCCGGTCCGGCGCGGAGCTCGCACAGGCGGCTGGCCAGAGCTGCGTCAGGCATGGCGCCCGCGTTGGTCAACAGTTGGGCGTGGAGTTGCCGGAGCCGGTGGACGCTCATCCGCATCGCTGCGCGCCTGGCAGGATCGTCTGTGTATCGTCCGTCGAGCAGAGCGGGCGAAGCCTGGACGAACAGCCGTTCACCTCTGCCCAGCTTCTGAATCAGGAAGAGGCCGTCACCCGCCACCGTGCATCCCTCCGGCTGCCCCGTCTCGCTGAAGGCTGGCAAGGTGATCGCGTCGCGCCAGCGAAGAAGACGCGGTCCGACGGCGTTGAAGAGCGGCCCGGTTGGAACCGACGCCCGGTAAAGGCTCACCGTTTCTGTTGCAAAGCCTGCTTCCTTGAGGTCGCGGGCCGGACGAGACAGGACCACCGCGCGGGCGCCCTGGCGGACGGCTTCGAGGGTAACTGGATCGTTCAGTGATTCTTTGGGTCCGACGACCCGCAGAGGAGCTGCTTCCGGTGCCTGTGCGACCGCGGCCCGGAGCAGGTTTGCTGCGAGCAACGTGGCCGCGGGGCCGCTGCCGATGCGGCCTTCAAGATCAAGGGTGCAGAAAAGGATCGAGCCGCGGCCGTATCGCCACTGGAGTAGCGGCGAGTAGTCGAGGTCGAATTCGCAGTTGAGCAAAGGGGTGAAGCCAACAGCCGCAGGAAGGCGCAAGACCACACTGGCGACTGCGCCGCGGTTGCTGCCTTTGGGTGCTCGTGGGCCATCGTGTGCGTAGGCATGACGGAAGGTGGGCAACAGGTCCGGGCTGCCGCGCCAGTCACGCAGGTCGGCGGGCCGCAGGCCATCCAGCACGGGGTTGCCCTCCACCGCGACGAAGACGCGCCGGGTCATCAGGTCATCGGGCCGGAAGCCGAGGGCCTCCCACATCTCCGGCCGTTGGGCAAAGACGATGACGTTGAGGCCGCGCCTCAGATCGTTCGGCGAGTAAGGCATTCGGGCGCCCGGCTGGAGCGCTTCACGGCCAATAAGAAGCAGGTCGTAATCGGCAAGCGAGTCGCCGGGCTGAATCGCGGTGGCGGACAGACCAAGCTGCGTGAGCCACGCGGCGGTGTTACCCCGTGGGTCCCACACCGCGGCTCTGGTCTTCGGAGCGCGGGGTTGAAGTCGAGGGAAGACCTGCAATGCAAAGGTATCCGATGAAACCGGCTTGTCGTCTTCGGTGACATTCAAGTGGAGTGTCAGCTCGGTCCGCGCCTCCGTTGCGGGGGCCTGACAGTTGATCGGCGAGAAGGTGACATCGCCAGCTTTGACTTCAAACGTGGCGGAGTTTTCACCGAGCACTTCCTTTCCCTTGCGCAACTGCCAGCGGGCATCGAGACGGCGGCTGCCGGGCCCATCCCAGACCACTGCGATCTGTTTTCGGATGGTCTCACCCGCGTAATAGGCGTGGGTCTTGTCTGTGAATAGTGGCGCGCCAGCCAGGTAGGCGAGCAGGGGCTGCATCGCGGCGCGGTGCATGTCGTAGTTTGGATTGGCCCATGGCGGGCGCGCCGTGACCGGTTCTGTGAGCGCTGCGTATCGGCTGAAACGATTGAATTTGGCACCGGGCGGGTCGCCGTAGCCGACCCCGAAGTTGAAGTAGTGCCAGCCCTGGATGCCCCAGGTGCGCCAGGCACGGTCACTGTGAGTCACGTAGAGGCGACGGAGAGTCCAGTACATGGGGAAGTTGGGAATGGCCTTCCCGATTGAGTTGCCGTGGCCCCGGTTGCCGAGGCCGATCTCGACGGTCTGTCGGAGCAGGGCTTCGGGCTCCTGACGGTAAGCTTCATTGCCGAAGTAGATGGCCGAGAACTCGGTGCCGAGGAACTGGCTCTTGTTGTAGAACGACCCGTTGTAAGGCAGCGAGTACTCCGCCGCGATGTAAGGCATGTTGCCTTTGGCGGCCCAGATTTCGGGGTAGTCCTCGACTTCCTGCAACGGCATGAAGTTGGGGTAGGTGTTGGCGGTCGCGAGGTCGGTCAGGTTGCCGTCCGCATGACCGTAGACCAGGCGTGTGGGATCCAGCGACTTAACCATGGACGCGGCGCCTTCGATGGCCTTGGCCTGGTGGTGCGTATAGTTGGAGCGTTGTCCCATGGTGTCGGGGTGGATGGCGTTGCGCGGGTTGAAGGAATTCATGCTGACGCACCAGGCCAGGAGACAGGGACGGTTACGGTAGCGTCGTACCCAGAGCTCGATCTCACGCTGGAAGTCGGCGCGGGCAGTCGCGTCACGCAGGGCCAGATCGCGGATGTTGCTGATACTGGGGGCCGGCAGCAGGAGGCCGATACCGGATTCATCCAGCAGGTCGAGGAGCGCGTCGTTGTAGTAAGGCGTCTCGCTCCAGTCGCACCACCATGCCGTGGGATTGTTCTGGGCGTAGACCACATTGCGGCCCAGGAGCTTGAGGAGGGAGACAGAATTCGCGTTGATGCCGAAGGACGTCCATTCCATCCGCCACCGTGAAACGTGGCCGTTCAGGTAGACGTGGCGGCCCTCGGTCCAGATTTCACGGAAGCCGAAACGCTGGGGCGGCAGTGTGTCGAGCACGCCGTCCGGCCCGATGAGCCGCGCCGTGAGTGTGTAGAAGTGGGGCGCCTCCAACTCCCAGGGAATGGGATCGGCCCAGTCCGTGGCGATGGCCTCAGTCGAGCGCCCGGCGGCCAGAGTCACAGGCTTCCTGCCGAAGCTGAGCACCGTCTTCCCTTCTCCATCGGCGACGACGACCTCGATCTGGGCGCCTGCGAGCGCCTGCGTGGTCTCGATGTCGAAGTCGGCCGAGAGCTGCTTCTGTCGCCACGAGGTACGGATGAAGACACCGCTGATCGCCGCGGGCGTTGGCCGGCGGATGAGGGTGACGGGCGCGGTGATGCCCTGCCCCCAGCGCGTTACTGACAGGTTGCGTCCCTTGGGGCCGCGGGTGCGGTATCGTAGAGGGTCCTGCTCGAAGCCGCGGGAGATATCGGTGTAGTCGCGGGTGACGAAGACGCGCAGATCATTGTCCGCGCCGAAAGTGATGGCCGGGGTCAGCTCGATCTCGCCGCCCGGCCGCAGCAGCTCCCCGATCCGCCGGTCGCCACAGAAGACAATTGCGTCGCCCTCGATACGGCGGAAATCGACCCAAACTCGGTTCCCCTTCCACGCCGCGGGAATTGCCAGAGTCTGGCGGTACCAGAGCGAGTGGACGGTATTGACGTTGAGCTTGGCCCAACGCTTGACGCGGCGCAGGGCGTGTTTCCACCTGAACGGCCCGTCCAAGACGGTGCCCCATTCCGGCGAGGCAGGCCCCACCGCGGCCGACTCCGCCGGCTGTAACTGCCACTCCCGCGGCAGATCCACTCGCTCGTCTCCACGTACTGCAGGTGTCAGGAGTACAAGAAGGATGGCGAGCACGAACGGTCTACCGTTCCGGGGCCGAATATTCAGACTTGGAATGTTCATTTCAAGTTCTCGGAGACGATGGTGAAGTACTCGACCCGTGCGTGTGCCGCGTTCTGGCCGTGAAAGGTCGTCCAGGAGGCTTGTCTGTTGCCTTCGCCGAAGAACCGCGCTTCGACCCGGACATCGCCAAAGCCGCGCGCCGCGGCGTGGAAGGTCTCGACCTCGTCCGCATCCGCCGCGGTGAGGGCCAGGAGGGATGGCAGAAACAGTGCCGTTGTCAAGATCAGTTTCTCTTGATGCATGTTGCTCTGGGAACTCTGTGTAATCGCTTTCAGCACCGCGTCGTCCTTATGAATGTTAGAACAGCCGTGAGCGTGGACAAGAATCGTAGCCGGCCTGAGATTGATTCGCTGCACCCCAGAGCTAAGATTACTGTTAGGCTTTGCTAAGCATAGAAGGTGGAAAACAATGAAAACAGTGAAGGCAGTTTATGAAGGTGGCGTTTTCCGTCCGATGGAAGAAGTAGACCTGCCGGAAACTTGCGAGGTTGAGTTCGAGCCCCGTCTGGTGAACGCTGATGACGATAAGGCTCAGTCTCGAAAACGCATCTCCAGTATTCTGTCACGCCGGTTTCAGAGCGGAAGAAGAGATGTGGCTGCTCGCCATAACGAGCACCAGCCATGAGCCAGGTATTCCTGGATACCGTTGGATTACTCGCGCTGTGGGACACGAGCGATCAGTGGCACGCGGATGCCGAAGCAGCGTACAAACTGATGGACGATGAAGTTGAATTCGTTACTACCTCATTTGTGTTAGCCGAGTGTGGAAACGCCGCTGCAAGACGTCCATATCGCAACGACGTCGCTGAATTACGCATAGAATTGGAGCAGGCGGGTCTGCTCATCTGGCCAACAGAAGAAGACTGGCAAGTCGCCTGGGAAGAATATTCCAGGGGCCAGGCGGGTGGAGCTGGCATCGTGGATCATCTTTCCTTCGCCGTTATGCGTCGTGAGGACCTAGAGAAAGCTTTCACCAATGACCGGCATTTTATGGCGGCAGGTTTTGAGACTCTGTTCCGAGTAAACCCACGTCTTCCGCGGGCGCGCCGGCTCCCAGCCGGCCTAACGCCTGAAAGGCGTCTCTGAAGAAGCCGGCAAGGTGCCGGCGCGCCTTGGTTGCGCCCACCACACTTGATCGTCCTCGAACGGACTGCCACAAGCTCTGTGTGGCTCAATTCTCCCCCTTTGCATCAGCATAGCTCAGGTGGTACTTCACGAACCGGTGGTTTCCGCTGTCACCTACGACGAGATACTCCTGATTGCCGGAGGTGACCGTGGCGATGCCGGTTGGGCGGTTGAAGCCCTTGCCGCGTACATCGTCGATACCGGCAAAGCGACCGTAGGTCATAAGGGCCTTTCCCTCGCTGGAGAGACAGATAATGGTATGCCGGCCGGCATCCGCGACCCAGATGTTGTTTCGGGAATCGACAGCGACATCAACGGGCCTTCCGAACGGCACCTCGTCCGCATTGCGCGGGTACTGGCTGGCTTCCCAGAGCACTTGCCCGTCCGGCGAGAGCTTCATGACCGAGAGGTGCATTGCGGCAGCCAGGATGATGTTGCCGTCGTGGTCGAACATCAGATTGCCGGTTGACGACGATGGATGGAATCGAGTTCTGACGGCATAAAGGGAGCCCAGGTCCAGAAAGGTCTTTGCGGTGCCGTCGGCATGGAGCTTCTTGAGAGTGAAGGCCGGCCAGCCTTTCCGATAGCCGCCTTCGACGACCCTGACATGGACACCCCCGTCCCGGTCCGGCAACAGTGCCCAGACAGGCGCGTGCCGCTCTTCATACAGCGGCAACGGACCGAACACGCCCAGTGCTTTGCGGTCCGCTGTGAAGTGATGGATGGCCGGGCCTTTCTTTCCGGGCGGGCAGTACCCGCCGACATACAGGTTCCTCTCGGTATCGAATCCGATCCCGACGGGGCGATGCACCCCTCTCACCCGAACCGTCACGCGGTCGGTCGCCGGGTCCAGAGAGAGAACCGCGCCGTGGGTGTCGGCACCAAACCAGAGCTGGCTGTCCGGGCCCTTGACGAGGGGGGCGGGGTGCAGATAGACGGCGGGCCACTGGCCATACAGCGAGGGCGCGATGGCTCGCCTCTCAGACCATTGCCCGTTCTCGTGCACGTATTCACGCAACGAGTGATCCTGGCCGCGCCGGTACGCGACGTAGATGGACTGCTCGAGGCCCATGCAGAGGCTGACCGCGCCGTCCCGTATGCGCAACGACCCCGTCCGTTCGTAGCCGCCGGCTTTCATGTCGTAGACGAACAGGTTGCGCTGGTCGTCCGCGACCAGCAGACGTTTGCCGTTGACCGACAGCGGGACCGGCCGGGTCTCCAGCTTCAAGACACTGATCGGATCTTCTGTGTTCTCCCTGCTGAAGATCTGGATGCGCTTGTTGCCACCGTCGGAGACGAAGATCCGGTTCTGGCCCGCGACCACCGGACCGGGGTTGCTGAATCTGCCGGGCTCGCTTCCCTGCCTGCGGTCAGCGAAGGCCCACGGGAAATCAGTGCGATAGTCCCCCACCAGAACGCGCCGGCCGCGGACGGCCAGGTAACTGCTCCAGGACACTCCCTTCGGCACACGGATACTCTTGAGATAAGCGCCGTCCCGGTCGAACACGGCAAGCCGGCCGCCCCGCATCAGGGCAAGAACTCTGCCCGTTTCGTCTGTCGCGACATGGACGATGTCAATGCCCTTGCCGCGAGCGTCTCCAACAATGCTCGCCAACCGCAGTTCGGGCGCCGCGCCGAGGCCGTTTCGTGCCCCAACCGCGACCAGCGTCCACAGACACATAGCCTTTGCCAGGTACTCGGTCACTTCCCGTCTCCTCCCTTTAGCGAGGCATCCAGGAAATCCAGATCCCCCGGGTCAGTGATCGACAGCCAGAAGCCGTTGCCATTGCTGCCGGCATGGATCTTGAGCAGGATGGGGTTGGTCCCTTTCCGCAAGGAGATCGGAACCTGCGACTCGCCTTTGAGGGGCGGCCCCGCCGGCCGGTCGCCGGGGCGGAATACCACCTCGCCGTTGGCCCAGATCTTGGCCCAGTAATCCGCGCCGACGTTGAGCTGGGCCGGACGCGCTTCCGGGCTTTCAACTTCGGTGTAGGCATAAGAGATTGAGCCCTTGCCGCCCACGCTAATCTCGCCGAAGGTTCTGTACAGGCAGATGTAGTTCGGGGCCTCGCTGTCGGTTGACTGCACGCCCACTTGCGGCGTGACCCAGGAGAGGGTTTTGCCGTTCAGCTCAACTTTCCTGTCGAGATGGACCCCGTCTTCAGGGAAACACGGCTCTTCCATCTTGGCGACGACGTCTTTCCCGCGCAGCCAGCCGTTGAAACCGGGGAGCGGGCCGATCGCGCGGAACTCGGCCGCAAGCAGATCGCGGTAGACCGGTTCGAGATGCAGCCCCAGGAGTCCGGCGCGTCCCGCTCTGCCGGCGGTGAGCGTCAGTTTCTGCGGGCCGGCGTCCAGCACGACAGGCGCCGAAACCAGCAGTCCCCCGTGAGTGCCGCGCTGCTCGCCGATCAACGGAATCGGCCGGCCGTTGTAGTGGACGGCAGGCGCTGCGAAGCCCTTACCGATCACGAACGCGCAATGGAACCGGTACTTGCCCGCAAACGGAACCTCCAGCTTGATCGCGGCGGGCTCATCACCCAGCAACAGGACCTGTTCGCCGGACAGTCCCGGCGCGACTTCCGCGCTCGGCTTGAGCTGGGCTGCCGTTTTGCTTTCCAGTTTCTCAAGCAGGGCGCCCGGCTTAAGCGCGCCGGGCGGCAGGCTGAACGTCTTCCGGTTCATCAGCCCCGGCGGGTAGGCGTGGAACGCTTCGTAGAGCTTGATCATGTCGCTGTGTAGAAGCCGCTTTCGGGCGCTCCAGGTCTGTCCCTTCTCCAGGCACTTCCTGGCCGTAGCGATCCGGCTCTCTGCCTTGCGCAGGTCTTCCGGAGACAGCGCGACCACCTCCAACTCCTCAGGCTGGCTGGACAAAGTGTTCTCGATGAACTCGAACTGCGCGCGGAGACGTTTCCGCACCGCCGCGGGCACCGTGACCGCAAGCTCCGTGGGCC
>JASLXP010000144.1 GCA_030740295.1 Planctomycetota bacterium
ACTGACCGCAAAGTCTCACACAAATTCAGCCGGGCGAGTTGCACATCCATGGTCTGGGAGATGTGTCACTACCTGCGAAAGGCGAAGGCTCTCTTCAGCAAGAAAGTTCCATTCCCCGAGCAGGCTATATCTGAAATCGAAAAGAGCGTGCTTACTTCGGCGCGAGTCATGTCAGAGCCGACGGCTGCGGGTCACGAATGGGTCTGGCGGACCCGGCAACCGTGGCGCATTGCCCGGCTGATGGCCACGATGATGGCGGGATACAAGCTTTCCGGCGACGCCGGTTTTCTGAAAGATGTTCCCGGCTGGTTCAAGTACCTGGAAGAAGACGTTCACGACCTCGGTGGTCTGCGTTACTCCAGCATCGATCCGCTGCCCAACGTGCAGTGGTACACCGATCACACACTCAAGGAATTGGCCAACCTTTACCTGATGGCCGACGACAAACCAACGGCCCACATCAGGGACAAGCTGCGTCATCTGTTCCAGAGGCTGAAGGACCATTACGTCTACCGCGCCCTGCCGGCCGATACCTACGATTACTCCGCCGTCCCTTGGCCGAAACGTCTCTGGCACAATCCTCCCGGCTGTTTCGGGCCCGGCGCGATTGCGCTCGTTACCGGCGACGGCCGTAACGCCACCATCGCCCGTTACATGGCCTGGTATTACACTGGCATGCCCAGCGAGCTCCGTTATGTGACGCTCGCCTCGTTCAAAGTCATGGACGCGATCCGTGACGTTGAGCCCAAGCCGATCCCGAATCGATACGTGGTAAAAGACGATTCCATCCGCGGCGTCCGGGGTCTGGATGACAACTATTCTTTCGTTTTCAATCGAGGCCCGGCCCTGTTTACCGTGGTCGGAGCGAAGACGGCGAAGGTGCCGGATCGCCGTTACCTTGGCTATCGTGGGACGTATTCAACGGTCTTGCAGGGCGTAACCCCGGAGGTCGGCAACAGGCCCTGGAAATTCGGGGCGACGAACGGCTATCATCGCCGTTCAGCTAATCACGTGACGGCCTTTGAATTCACCAGGGGTGATCGAATCGTGGTCCCGGCTATCCAAAGTGAGAAATCCTCCGAACCGCCTGGGGGCATCAGTACTACTATTGCCTCCATCGCCGCTTCCTACCGCCCTCAGGCAGGCTCGTACTGGGGAGGCATCCCAAACTCATCGGACTGGCAGATCCATCAGCTCTGGCTGGCAGTCGGCAAACGGCTGGTTGGGCTCATGACTGTGACATCCCTGAAAGATCAGAAAGCCCCATACGTTGCCATTCGCACCCATTTTGCTGTCGTCGATGAAATCACTGAAGTCAAGGAAAGGCTCTACAGGGCCGGCGACTTTTCGGTCAGCGTGATAGACACAAACTTTCCAAATCGAGAGATTGGTCTCAGCGAAACCTACGCCAATGAACCCAAGCCCAGAGGCAAAGAGATTCGGCTGTCCGATCACCCCACCGACAATCAGCCTGCCGATTACACGGCAGGCCAGACATTCCATTGTCTGATCGATATTACCGCAGGCGAGACCGATGGTGCGTCACAGATTGAGAGAGTTGCGCACGATGAGTTACTTGGGTTCAAGGCGAGCTTCGGCAACCGTTCTTTTGTTCTGATATACAACACGAGACGGGACGCCCAGCGAGTCATACCGGTCGAATTGGGAATTCCTGCAAAAGCCCGGGTCAACACAGGGGAAACATCAAAGGCTCACTGGCTCGACCGTCGCCATCCGAGCCGCGATCCGGAAATGCCGGAGCAGTTCTATTACGTGCTCCCGCAGAATGGGATGCTGCTCTCGATTTTGAAACATGATGGATAAAAGAGCGGACCCGCGATCAATGCTGCGAAGTTAAGGCAAGGAGATGTTATCTTGGCTCCAGTTGAGCCACTGCAGCTCTGAAAAACAAGGACCCAGGAAAACAGCATGCGCGAAAACAGAGTCAAAGCCATCCTCAAGGAGGGTAAAGCCACAATTGGCAGCGGTATCAGCCTGCCAGATCCATTCGTTGCTGAGGTAATGGGCCAGGTTGGTTTCGACTTCCTCATTATCGATCTTGAGCACTCGCCTCTGACGACCAGCGAGCTTCAGACAATCTTCATCGCGTTGCGGGATTCGCAATCCACAAAGATCGTACGCTCGCCCTGGAACGATCCAGTCTGGGTAAAACGGATTCTGGATCTTGGTGCCGAAGGGATCATCTTCCCCTGGATAGGCTCGCGTGAAGAATGCGAACAGGCAGTCGCATCCACCAAGTATCCCCCTGTGGGGATTCGCGGCTGGGGACCGCGCAGAGCGGTCAGATTGAGCAACGACGCGGGAGAATACTTTGCCAAAGCGAATGACAACATCCTGGCCTTTGCCCAGATCGAGAATAGTGGCGCAGTCGGCAACCTCGATGAAATCCTTTCAACACCCGGCCTCGATGGAATCATGATCGGGCCGGCCGATCTTTCCGCTTCGTATGGTCACTTGATGGATCGGGACCATCAGGAAGTCCAGGACGCCATGAATCAGGTTCTGGAGAAGTGTAAGGAGCACAGAGTGCCCTTCGGTCTCTTTTCCGGCACTCTTGAACTTGCGCAGTATTGGATCGAGCGCGGCGGGCAGATCGCCACGGTCGGAGGCGACGTCGGCTTTATGGAGTCAGCGGCCGCCCAGGCCAGGAAGGATGTCGACGCGTTGTTGTCTAACGGACAATAAACCGCTCGAGCACTTCTTCGTTGATCTCGATTCCGAACCCGGGCCGGTTGGGGGCAGTCACGTATCCATCCTCCAGTGGCGGCACTCCATCGATGAGTTCCCTGATCAGCGGACCCTCTGCAAGGCAGTACTCAACGTACCGTGCATCCTGGTACGCGGTCATCCAGTGAATCGAAGCCGCCTGGTTCACGCCCGTGCTGAAGCAATGCGGCACACAAAGGCGACCGCGTTTTCTGGCCATCTGCGAAACTTCCCAGCAGACGCTCAAGCCGCCCGCAAATGCGACATCAGGCTGGATGACGTGCAGACCACCTTCGTCCATAAGCCTCTCGAAATCCATGGTAGTGACATCCGCTTCACCGGCTGCGATATTCAGATTGGCTGCGCCGCACAGCAGGCCGTACCCGCGGATGTCATCGGGCGTCAAAGGCTCTTCCACCCAAAAGGGCCGGTAGGGTTCCATAAGCTGGCATCGCTCGATAGCTGTCTCTGCATCCCAAACGTGCCCGACATCGACCATCAGGTCCTTTTCGTCGCCAAGTGCGCTCCGGGCCGCTTCAAGGTGTTCCCGGTCAGTATCCCAATCCTTGCCGAACGGCCCCCATCCAAACTTCACAGCAGTCAGCCCGTTGGCCACGAATTCCTCGGCAAGGCTGCCGGTCTCCTCGGGAGTGTCGCCAAACAGCACGCTGGCGTAGGCACGAATTCCCTTTTGTTCTCTTCCTCCAAGAAGTTCATAGACCGGCTTGCCGAGGGCCTTGCCTTTGATGTCCCACAGAGCGAGGTCTACTCCACTGATGGCATGGATGGCCGCGCCCCGCCGGCCGTAACGGATGGTCTGTTCATACATTGTCTGCCAGCACCCCTCGATGTCGAGAGGATCGAGGCCGCGACAGATTTCATCAAGGCCGTGTCTTCGCTTCGCTGAACGGGGGGCTTCGATGATCGCTTTGCACACATAGCTCTGGCTGGTCACTTCGCCGATCCCCACAATGCCAGCGTCTGTGAGCACTCTCACCAGCAGGACGTCTTGGGTACCGTCTGCGATCTCGCGGACGTCGGGCAGACGCAGATGCAGTGGCTCAACTCCAGTAATCTTCATGAATTGAAATCGTCGCAGAAAGAAAGGGTGACCCTCTTGCGAATCGGGACTTCATTGACACCATGTAACACAGGTGGTCGCGGAGCGCCAAACCTACGGAAGAAACCGGAACATCCTGATGCAGGAAACCCTCATTCAAATTCGTGAGCTGAACAAGGAATTCAACCTTGGGCACACCACGGTTTACGCGTGTAAAGATATCAACCTCGATATCTATAAGGGAGAATATCTTTCCATCATGGGGCCGTCCGGATCGGGCAAGAGCACGCTGTTCAACATGGTAGGAGGGCTCGACCTGCCCACCTCGGGACACGTCACCGTAGCTGCAGTAGACCTGACGAGGCTTTCCAGCCGTGAGCTTGCATATTTCCGCAGCAATCACATCGGCTACATTTTTCAGACCTTCAATCTCATCCCGGCCTACAACGCTGTCGATAACGTTGCGATGCCTCTCATCTTCAGCGGGGTCCCCTACGAAGAATCCACAGAGATTGCGAAGGAGGTGCTCGATCGCGTCGGCCTGGAACACCGCCTGCATCACCGGCCCGATGAGCTTTCCGGTGGCCAGCAGCAGCGCGTGGCCATCGCACGCGCGCTTGCCAATAGGCCTTCGATCATTCTTGCTGATGAGCCGACCGGCAACCTCGACCTGCACACCGGCGAAGAGATCATCGCATTGCTGAGCCAACTCAGTAAAGAGGACGGGGCGACCGTGATTTCCGCTACCCACGATCACAAGATGCTCGCCGCGTCCGACCGCATCCTCTGGATTCGAGATGGCAAGGTGGACCGCATTCAGTTGCGCTCGGAACTGGATATCAAGGTGGGTGTGGTGGAATAGTAACAACGCGTGCCCTACGCGTTGTGCCTGATAATGATCAGGTCTCCCTCATTCACCAGGTATTCCTTGCCTTCCAGCCGGAATTTGCCAGCGGCCTTTACGTCCTTCACGCTGCCGTGCTCTTTGAAGTCATCCCAGGCGACCACTTCCGCTCGGATGAAACCCCGTGCAAGGTCCGTGTGAACCTTGCCTGCCGCGTCGACTGCGGTATCGCCTTCCTCGACGTTCCAGGCCCGGCATTCGTCTTCGCCGTATGTGAAAAAAGTGAGGATGGAGAGACGCCGAAAAATGGCCGACAGCACTGCGGGCGCGGCCAGTTCCGTGACACCGAAATCGCTCATGAATTCGGCGCGCTCTTCTTCATCCAACGCACACAGCTCCGCCTCAAGCGAGCCGCACAAAGCCTGCGCTTCGTATCCCTTCTCAACGAACGCCGACATGGCAGACTCTTCGTCGCCCAGTTGGCTTTCACCTACATTGATGAGCAACACGAGCGGCTTCTCGGTGAGGAATCCGAAACTGCGAATGAGCTTGCTCTCATCTTCCGAGAGGCCGGCTTCGCTGACACCCTTACCTGAGTTCAGAAGCTCACGGCATTTACATAACACTTCGAATTCGGCAACGTCCTCATCCTTCTTCATCCGCGCCAGGTTCTTTTCGAGCCTTTCGTGGCGGGTCTCGAGGACCTCAAGGTCGGCAATGACGAAATCGGAATAGATGCGTTCGAGGTCGCGGGCGGGATCGATGCTCCCGGAAGGATGCGGGAATGCCTGGCTTTCAAAGGTGCGCAGAACAATCACGATGGCGTCCGTCTGCCGAATCTTCCCAATCGCCGCGTTGTCTGTCGATGGTGATCCAAACAGGCCGGGGAACTCGACCAGCTCGACCGTTGCATAGGTCTTCTTTTTGGGCTTGTACACCTCAGTAATGATGTCCAGTCTCTCGTCCGGTACGCGCAACGAAACCAGGCGCGACTGGCCGGGATTCCACGAAGACGCTCCCGCTTCTTCTACATTGCCGGTGATGGCAGAGAATATTGTTTTGACTCCCGTGCCGGGAATGCCGGTAAGGGCTACTTGCATCTGTGTTCCTCTATCTTGGCCGCCTGTTGGATTGAAAAGTGCAGTATGATAGCAGAATCGCCCGGCAGGATTAAAACGAATCGATTGCCCCCCAATCCGCATGAGCTGCCTCAACGCCCAATGCCAGGACATGTGTCTTCAACACCAAGCCCTACGTGAATCGCTCCAGCAGCTCCGATGTTTTTGAGAGAACTGTGTTTACTGATTCTTCCATGAATTCCGTGAGGTGGGCTTTTGCTTCATCCGATTGGTCCTTGTCCAGCAGCTCGCGACCTGTCCTGGCGGCTAGCGCGGCCGTTCCGAAAAACTGCCGCTGAATTCCTGACCATTCTTCATCCAGGACCGGCCTTCGTTCTTCCGGTCTCTCGGACGCGAGATGGGCGAGTTTGTGAAAACGCCACCATGGGCTGCGCCAGCTTTGCTGCGATTCTCCGACTCCCAGGGCCTCGGGAAGCCGGCCTTCGATAAAGACGGGAAAGAAGACGCCGAGGCAAGGGGAATAAAAACTGCACCAGTAAACGGGAAGCCTCGAACCATCGGAGCAGAGGTCTGCCACCAGGCTCGCAGCCGTGACTCCTTTCTCCGAATGCACACAGATCCCTACGTCCGTTTGATAGTCCTTCCTGAACGGCTCCTCCGGCTGTTTGCCGTCTGAGTGGTCGCTGAGCAGATCCATCATGCAGCGGGTGTCGATATCCCCCCTCTTCATTTTCAGGACCGCGCACGAGCGGGCGCGGCGCATCGCTCCGCTTCCTTCGCTCCGATCTGATGACTTGCTGAACGCGTCGGCAAAGCTGAATGGCTCATGGTCTGCGTCCCACCAGCCTCTTTCTTCGGCCGTCTGCCTGCAGGTTGGGGAGAGCCGCGCGTAATCATCTTCCACCGAGTAGACGTTGCTAATGCCGATGGTGTCCTGCACTTCTTTCACCGCCCAGTGATGGCCCGCGGTTTCAATGACGTATGCCTCGTCCGGATCGGCGACGATATAACCGTTGTCATAAGTCCTCGTTCCTTCGTCGTTGCTGAACTTCCCCTGCCCATGCGTGCTGATGAGGCCAGTGATCGCTTCGACAGCTTCCGCTGCGGTGCGGCCGCGCTCCAGTCCCAGGCGGAGGAGTTCCATCCCAATGAGCTTTGGCTCTTCAAACTTGAATTTTGAACTCAGTCCTTCGTTGCCAATGACCACTTGGTGCTCGTTGAAGCCGTGTTCGTACCCCCAGCACCAATGCGGGTGTGACCCGATATGCCGGAACGTCTCTTCAGCCTGTGCAATCGTAAGATACTGGCACCGTGCCTGAGCGGATTTTGAATGCCGTCGTCGGCCCCGGAGCTCGAGTGGCTGGCACTCGTCTTTCGGACGATCGCTGTTCTTGGCAAATATCGTCTGCCCATTAGCCGTTGCGCTGCCAAGGGCGACCATCGTATCGCAACTGAATGGTTTCATTGTTCTTTCTCTGGTCTCTGCGCAATGCGCCCATCGTAGCAGCCTGTGAACCAAGTTAAATTAATATGGACCCGCAGCCTGGAGGTTCCTTCGCAACCAGCTTCCGCGATCCTGTTGCCGATGCCTTGTTCGTCGGTGAAGAACCATGAGTTAATATATTAGGACCAGGCCTGCTTTACCCAATGAGGGGGCATCTGAAACGATCCTGGACCAGCCGTATCCAATGAAGAAAAATCCGGCCCAATATCTGAATCCAGACATTATTCAGCAGGTCACCCGGCTCGACCTCAAGGCGAAGTTCATCGTCGAGGGATTCATCGCCGGATTGCACCGCAGCCCGTTTCACGGATTCAGCACTGAATTTTCCGAGCACCGCAAATACAACCTGGGAGATGAGATTAAATCGATCGACTGGGGCGTGTACGCCAAGACTGATAAGTATTACATTCGCAAGTACGAGGCGGAGACGAATCTCGAATGCTTCCTTATTGTCGATATGAGCGAATCCATGGGATACCGGTACGACGAGACCCAGGTCACAAAACTCGAATATGCCACCTACCTGGCCGCAGCCATGGGTTACCTCATGACGAAGCAACAGGATCCCGTCGGGCTGATCACGTTCGATACCAGGATTCGCGATTTCATGGGCTGCCGCAGTAAACGGGATCACCTCGTATCCATCATCAGCGCGCTCAGCAAGAACAAACCGGGCGGCCAAACCAATTTTGAACAGGCCATCCTTCACGCTTCAGGTCTCATTCGTCATCGCGGACTGGTGGTCGTGTTCTCCGATCTGCTGGACGACCCGGAGAAGGTCATCCAGGGCATCCACAATCTGCGTTTCCGCGGACACGAGGTGATCGTGTTTCACATCCTGGACGCCGCGGAGGTGGACTTTCCTTTCAAGGGCGTGACGATTTTTGAGGACGTGGAATCGGACGCGCATGTGCAGGTAGACCCGGATACTGTCAGGGAAGGTTATCAAGAACAGATAAACGCTTTGATCGAGACCTACCGTGACGAATGCCGAAACGCTGATGTGGATTACGTGCAGGTGACAACGTCGACGCCATTCGACAAAGCGCTCCTGGAGTTTCTGATGCGGCGAGAGCGAAAGTGCTGAGCATGCGAGCCTCGCTACCACGAATCCTGATAACGCAGTTGCTGGAGCTCCTTTTCCAGGCGGCGCTGTTGTGCGTCGTGCTGTGCCTGTTTGTTAGAGTTTTCAGCTTCGGCGAAACCGCGGTCGATTTCACCAGGCCGGCGGACCTGTTCGAGACCCGGGCCGGGTACAGCATCTTCAGCCGAATCCTCGATGGCACCTGGCTTTCGGTCCAACTCATCGGCGGCGCATTGTTCTTGAGCACGATTGCCGCGGTTGCTCTGGGATGGCTGATGGTTCTTTTTCCTGCGGCCGGAGCGGTCCGATTTCCACTGTTGCTGCTCTCCGCCTTTCCTGTTTTCGCGCTTGGCTACTGGCTGCGGACGTCGAGCGATCTGCCCTATCTGCTGCAGGCGATGGCAGTGCTGGCGGTTGGCGATCTGGTTCTCATGTCACTCACATCACGGATCGCTCAGGAGCTGCATCGCGAGCTGAAGCGCGGCTACATTCTGTCGGCGCGCGCGAGAGGCGCGGCTGCGTGGAGGCAGTACTGGCGGCGTCTGCTCGTGATCGCCTGCGAATCGGTGCGGCCGCGGCTGCCGTTTCTGCTGGGCTCATCGGTAGTGGTTGAGAGTGTGTTCGCTTTGGATGGTCTCGGACTTCTCGCGGTGAACTCCGTGCGCAACGGCGAAGTCGCCGTTCTGCTCTGGCTGGCTGTGCTGTCGCTGATGGTGGTAAGGATGGCTTCGTTGTTCATCGAGCTCTTGCGAACATGGCTCACGCCGGAAACGCAGCAGAAGAGAAGTGCGTCCGGAGCAGGGCTCTGGCAGCTCGTTTCCGAGACTCTGGCCGCGCTGTCTTCGTTGGTATCGGGGACCAGGCTCGAAGCCTTTGATGGTGATTACTCTTCCCGTGAAGGGATGGCTGTCCAGACGAAATCAGAGAAAGCGCCAAGCGGTCTTTTCACGGGTCTCAGACATCGGCCTCTGTTCGATCGCATATTAATCGTGGCAGGTCTTTCTTGGGGTGCACTTTCTCTTCTTTTTCTGCTGTTCTGCTTTTTCGGCGGGAGGTCCGTCAAACAGACCGGCAATCCACTCGAATTGCAGTTTCAGGCGCCGTCTTCCACGCACTGGCTAGGCCTCGACGAAGACGGACAGGACATCCTCGACCGGATACGGGTCGCGGGGAGGATGCTCACGCCGCCCTGCCTGGCGACTCTGGTTGGGGTCATCCTGCTGGCTTCGCCGCTCGGCCTGCTGAGCGGGTATTACGAAACGCGGACGGCGCGACTCGTGGAGCGGCTTTTCGATGTGCTTGACTCGGTACCGAAGCTTGTGCTGGTGCTGCTGGCGATCGTCGTCTTCGAGGTCAGAGGCGCCTACCTCTGGAAGATCATTCCGTTCATCGGGATGACGTTTGCGCCCGCGATCTTTTACCAGGTCCGTGAAGGCGCGCTTCTCCTGCGGCAGCGTCTGTTCGTCGAGCGGGCCCGGGCCCTTGGCTGTTCTGAGCCGCGCATCGTCTTTCTGCACATCCTCTGGAAAAACTGCCTGCACCGCGTCGTAATCGCCAGCGCATTTATTCTTGGAGGCATCATTCTGATGGATGGTTCCATCGGCTACCTCAATCTGTCGCAACCGGATTATCCTACCTGGGGCGGTCTGGTCGCCGAGGGGATCGCTTCCGCCGACGATACCAGGGGGACATCGGTGAGCTTCAACTCATGGGCCCTGTGGGGCCCGGCCGGAGTGCTGGCGATGATGCTGATGTCCTTCACGCTCGCGGCAGAGGCGCTGGAAAGATTGTGGACGAGGGATTGATGCAAGCGAACGAAGGCCACGATGCGAAAGCGAAAAATCCCGTCGCAGCACGATCTTAAAACGCATACGTAAATGCCACGCCGGCAAACCAGCCGTCCTCTTCGATATCGATGATGTCGACGGTGTCATCGTATTCGATGGTTTTCTTCAGGTAGCCGATCTCCAGGCTGATGTATTGAATGGGCGTAACGCCTATGACTGCCTGGTATTCGACGAATGAATTATCATCGAAAGCGATACCGTTTACCTGACCATACAGATGGAAGTAATCGTTCGGGTCGTAGCGAACATTCAGGCCCAGCGACGGTATGGGAATGCTCTGGCTGTAATTCTCATTCAGGTTGTTCGTCGAGTCCTGAATCCGGACCTTTGCATCGTAGAGATCCACTTTGAAGAGCGGCGAGATGCTGAAGTGAGTGCGATTGAAGAGGTCGTAATGGTATTGCAGCTCGTATTTGTCGTACTCAAACGCGCTGGTCACGCGGCTGGACGCGGTGAATGTCTGGCCCTGGAATTGAATGTTAACAGCGAGGGTAACGTCGCCCTGGTAATCCACGCTCAGATACCGAAACCAGAGATGGTGCTTGTCACCGTCCATTCGAAGAAATCCTCCGACGGTAGAATCGTCTTTCAGGCCCAGGGTATTCTCAACGTCGATGCTTGTGCCGTTGGACTGGACGGTGCCGGAGATACCGAAATCCTGATAAACGCCCCCGATGGATGTTTCGAATGCGTGGGTGGTGGTGAGAGCGGTGAAAACAGGCACGAGCAAGACAGCAATGGAACGTGTCATCGGAGACCTCCAGAATATCGAAATTGAACCGCACGGACGGGGCAGGTTTGTACCAGAATCACGGAACCAATCAAGGATGTCCGAGCCGCTGCTCGATGCTCCGGGAAAAATAAGACAACTGCCAAATGTGAACTCAGCAGCGATTAACTCTGCAACCTGCATACAAAATCACTTGTTTTTCCTGGCTTTGAACTCGGCCACGTACTTTGCCGGATTCTTGTTGAAAGCTGCCTTGCAGCCGGAGCAGCAGATATAGAATTTCTCGCCCTGGTATGTGACCCTGCTCGTGCCCAGGCCCTGCGTGACTACACATTTCGGGCCCGTGTCTTCACGAGCAAAGCCGCCCGGCAGGGAGCACCCGACATCACAGACCTTGCGAGAGCCGAGGGATTTGTTCCACAGGTAACGATTGTAATGCAGAAGTGTGAATTGTAGTGACTCACGGCTGCGGTCCAGCTTGAGCACATATTTGTTTCTCACTTTGTTGCCACGGTAGACCTCTTTTTTGTTCTTGGCGTTCACAGCGGTGAACACGTACTGCTTTTTGGCCAAGTCGTACGTCATCTTGCCGGATTTGAAAAACTTGCTGTTTTCGAATGTCGCAGTGATGGCCACCTCATCCTCGGCCAGCTTCCATTTCCAACTCACATTCTCCCGCCAGTGACGCTGGTTGCGTTTGATCTTTTTGTCCTTGAGCTCGCCGGTGCATTCCCATTCGGCAATGATTTTGTTGAAATCCTTCAGCGCGTCTCTGATCGCATCCTGTTCCTTTTCCGACAGGGCAAAAACGGGAAGCGCGAAGGATGCGGCGAGAGCGAGGGCGCGGATTGATCTTGCAGTATTGATAGCTGTTCCTCCTTTGTCGCGGGTTTTTCTCAAGGGGCGGAAATTAAAGAGAATTCTCCCGGCTGTTCAATTGACGTTCTTGTGGCCAATGGACACAGCTTTATACTTCCAGGGCTGTAAAAGATTCCCGCTAACATCGACAAGATGGAGATGTCCACGAATTTAACTGGGAGCAAGTTTTTCGGTCCGGAAAAGCGTCCTGCGCGGAGGCGGCAGGCGTTGCTTTTCAGCTTCCTCGGTTCGCTGCTGGCATTCTGCCAGGGGTTTGTTCCCCTGCAGACCGCGTTTCATCAATGGTATTTCCGGAACGGCACGATGAATCAGCGGATGAACGCGGAGGCGCTGCTCATCCGGCAGGAGGCCCATTCGTTGCCTTTTCTCCTGGATTGCCTGGGTGAAAAGGATCAGGTCACCCGTGCCATGGCTCTGCACGCCATGGGAGAGATCCACGACAGAAGCGTTGTCGATCCAATCATTGCTATGCTGGGTACCCAAGACGAAACGCGTATCGTGAAGCAAGCCGCGGCGCTCGCCCTCGGACGGCTGGGGGACACGAGGGCCGGGCCGATTCTGATGGAGACATTGGATGGCGATTATCCTTTCCTCCGTTTCTTTGCCGGACTTTCCTTGTCACGGATGACGGGCCAGGGATACGCAACGAATCGCCCGGCCTGGGAGAAATGGTGGCGGTCTCAGCCCAACCTGCCGCCGCTCCCTGTCCGTACCAGGCCGAAAGGATCGATGTTCCTCATCTCTACGAAGGAACTCGCGAAGCGACATTTCTACAAAGGTGTCTATGGAACTGCTCAAGATAACATCCCCGCGATCACCCGTCCCATCTGGGTGAAGTCTGACAGTAAGGCCCTCTTCAAAGCCCTGGTCGATGAGAACACCAGGATTTATGGTGTCACAGGACCGGGCACACCGAGATCATTCATTCACAAGATTCTCGATTACCACCAGGTGGTGAACTTTACTCTTGAAGGCCGAGACTGCGTCTTATTCGCCTGCCCTCTCGGCGGGTTCGCGTCCGCGTACTACGCAGATCTCGATGGGGCAAAGTATGCATTCGGAGTCTCCGGTTTCCTGCGGAATGGATCGCTCGTGCCTTATGACAAACAGACGGAGTCGTTCTGGAATCCCCTCGACGGCACCTGCATCGCCGGCCCACGCAAAGGGCAACAGCTCGAGAGAATTCCCGTTGTGCAGTGCACATGGAGAGCCTGGCTGAAACGATACCCCGGCACCGACACGCTCTCCCCGGATTCATACCGGACGGGGATCTACTCCTCCCGTTATGTGATGCCGCTCTACCCTCGCGAGTATGAGCGAGATCGGCACTTCACTCCGCTGGATCATGAAGACAAAGCGAAGAGGCTCCCAACGAAGGAACTCATCCTCGGTTTCAAGAAAGGGAAGGACTGCCGTGTTTACCCCACCTCTGTTCTCGCGAAATCAGGGGGCGTCATCAAAGACAGAGTGAACGGCGAAGAATTCCTTGTGCAGTGGGATGCGAGGAATCAGTTGCTCATTGCGCGATCCAAAAAAGGCAAGCTCCTCCCCCTTGTGCCGTCCTACTGGTTTGTATGGCACGCTTATTTTCCGGATACGGAGATATGGCAACCGCGCGGGGGGCCGAGCAGAGGCAAGGAGCGGGGAGACGGGGAGACGGAGATAGGGGGACGAGGGGATAGGCGGATGGGGGGTTAGCCTTCAATCTTAATCTTTTGCAGACTTGGGATAGATGCAGCGTGCAGGCTCTCTTAGTCTTTATCGGCTTCAAGGCTGACTGTCGCACAGAGAAGATGAAGACTAAGACGAAGCTTATACCTCCAAGACGGAGTCATTTTGACGGATTCAGGGGCGAAGCCCCGGGCTGTTTGCCTAGCCCAGCCCAACGGGCTGGGTGAATGGTACAGAGATCTGAAAAGGGGCAACGCCCCGGCCATTTATTAGGAGGCCATTCATTGGGGCAAGTGACCGGGGCGTTGCCCCTAAGGATGATCTGCTCGAAAACCCAGCCCGTTGGGCTGGGCTAGGCAAACGGCCCGGGGCTTTGCCCCTGAAAATTGTCTCAGATCCGTAGAATTGCCCTCGTCTCGGCTTACAAGGACGAAGAGCCAATGCACAGAATTAGCTTACTGTCACATGCCGTACACACCGGGATGCCTAAAGGAGAGGACTTCACTTCAGTGCTGGCACCACTGTTATCTCACGCCGATGCAAGGGCAAGGAGTTCCCTTCGTGCTCCCGAGTGAGATTAGGTTTTCCCTTGTCTCCGTGTCCCTTTGCCCCCCTCTCCTTATCCCCTTGTCTCCTTGTCCCCGATCACCGACTGGATCTTTTCATCGAACGGCGGATAAAGCACACCCCTGTCGGTGATGATTGCTTTGATGTATTTTGCGGGCGTCACATCGAAAGCCGGGCTGTAAGTCTTGACGCCCTCCGGTGCCGTGCGCCGGCCAAAGCCTTCGGTGATCTCTTCGGACGCGCGCTCTTCGATGGGGATGTCATCGCCACTGGCAAGGTCCAAATCGAAAGTGGAGTGCGGCGCGGCCACGTAGAACGGGATGTCGTGTTCTTTGGCGAGAATGGACAGCATGTAAGTGCCGATCTTGTTGGCAGCGTCCCCGTTCGCCGCGATGCGGTCCGCGCCGACGACAACAGCCTGGACGCGGCCCTCTTTCATTACCTCCGCAGCCGCGCTGTCGCAGATGAGGGTGCAATCGATTCCCGCCTGCATGAGCTCCCAGGAAGTCAGGCGTGCGCCTTGCAGCAATGGTCGGGTCTCATCGGCATAGACTTTCAGATTCTTGCCCTGCTCGTGGGCCATGAAAATGACCGCCAACGCGGTGCCGTATTCGCCCGTCGCCAACCCACCCGCATTGCAGTGTGTAAGAACGCCTTGTCCATCCGTAAGCAGTGCCGCTCCGGCCTCGCCGATGCGCCTGCAGAGCTTCTTGTCTTCCTCGAGGATTTCGATGGCCTCTCTCAGCAGTCGCTCTTTGATTTTCGCAATCGGCGATTCGGGGGAGGCGGCTGCCACTCCTTTCATGCGTTCGAGGGCCCAGAACAGATTCACCGCGGTCGGCCGTGAAGTGGCCAGATAGTCACTCGCCTGATGAAGCTCTTTCTCGAACGTTTCGAAATCCTCGGCCGTTGAATTCTGGATGCCGACGACCACTCCCATCCCGGCGGCGATGCCAATGGCCGGCGCGCCGCGTACCTTGAGTTGTTTGATGGCGTCCCACACTTCCTCGATGGACTTGCAGCCGATATACACCAGTTCGATCGGCAGTTTAGTCTGGTCGATCATCCGGACATGACCATCGATACCTCCGACCCATTCAATTGTTGCGGGCATGCTGCTCTCTCTGAAATTGGAAATTTGTATCTGAGAAAATTGTACAGATTTCCCAAAGAAGGGAACGCACGATCAGAGAAGCGTACTCGCCACAGGGGTGCAAGACCACAGCGGGCACCGCACCCATTCAAACCGCCCTCACTTCTTATCGTCATCCACCACCTCGTAATCCGCATCGACGACATCTTCATCGTCCGCCTCGTCATCGTCGTCCGCATCATCTGCCGGTTCTGCGCCCGGCGGCGGCGGCTCTGCACCTTCCTGGCCGTAAAGCTTTTCCGCAAGACCAGACCATGCAGCCATGACCGCGTCGCTCGCTGACTTTACCTGTTCGGAATCCGAAGATTTGTCTTCGAGAACTTTTTCCAGCTCGGCGACAGCGTCTTCCACTTTCTTCTTTTCCTCCTCTTCGAGTTTGTCGCCGTACTCCTCGAGGTTCTTCTTGGTCTGATGCACGATGGAATCCGCCTTGTTGCGTTCCTCTGCAGAGGAACGTGCGGCTTCGTCGTCGGTTGCATGCTGTTCCGCCTCGTCCACCATGCGGTCGATGTCGTCTTCGGAAAGGCCGCTCGAGGCTTCGATGCGGATCGATTGTTCCTTGCCGGTGCCTTTGTCCTTGGCGCTGACGTTGAGAATGCCGTCCGCATCGATATCAAAGGTCACCTCAACCTGTGGCACGCCCCGGGGCGCGGGCGGGATGCCGTCGAGAATGAAGCGGCCGATGGCTTTGTTGTCCGTGGACATTTTGCGCTCGCCCTGCAGGACGTGGACTTCGACGGAAGGCTGGTTGTCAGCCGCAGTCGAAAAGGTCTCGCTCTTTTTGGTCGGGATGGTGGTGTTGCGCTCGATGAGGACGGTGAAGACACCTCCGAGAGTTTCGATTCCGAGGGAGAGAGGCGTGACGTCGAGGAGGAGGACGTCTTTCACTTCGCCGCCGAGAACGCCGCCCTGGATGGCCGCGCCAATGGCGACGACTTCGTCCGGGTTGACGCCTTTGTTCGGCTCGCAATCGAAGATTGTCTGGCAGACTTCCTGGACCGCGGGCATGCGGGTCATGCCACCGACGAGGATGACATCGTCGATATCCTTTGCGCTGAGCTTGGCATCGGAGAGGGCCTGTTCGCAGGGCTTCTTCAGCCGTGCCAGATGGCTTTCACAGATCTGTTCGAGTTTGGCCCGTGAGAGGTTCATTTGCAGGTGCTTTGGGCCACTCGCATCGGCCGTGACGAAAGGCAGGTTGATTTCCGTACTCGGGGATGACGAGAGCTCTTGTTTGGCTTTCTCGGCAGCTTCTTTGAGTCGCTGCAAGGCCATCGGATCGGAACGCAGGTCGATGCCGTTGTCCTTCTTAAACTCGTCGGCCAGCCATTCGATGATGGCCTGATCAAAATCGTCTCCACCGAGGTGGGTGTCGCCGTTGGTGGACATGACTTCGAAGACGCCTTCTCCGAGCTGGAGAATAGAGATATCGAATGTGCCTCCGCCAAGGTCGAAGACAGCAATCTTAGAGTCGCCTTCTTTATCGAGTCCGTAAGCAAGCGCGGCCGCGGTGGGCTCGTTGATGATTCTCTTTACCTCGAGTCCGGCAATCTTGCCGGAGTCTTTAGTCGCCTGGCGCTGCGAGTCGTTGAAGTATGCCGGGACGGTGATGACGGCTTCGTCCACTTCTTCGCCCAGGTAATCTTCCGCGGTCTGCTTCATTTTCTGCAAGACCATGGCTGAGATTTCCGGCGGCGTGTATGTCTTATCGTTGGCCATGACGGCAGCATCATCATTGTTGCCGGAGACCACCTCGTAAGGCACGAGGTGGGTTTCGTCGCCTACCTCAGCTCGCTTGCGTCCGACGAAGCGTTTGATGCTAAACAGAGTATTACCGGGGTTAGTGACGGCCTGCCGCTTGGCGGTGACACCAATGAGGCGCTCGCCATCTTTGGTGAATGCCACCACGGAAGGGGTCGTGCGTCCACCTTCGCTGTTAGGGATAACGGTCGGCTGTCCGCCTTCCATGACAGCGACGCATGAATTAGTCGTACCCAAATCGATACCGATGATCTTACCCATCGCTCTAAGCCTCCGTGTTGTCTGTTTCTCTGTCTCTGAAAACGGATTTGGTATCCGTCAGCTTTCCTTTGAAAGCAGGGCACCGCAAGTGTCGCCCTTATAATGTTTCTTTACAGGATCAGACAGGCGTAAGCAAACTCCAGACCGTCAGACAGGACGGCCCTGTAACCGCTAAGCTCACCAATACTTAGGCGAGGTTCACCAACGGCCCAAGGACACCGCGAATGCCGAACTGGCAGGTTCTGAATCACCCGGAACCGCTGGCTGCAATTTTGACAGTGACATAAACTGCCCCTTTCCGACGGGTTACGAGCGTCCAGACGAGAGGTCTAAAATGAGCAAGAAATGGAAAGCCGCGGCCATCGGGCTTACCGGACACGGGGGCTTCGGGCACGGGCTGCATCAGCCATATCAGTTCCTGCCCAACGTAGAGATGGTCGCCGTTTCGGATCCGGATGAAGAGGGCCGGGCGAAGGGAATGCAGCAATCGGGGGCAGCACGGGGCTATGCCGATTACAGAGAAATGTTGGAGAAAGAGGAAATCGACATCGTCAGCGTAGGCCCTCGACACACCATCTATCATCGAGACATGGTTGTAGCCGCCGCGGAAGCCAAGTGTCACATTTACTGCGAAAAGGCCATCGCACCGGACCTGGCCGAAGCAGACGAAATGCTGGAAGCCTGCGAGCGCAACGGCGTCCTGATCGGCGTCTCGCACCAGGCCCGATACGTCGAGCCGTTTCAGACCGTCAGGAAGATGCTCGAAGATGGTGACATCGGCGATCTCGTCAGCGTTCACGGTCGCTTCAAGGAGGATCAGCGAGGCGGCGGGGAAGACATGCTCACCCTGGGTACGCATGTTTTTGACATGACCCGTTTCCTGGTTGGTGACGCTTCCTGGGTGATGGGCGCGGTCATGTTGAACGGCAGGGAAGTAACCCTTGCAGACAGAGCCGAACCTACCGAACCCATCGGCCCTGTCGCCGGCGATCATGTGCGCGCACTCTTCGGTTTCAAACGCGGCATCACGGGAACATTCGAAAGCGTTCGCGGCCAATCCAAACACGGCACGCGGATGAGCCTGACGCTTATAGGAACGGACGGCACTCTCAGCCTCACCTTTGGAGGCGCCGCTACGTTGACAAAATGCAATTCGGCCGCCGGCTACGGAGATGACGCGGACTGGGAAGTCGTGGATTTCGAGCCCGGTCCGCCCATCCCGGGTGAAAGTGAATTTGCTGACGCTGGGATGATCCCCCGAGGTAACATCCTGGCTGTATGGGACATCATGCAGAAGGCCGAGAACGGTGGTGAGCCAGTCTCGAGCGGCCGTGATGCACGGGCTTCACTCGAAATGATTCTGGGGGTGTACAAATCCCACCTCGAAGGCCGAAGGGTGGAGTTTCCGATCAGTGGGAAGCATCCGCTGGAATCGGGTGGTGGGTAGCTTGAGTAGTCTTGGCGCTCCGCGACAAGATCGCACAGCAGGCGGAATTCAGAAGGTGATCACTCGTCATGCCAGCACGTCGCGTCTATATGGACTATGCCGCAACCACGCCGATGGATCGGCGTGTATGGGAATCCATGGCGCCCTTCGCCACTGAGACCTTCGGCAACCCGTCGAGCCTGCATCAGTTCGGGCGGGATGCGCGGCTTGCCCTCGACCAGGCAAGGGGAAAAGTCGCAAGACTGATCGGTTGCCCGGACGACGAGGTCGTATTCACCAGCGGAGGCACGGAATCGGACAACCTCGCTATCCGCGGCGTAGCCCTCGCAAGGCGTGAGACTCACCCTCACATAATCACCTCCGCCATCGAGCACCATGCCGTGCTCGAGCCTTGCCACTTCCTCGAAAAGCAGGGGTTCAAAGTCACCATTCTGCCCGTGGACGGATACGGATTGGTCGACCCTCAAGATGTGGCCGATGCGCTGCTGCCGGAGACTGCACTGGTCTCGGTCATGATGGCCAATAACGAAATCGGAACCATCCAGCCGATCAGAGAAATCGCAGCTATTGCGAAAGAAAAGGATGTCCTTGTGCACACCGACGCTGTGCAGGCATGCGGCGTCGTCAGCATTGATGTCCAGGATCTGGGCGTCGACCTGCTTTCAATCTCCGGACACAAGCTTTACGGTCCGAAGGGCGTTGGCGCGCTTTACGTCCGCAAGGGCACGCCCCTGGTGGCACAGAACCTCGGCGGCGATCAGGAGCGCAAGAAACGGGGCGGCACGGAAAACGTCCCCGGCGCCATTGGCCTCGGCACGGCCTGCGAGATTGCCCTCGATGCATTAGACGAGCATCCGGCAAATCTTGAGAAGCTCCGCGATTCACTCATCGCAGAAGTTCTGGATCGCATCTCCGATACAAAGCTCAACGGCCACCCCAATCATCGGCTGCC
>JASLXP010000145.1 GCA_030740295.1 Planctomycetota bacterium
TATCAGAAAGATGAGAAAATGAAGTTCTACGTGCGCGCCACAATGGATTGCTACCTGCGCCTTCTGTATCGAACGGTCGACGGCACTCACGCGCAGATTTACCCGAACAAGTGGGGGGCAGCGGAACAGCTTCGGGCGAACCGTGTCTATGCCTTCCCGGCCAACAACGCTGGCTTCGAGTTTGTGGTGCAGGAGCCCTTCGGCGCCGAGATAGTGAAAGCCATCGCATCAGCGAACAAACTCCCGCAGCTCGAGGGCAAAGACGCCGGAGGCATCATCATCTTGAACGAAAGCTCCCTGAAAAAAATGATGCGAAAGCTGAGGAAACCTGACATCTCCGCGATGACCCGCTATTCTCTCGCCGAAGACCAACTGGTGGTCAATACCATTCGCTGAATCAGGCAACATGGCCCGAAAACAAGGCAAGAGAAAAACCCAATTTCGAAAGAACCGACAGGCCCGTTCCCGGGCACGGCCGGAACGTTTTCTCACCGGCGAGGAAGAGGACTGGGAGGAAGAAGAAGGATTTGAAAGCAGCGAACGAATCGTTCCTGCGGGTGAGGATGAACGGCAGCGCGAAGGCATTACACGAAACGAGGCCCTCGAGTCGATCTCTGAAAATAGCGATCTGCCTACCGGCCGAATCCTGGAAATTCGCAGCAGGCTCTGTGAGGTGAAAATCGGCGGCGAAACCATACGCTGCCAGTTGCGCGGTAAGTTCAAAGAACTCTCCGTCGATCAGCGCTCGGTTATCGCGGTTGGCGATCAAGTGAAGGTCGAGAGGCAGGAGGACGGCACCGGCCTGATCCGCGAACTGCTGCCTCGCAAGAATGAAATCGCCCGCATCTCTTACACCCACAATCGCATGGCCCACGTCATCGCGGCCAATGTTGATTTGATGGTTATCGTGAGCTCCGTCCAGGGCCCGCCGCTCTGGCCCGGTCTGATCGATCGGTATCTCGTCGTCGCTCATCATCAGGGCTTGAATCCTCTCGTGGCAATCAACAAATCTGATCAGGATGAAGACGGTGAGATCCCCTGCTGCCTGGAAGAGTACGCATCGCTCGGCCACGAAGGAATCCAGCTAAGTGCCGCGACCGGCGATGGTATGGAAGAACTGTGGAAGAAGTTGAAAGGCAAGACCTCCGTCTTCGCCGGCCAGTCAGGCGTCGGCAAATCAACAGTCCTGAATGTCCTGAAGCCGGAGCTCGATCTCGAGACCGGCGAGATCAGCCAGGCCACGAACAAGGGCCGGCACGTGACAAACAGCGCGAGGCTCCTATCCCTGGAACACGACACCTACGTGGTCGATACGCCGGGTGTACGGACGTTCGACCCGTACAACCTCATCCTCGGCGAAGTGGAAGCCGGCTTTCCGGAAATCGCCGCGCTGGCTGCCGACTGCAAATTTCAGAATTGCGAGCACGATACCGAGCCGAAGTGTGCGGTGAAGGCGGCGGTGGAAACGGGCGAGATCATGGAAAGGCGGTATCGAAGCTTCAGGAGCATTGTGGAGTGATGGCGATGATCGAAGGCGGCTTCTTCATCTTCGTCGCAGTCTGCGTATCGTCCGCTCTTCGACGGGCAGAAGACGAAGAGGTGGGCAGCAGGACGCTACTTCCCGATGCAGTACAGGAATCTGTCGCTTCGTGTCAGGAATTGACCGTTGCTGACGACCAGTGATCCATTAAACACGCTGCGGTCGTCTGAGATGACATTGTAGGCGAGCAGCTTGAATTCTGGTTTGGAGGGCATGACATATGTACCGGCCTGACGGCTCACTGCGTAGATGCGGCCGTCAGCCAGGAGCACTGAGGCATATACCTTGCCCGGCTTTGGCTTCAGGCGTTCCTGATAAACCACCTTGCCATCCTTGGCATTCACGCAGTAAGCGATGCCCCTGTCGCTGACCCAGTAGAGATGGCCCTCGTGATAGACTGGTGATGGCACGTTCGCCCCCCTCGGGATCTGCCAGAGCTTGTGAGTGCTGGTGACGTCCCCGCGGCCACCGGCCTTAACGGCCAGGGCCGTAGCACTCCGGCCTCCGATAACGTAGATGATTCCATCATTGGCAATGACGCTGGGGCAGATGTAGTCCTTGATGGCTTTGCAGGTCCAGAGCGGGGTGCCTTTGGCGGGGTCGTATGCCTTGATGACGCCCTTGGTGTTGACGACAAGCTCGTCGCCTTTCTGAGTGCTGACAACGATGGGCGTATTCCAGGACGCGATCATGCCGCGCTGGGTCCAGACCTTGGCCCCGGTCTTCTTGTTAAGGGCGACAAGCGATCCGCTCTCGATGCCGGCATTAACGATAACGAGGTCTTTGTATATGACAGGAGAGTTTCCGGTGCCATAGTTGTGTGTTCTCGTGCCGAGGCTGGTTCGCCATAATTCTTTTCCATCGTGGCTGAATGCGATGGCGCCGGTGCGGCCGAAAAAAGTGTAAATGCCGGTGGCATCCACCGCGGGTGTGCCGGAGGCGTAGCCGTGGAGTGCAACGAACCCTCTGTAGTTTTGCACGGGAGTGTTGGCAGCGAATGCAGTATCCCAGGCGACCTTACCATCCGATCGATTCAACGCGACGAGATGCAATTTCAGTTGGCTCTGGTCACCATCTGCCGTCAGGTAGCCGCTGAAGCAGGTCAAATAGATCTTGTCACCAAAGGTCACCGGTGAAGACGCACCAGGGCCAGGCATTGGGGTCTTCCACTTGATGTTTGTGTTGGCGTCCCACTTCTCCGGCAGACCAGTCTCGCTGGACTTGCCAGCGCCGTTTGGCCCCCTGAAGCGAGGCCAGTCTGCGGCCCACGAGAAGGTTAACGATAGTGCGAAAAGGCCGATTAAAAGGGCTCTCAACTGCATGGATTGTCCTCAGTAGAAATGGTTGCGGCAGGGGTTTGGCGCTCAGGTTCTCTCGGGCCAAAAAAAGAGACCCGAAGCCTCATTTGAAGTGCATCCGAGCAAACTCAACCGTGCCATCACTCAATAATGCCTACCCTATTCTGGAAGTGCACTGGAATCAAGGGGAGTTGCCAAGTCTCGTTGTGGAGGCCGTGGGCTGGACTGGTTCTGGAGATTCAACTCCCATCTCCTGGCAGGTCGGGGCAGGCTCGGCAAACAGGATGGCGGCAGCCTGTCGCCACGAGGGTTGATCCTGAAATCGTGGTTAAACGTCACCTAATAGGCCCCCCTCCCGCTGAGGATTACCCACGGGGTTTTTGCAATGAGTTTCAGATCGAGTGCGAGGGACCGTTTCTGGATGTACTCGAGGTCCAAATCGATCTGGCCTTCGAGCTCGATCTCGCTGCGCCCACTCACCTGCCAGATGCAGGTGAGCCCGGGCTTGACGGCCAGGCGTCTGAGCTGGGGAGTCGTGCAGTCTTCGAGCTCTTCAATTGGAAGCGGGCGAGGCCCCACGATGCTCATGTGGCCCTGCAGCACGTTGATCATTTGCGGAAACTCATCGATCGAAAAACGCCGCAGGAGACGCCCTGTCCCGGTAATGCGCGGATCGTTCTTGAGCTTCACTCTGGGGCCTTCGAGATTGAGCTCATCCCGCAGTTGCGCCTGGAGCTTTTTCGCGCCCTCGTGCATCGTACGGAACTTGTAACAATAGAACGGATGCCCCATGTGGCCCAGCCGCCGATGCCTGAAAAGCACCTTGCCTCTGGAAGTCAGCTTGATCAACACCGCGGCGAGCAGCATGACCGGCCACATAAAAATGAGAAAAGTGAGCGAGCCGAGAAGATCGATGAGTCGCGCCAGGAAGTGGTAGCCCGGATGCGGCTCGCCAAGCTCAGGAATCTTGAGTTCAGCGGCAAAGTTAGCGGCGTAGATGGATGAGTCAGAGGTGTTACGCGGCATTACGTGCGAAAGAAGGCCTGCATGGTGCGGGGCCGCCGGCGGGATGACCTATTCTTCCCTGACGGAAAATCGATAACCGGGAACGGTCTTAATCTTCGGGCCCCGTTCCCAGTAGCGGCGGAGGGATTGATCCTGCCATTCTCTGTCCAGGTTATCCCAACTGAATCTGTCGCCCAGCCAACTGTAGTGCGGCAACATCCAGTCGGCCGCGACCGCATGGCTGATACCAACGTAACGATAGTCGACACTGAGCCTCAGACGGTCGACTGTCTGGTTCGGTCGTGCGCCGTGGATGGTCAGAGAATTAAAGAACAGCGCGTCCCCCGCCTGGTAATCGACGGCCAGCCATCGCAAATCGGGATCGGTAACAACGCTGTTGCCTCCCGGTCCCTGCGCCGGACGAGTGGGCAGAATGCCGGCCTTGTGGCTGCCTTCGAGCAGCATCAGTCCACCGACCTCTGCCGGGATGTCGCCCATCGGCGCCCAGCAGGAGATCGTGTCCAGGGAACCACGCACGTAAAACCAGTCCTGATGTGGCTGGGTGATCCGATCGTTGTCCAGCGGAAAAGCGATGCGGGCGATGGAGCGCGGGAGAGCGAATGCCTCTTCTTCGAAGACGTGCGCCATCACGCCAAGCGCGTTGGGATGGAGCTTCAGCCGATGGAACGTCTCAAGCTTGTTCAGTTGCTCGTAAACCGGCTGCCAGGCTTCCTGGCCCTCCATCAGAGGCTCGTGGTCCGTGATGCCGTCCATCAGGTCCGTATCGGCCTTTAGCCAGCCGGCCTCGTCGCAAAGTTCGAGCGTCTGCCTGCGCAGAGCCAGCACGTCCTCTTTGGGGAAGATGTCACGAAAGAAGAGATAGCCCTTTTGTCGCAGCCTGGCCCTTAGAGCGGGAGGGTTGTCGATGATGTCGTTGGATTCAATGAAGTGGTCGATTGGCATTGCTGCTGTCAGATGGGGATGGCACGCCACAAATTATGAACCATCCCTGGGCCGGAACATCGCCAGGCTCGCGGTGAAGCCGTGAATGAAATTCTCATTTCCGATGGGCCCGATCTCACCCGCGGCGAAAAAGCCTGCGAGGGGCACATGGCCCATGACTTCGCTGAACACCCCAGCATCATGGCAGGGCCTGTCGAACATCCGGGTGCCCCGCCCGTTGCAACTGAAAAGCAGCGCGCCCGCCGGGCTTGCTCCCTCTGCATGTTCGATGTCCTGTTCGAGGAGCTCACGCAGATCTTCATCCGCGCTGTCTGCATCACGCACGTGGAATTGAACGGTCTGGCCGACCCGCACCCGCTCGGCAATGGCAAGTCCGCCAGAATCCTTGTCCGCGCCCAGCACGTTCCGAATGAGAAAATCGCCGCGCTGAAAATCTTCTTTGTATTCATCGACCACGCGGCCCACGTGGAGGCCCTTCTTCACCATGGACTGATCCATTTCGTCGAGCCCGGAGTAAACCTCCTGAAAACGCTGCAACGCAGGTTCACCGGCCAGCTCGAAGATGAGGTTATCCTGCGCATTCGTGACCACGAACGGCCGCCCGATTGGCCGGCATCCCTGGGAAACCACCGCCTGGACCTCGATGTCTCCTTCCAGGGCGATGCCGACCAGGCCCTCGTCTCGGACCTGATCGTTGTAGAAGAGCAGGTTCTCGCCTGGCCCGCCCGCGCTCGGAACCCCGCCGAAGATCGTGCTCCCTTCATAGGTCTCGTTCAATGCTTCGAGAGTTTTCTTGAAGTCGGAAGTAAACGGCTCCGGCAGCACGATGAAGTAAGGCTGCCGATCGGGCGAAGCACCTGTGCGGATGGTCCAATCGTTCAAGTCACCCGCGAGCGAGATCTCACCCATTCCCATGGCAAAAGGGAGAACATTCACGCCCGGCATCTTCGCCAGCCACAATGAAACTGCCGGCGCCTGTTCGATCTCCATATTCGACCCGATAATGCTCTCGCCCGTGCAGCCAATCAGCGCGCCAATGTCAGCCAGGTGATGAATACCCTCCAGCAGCTCGTGCGCGTCCTCCCGGTGGTCTGCGCTGATGAAGAGGCAAGCCAGATCTGCCCGTTCTTTCGAACACCAGGTCATCCTGGTCTGGCTCTTCAGGTCTTCAAGTGCCTCTGCGGCCGTGTCTGCCCCTGAAATTGCGGAGAAGAATTTCAATGGTTCGTGTCCAGTCTTTTTCGTGATGGAGTCGCCAAAGCCCCATGACCCGGCGAATACAGCAAAAGATACCGATGTGTCGCGGAACTGCATGCCACGAACCGCCAGCCGCGTCAGTTTCATCCATTGTTTCCTCGAATCCGTTGGAAGCCCTTTATGTCTGAGCTCTCCATCCGTTGTTTCTTGAATTCGTTGGGATCCCCTTTCTGCCTGAGCTCTTCATTCGTTGTTTCCTTTCATTCGTTGGAAGCCCTTTCTGTCTTCATTCGTTGTTTCCTTTCATTCGTTGGAAGCCCTTTCTGTCTTCATTCGTTGTTTCCTTTCATTCGTTGGAAGCCCTTTTTTGCCTTCATTCATCCAGCGAACACGCAATAGACCTCGGTCTTATCCTCAGGCGAGCATCCATCCCCTTTGTCACCTTTCGTATAGAGGAACACCGGGCTCTCGACCGGATGATGGATTCCGGCGCGGGAAACGGACGGAATCCAGGACGCCATCGAAGGATCGGTCTCGCTGATCTGATTGCAGTCGAAGGTCTGGCCCCGGTCATTGGAATGCAGGTGGAGCACTTCGAGGGAGTCTCGGCCAAACCATTGGTCCCCGGTCTCAGACCCGGTGGGTACCTGGGCCACCAGATGGATGCCGCCTGCCGCATCAAAAGTCATCGGCCCACCGCGGGCCATGAAGTTAGTTGGAATGAACGGACCCAGGTCGGACGTCCTCCAACCATTCTGCCAATGTGAAACGTACCCTCTCCCGCCGCCGGAAGTAGAAATCCATAATTCATCGTTGCCATCAATAGCGATGCCTTCCAGGCGGATATCCGCATCAGAATCCGCTTCGTGCGGGACGGCGATCTCTTCATTTCTGGTGACCGGAGTCCTTAGAATGTTGCCGTCCAGAGTCGTCCACGTATCGCCCATATCGGTGGACTTGATCACGGCTGCTCCAGGTGACCGTTTATCAGTTTCCATATTGTAGAAGTGCCCGCCGGCATAGAGCGTGCCTTGGCTGTCGCAGACGATGTTGGCCGACCAGTGCGTGTATTGGGGTGGTATCTCCTGGCACATCAAAGCCTGGGCATCCGTCCAGCCGCCGAGTTTCCGCTGCCTTTGAAAGATGAAGGAATTCGGCCTCTGCCCACCCCGGTACACGATGCAGTCCAGCCCGTCAGGAGTGTGGATCATGGAGGCATAGGTCGCGTTGTACCCGAAATTCGGATCCTCGGACTTCCAGGCCCCCAGACTGTTCGGCTGCTCCGAAACCTTGTGGATGAACCGTCCGCAATTCCATTCCCCCCACCAGCCGTGCGGCCCGTATACCAGGTGAATATGGCCCTCGGCATCCGCAGTAATGACGGGGTTTGAATGATTGTCGGAGCCGGTGCCGAGGTGAAAGGTCTCGCTCCATGCAGCAGCGCTATGGTCAAACGTCCTCCCGCGTATCTCGGCAATTGCATCGACCCACACCACGTGTGTTCTGCCATCCAGAGTGACAATCTTATTGCCCATCTGATAAGCGGTGGCCCTTGTCGAGCCGGATTCGGAGATGAGGTGCTTTGTGTATGTTGGCATTGAGCGTTCCTTGGTTGGTTTTGTTCGTTATCTTGAGATGACCTTCAACCGCACCTTGAAGGTCACGCCGTTCCTGGCCGGCTTGGTGGAACAAAGCTGAAAGCCTGTGACGTATTTGCTGGGCCTTTTGCCGACGTGGAAGGTGTGGTTGCCCAGACTGCGGGCTTCGACCTGCCACTTGCCTGTTTTTATGGTTGCGGTCTTTCCGTCTTCGGACACTTGTGGCCGATTCAGAAAATTCATTCGCCAGGTGGCCTCTTCAAAATCGGACGCGCCTTGGCCGACCAGTTTGTCGGTGAACGTGATCGAACCGTTCTTTGATTCGATCGTGCGTTGATGTTCGAGCTTGGGATAGGTCGGTGCGCCGAATGTTCCCTTCGCGGTTTCGCCGTCGGATTTCCAATCAATGAGGCGGCCCCCTCCGAGCGGGTTCTGTTTCACGTCGTCGAATGTGACGCAACTCTTCGCGAAAGCGGTGATGCCAAAGAGATCTCCGATACCTCGGTAGAGGCCCGCGTTTGGTTCGTTCTGGTAGGGACAGGTCTGTGGCGAGATCAGGGTGTCGCCCGCCCACCATTGAGTCTCTAACTTCACCCGGTGACAGTGACCTGATTTGTACGGACCGAAGTTGACAGCGAGAGTGATGCCGCCGGTGCGGAAGATGGCAACGCCGGAGTCCGCGAGGCAGAGATTCTGTCTGGGCGAGTTGTCCGGTGCGGGGAGACCTTGGGGCAGGCTCTCGATGACGAACCCCCATTCCGTCATGTCGTTGTTGTCTTTCCAGCCGGCGTCGAGAGCCGTTCGTGCGATTTGCGGGCTATTAAAACGCTTGGCGATGTTGGCAAAGATGGTGGCTGGAATCTCGTGCGCGCCGTTGCCGAACACAATGGCGAAGCGCCCTTCCGGGCTCTGCATATTGGTGGTGAATTCCGCCATGGTGGCGATGCTCTGTCCGGTCTTCGGGCTCACGTAGGTCACCCCAGGCCGGCCGTCAGCTTCGAGGATAACTCCCATGTAGTAGAGGAAACGCAGGCCCCAGTTGTGGTAGCCGATGGAGCTCTCCACATGGTGAAACGAGTCCTTTGTCAGGCCGCCGTCGAACCATGCTTTGTAGACCTCTTCGGTGTAATCCATCCACCGTCTGGCGTTTGCATAGCCGGGCAGGATGCGGGCGATGGCAGCGAGGCCGAAGCACTCCATCGTTTTCCAGTTCGCCATATAACAGAAACCTTTCTGTCCCCGGTTAACCGTCCAGCCACCTTCGACCTTGTGCTCGTCAATGGACCAGCCGTGCATGTGCTTCCAGACCCACTCGCCGATGACTATGAGGCCAGCGGACAGCTTCCGTAATTCAGTTTGGGTCCAGGTGAGGCCGGCCTTGTTGAGGATATCGAAGCCGCGGACGATGGCGGCCGCGTTCTGTGATGCGCCGATGCTGGCGCCTCCTGTCGTTCCGTGTTCGAGCACGCCATCCGCATAGGCGAGCAAGAGGGGCTTCAGGCGTTTGGCCAGAAGTGGATCTTCGTGCAGATACGCTCCCCACGCGGCCCACACCAGACCTCCTGTGGCGCTGCTGGTTCTCGTATCGGCGCCGATGGCGCCCGGCGCAGGCCAGGGGGGCCACTCACCTTCGTAAGCTCTTCGAAGCTGAGCCGTGTCCCAGAGAGAAAGGTCTACCTGCTTCATGTTCTCGAAAGTTTCGGGGGCGTAAAGGACGCCGAAGGGCTCGGACGTTTCACAGTGGGCTTTCGTTTTCTCGGCCCGGTCCAGCCAGCGCCGGGTTTCGAGATCATCGCCTTCCTGTTCGGAAGCGGCGGCACGTGCGGCATTGTCGAGACATGCCTGAATGAGAAGGCCAGCACCTTTGTCCGCAGTTTTCAACGAACGGCGCGACCGTTTTACATCCCTCGTTGCGGCGGGTGCCAGAGGCGTGTATGCCGGCATCGCATTTCGGAGATCGTCGAGCGTGCCGTGCCCGAACCGCAGGCGCAGCGAAATACTGTGCGTCGGGGGGGAATGTCCAAGGCTGGAAGGCAGCATCGGCGCGACATGAACAAGGATGCCCACATTCACCCACGTGCTCGGCCGGTCACTCTCGAGGATGACCCAGTCACCCACGTCTTCGTTGATGATGCCGATGCCTGGCACCTCCAGGACCTTGGGGCCGTTACTGAAGCTCACGGGCCCGAAATGACTGTTCCCGGCAAGAATGTGCGTTTTTCTGCTGACGTCTCCCGTGCCTGGCGCGCCGGTCTTTCCACCGTAACCGGGCTGCAGATTCGCTCGCAGTTCGAACGGCTGTGGCGGCCAATCACGCTCCCGATTGAGGAGACGGACAAAAACTTCAAGGTCTGAGGAATCCTTTTCGAGGCGCAGCTCGATCTCAGGCTCGACGGCAATTCGCCGCTCTGCGGCCGTCCCTGAATGCACATCAATCGGTCGCCGCATGACCAGGCGAATCGCATTCTTCTCACGAATGATCTTGTGCTCCCAACTGTGCCAGTAGACTTCCTCGCCTGTTTTGACCTGGCTCTCAGAAGGTGCGAAGAGCACAGACCGTCGAATGAGACGCAGGCCTCCGGCCTCTTCCATGCCGAGCCCGGCCAGGTGGTAGCTGAGATGGCTGCGCCCCGTTCGCAGATTGATGATGTCGAGCACCTGGCCTGTCGAAGGGTGCGTCAGGATCTGAAGCCGGCTGTTGGCCAATACAAGAATCGGAAATTCGTAGTGCCTGTCCGTGTATGCGGTCACGCCGGACTTTGGGAGTTTTTTCAAAGACATGGTTAATGTGTTTCTGGGTTATGCGGTACAGCTATCTCTGCTCCACAAGGGAATCGATCATTTGATTCGATGTGACGGTGTAGACCTCGAACTGCTCGACGCTCGCGATCTCGCCGCGAGTGCAGATCAGATCGTCCTGGGTCTCGTGGAGCTCCATGCCGGTGGTGCAGTCGCGGATGAGGATGGCGTGGTAGCCGCGGCGAACCATCTGGTACACGCCGTAGTCGCGAAGGACGATGCACGCGTTGGTGTAGAAGCCGACATAAAAAAGGTGGAGGATGCCGCGCTGGGCACACAGACGGTGGAGCTCCTCACCGTCGGCGATGACCGCTTCGTCTCCATCCGGTCGGACAAGCGGATGAAAATCGCGATGCTCGGAACGGAAGCGGGCAGCCTCTTCCTGCTGCGTCTCCCTGGGGCGTGCATACTTCGCAAAGTCGCCCGTCTTCTGTCGAAATTCTGAAGGCGGCCAGTCCGGCGAGCTCGGATAAGGGGGATGGGGCTTTTCCTCTTCACCAACGAGGTGAACCCAATTCGGCGATCTGGCCGCGACCGGATTTGCCGGCGCATGGATCACCTGCAGTCCGTGAGCGCGGCACGCCTCGATCAGGGGGACGATTCTCGATGTCACAATCTCTTCCGCGCGGTCCTGCGTGTCCCGGGCCGCCCAGGGAGTCCGACTCCAGACGTCCAGACTGATGAGGGCCGCCTCTTTCAGAGGCATCTCCCAACTCAGCTCATCGTAGGAGTAGTTTTCAACGGCCATCTCGATGCCGGGATCAGTGAACAGCCGGTAATAGCGCGGCTGGATGTTGACGACTCTGTTTTCGTTCATAGTTGAGCTCAGATGTTCTTACCTGCCGAAATCAATGGTGCATCTTATACCACCACGTGAATCATGAAGACGCCTCTGCCAGTTCAATGGCCTGCGAAAAGAGCTGCCGGGCGTTGATGCTGAGGAGCTTTCGTTTTGCTTCGTCGCTGATGCGTGCAAAGAGCACTTTGCCAATCTGCTGGCCAAGGCTGAGGAAAGGCATATCCGATCCAAAGAGGATTTTCTCCGCGGGAACGTTGGCGACGAAGTATTCAACGTTGCGATAAGGCTGTGCGCTGAAAACGAGATCGATGTATGCGTTCGGCAGGTCGTTGGCCCATTGAGCGTATGCCTCTCGATTTGCACTGCCTCCGTGAGCGAAAAGCATGTTCGCATCCGGATACTTTTCACACATGCGTGCCAACACGCTTCCATTTTGCTTCCCCCAAGTGTGTGCCAGGATCGGCAGGTGAAATTGATTCGCGAACTCGTAAACGACGTGATACGGGCTGGAGTCGTAAGCCCGTCCGTGAAAGTCGTGGATTTTGACGGCCCGAAAACCGTCGGCGTACGTCCGTTCCAACTCCTTCTGAATGTCTTTCTGCGAGTAATTCGGGCTGATCGTGCAATACGGCAGCACACGATCCGGATACCGCTTCTGCAAAGCCGCCACCTCATCGTTTCCACGCAGCATGTCCGGTCCGATAGAACGAAACGCGGTGATACAAACATAGCGGACGCCCACACGATCCATGGACTCGATCATGGATTCGATGCTCCCACGGCGCGGCACATGAAAATTGTACCAGGGTCCGACGTGACAGTGGGCATCGATAATCTCCAGGTCGTGGAACGCCTCGAATTCCTTTGCCCGTTCGAGAATGCTGTCTTCAGGCATCTGAATCCCTCCTTAGCAGCTTCCTTAAATTGCCGGCAGCAATGGCTTGTTTGTCTTCGTCTGGCAGCGCGGAATAACCGATCATTGCGATCGCATTTGCGGGATCCAGAAAGGGCCAGAGACTGCTGTAGACGAATCGTCCGCTGCCAAACCAAGCGCAATACTCTTCGAGCAGACCATGATTTGCCAGGAGCGCGGTGTCGAGGGTTAGATTCTCGAGCTTCCGCAGAATGGCGGGCAGGTAGCGCGTTTCACGATATCCGACCTTTGTGAGCACAAGCTGCAGCCTTGGGAACTCGGTGCAGAGATGGATGACGTCACTCCATCCGATTTCACCAAATTCGACAAAGAGAGGAAGCTGAGCACTTTGCAGCACATCCAGAAGTTCACCGAGAAAGAATGCATTAGCCTGGAAATTCTGCAGCTTTGGAAAGATGCGCGCAGACGACACGCGCCGCTCTGTCATCTGTGAAACCAGTTCTTCCGGCGGCGGCAGTTCCCGTGTATCTGGCGGCAGAACCACCCATTGCGGATCGAGGTTGGGCCTTTGGACAATTTCGTTGAGCAATTGTTCGTTTCCGTCCGCCGGGTCGAATTCCCGGGCAGTCGCATGGTAGACCACGGCCCCGGAGATCCCGTAGTGCTCCATGTCATCCATGTACTCACTAATCGTGTACGGCTGGTCGGGCTGGCCCTTGGTGCGGGTGCCGATCTGGGTGCATGCGTCAAAGAATTCCAGGGACATATGGGAAATAAGTGACCAGTAATGGGTAATGTGGGATGAGGGGTCTTACACGAAACTCGTAATCGCGTCTTCCTGCAGGCGTTGTTCGATCGCATGAACGATCTGCTGTGCACTTTCAAGAGTCTCAGTAGCTTCTTCCTCGGTTCGCCGATTTTCACTCGTGGAACGCAGGCGGCCAACCAGATCGATATCTTCGCGGTCAAGAATTCCCAGTTCACTTATTCTCGTTCGGAGGATTTCCATGGGGACGGCCCCCTCCTCATGAATCCCGGATAGACAGGCAGCAGCCTGCAGACCGATTTCCATGGCTTCGAGGAAGGCTGAAAGCGCCTCTTGAGGAAAACCGCCGTCCTTCAAGACATTCGCCATTTTCCGGCTGCGTTCTGCGCCGGCGAAGATCGTTCGTGCCTCTTCGAGTTGGCGTTGCTTCTCCAAACGGTCTGTGTCTCGTGATTTCTCTGCGCCCGTGCTGTGGAGGATTCTCTCCTCCCCGGTCGTGGTAATCAGGCCGGCTTCTTTCAGATGCTGAATGGATTCGAACGTTTTCTGATCAATGAATTCAAGAGTGACTCTACCCGCACGGCCCTGACTCTGTTTCAGGAGCGCCTCTGACTCCCTGCGGATGTCTGGCGTGACCTCATCCAACACAATCAGAATCGTTTCTCCCTGGTCGTTCTTCTGCGACAGCATGTGCAGAAGACGATTCGAGTAACGGGCGACCAGATCCTGACGGAGGATTTCTGCCGGCAGTCTTGTTTCGGCAGGCACCTTCTCCTGAGTCTGTGGGGGTGGGACGCTGACCCCAAGAACTTTCTGAATTCTTTCCAGTTGTGCCTGCGGACCGCTGGCCATCTTGAGGCTGTCAAGCTCGCCCTTACCTTCGAGGACGCCGTCGGCTAGTTCCTGCTTTACTTCCATAACATCCAACATGCGCGATTCGATACTGTCTGCGCAGATCAGGTTGATGACGTTTACCGTACGTGTCTGGCCTTTGCGCCATGCCCGCGCGATGCGCTGCTCCAGCTTGGCCGGATTCCAGGGCAAGTCCATGTTGATGACAATACTGGCCGCCTGAAGGTTCAGTCCGAGGCCCCCGGAATCTGTGGAAAGCAAAGCCCTGCAATCCGGCGACTCCCTGAAGCGCTTGAGCTCGGCTCGCCGCTTCTTCTGCGGGACTTCGCCCGTGTGATGCGCAACGCCAATGCCCAACTCATCCATCAGATCTGCGACGAGTTCGAGCATCTTTACCCATTCAGAAAAGATGACGATCTTGGCGTCCGGTTGCGCGGACTGGATCTCCTCGATGACGCGGCGGAGTTCCTCAATCTTCGGCGAGATTTTCAAATCCTGGTCAAGGATGTAGGTGGTATCGCAGAGCATCCGCATGCAGGCGAGCATCCGCTGCATCGCTTCTCGTTCATCGCGAGTCAGCGGACGCTTCTTGAGAATGTGTGCAATACGCGCCACCTTTTCGTTGAACTCGTCGTAGCGTAACTGTTGCTCAGGCTCCATGTGGACGAAGTAATTATTAGTGGTGCGGCCAGGCAGTTGATCTTCGACATCACTCTTCTTTCGTCGCAGCATGATGGTGCTGACCCGCCGATTGAGCTCCTTCAGATTCTTGTATCCGACCGGCCGCCCGCGCTCATTAAATTCATAGAACTCTCGATTGAATCGAAACAGCGGCCCGAAGATTTCCGGATCGAGAAAATCCACGATGGAGTAGAGCTCGTCGATGCGGTTCTCCAACGGCGTGCCGGTCAGGACGAACGCGTAGGCGCTGTCGAGGCGCTTCACCGCACGCGCTGTTTTCGTTTGCCAGTTCTTGATTCGCTGCGCCTCGTCAAGGATCACCACGTCAGGGCTGACTGCGTCGTTGATTACCTCAAAGTCATTCCGGACCTGTTCGTAATTGACGATGTGGAAGAACTGCTTTTCTTGATATTGCTTCAGACGGACATCTCTCGAACCGTAGACAGGCAGCGCTGGCAGGTCGGTGAACTTGCCGATCTGATCTTCCCATTCCCCCTTCAGCGAGGCGGGGCAGACAATCAACACCTTTCGAATTCCCCGCACATGCCGCAGCACTTCGCACGCAGCGATGGCCTGCACAGTCTTTCCGAGCCCCATGTCATCCGCAAGCAGGGCTCGTTCGGAGAAAGCAAGGTGCAGCATTCCTTCCTGCTGGTAGCCATACAGGCGATGCTTGACGACCTGCACGGAACGCTTCCCGTCTTTCACGTCGATGAGGAACTTCTTTCTGGCATCCTCACGCGCCTTGCGGCGCTCAAGTCCGGCGACGAGAGGATCGATTTCATAAGAGATACGAACGTTGTCTCGCCAGGTCGGTGCATACTCGAAGATACGCTTGAGCGACGGGATGCTTTCGTCCGGGCTGGCCAACAGCGTGCCGTCCGCCGAGAAAAGCGCATTGATTCGCCGCTTGAGCGCGGGCGAGATTTTCTTCGGCCACCGGACGCACACCTGCGGTTGCTTCATGCTGCGGTTGAGAAAGACTTCGACTCTGGGGCTGCCGGCCCGGGAAGCTTCGAGGAACGCCTTGTGTTTCGAACGCCTCAGAAAGAGCAGTGTTCGTTCGATGTGTTTGCAGGTACCGAGCTGGTTCACGCGAAAGTCCTGACACTCACAGGTGTTTTCCCGCTGCAGCAGAGAACGTATCTCGACCCGGTAGGCGCGTCCCGTCTCCTCGGATTCGACTCGATAGTTACCATAAAATCGGTGGTCGCCTCCGCTGTGGAGGATCACTTTCATGGGCTCAGCCGCGGCGCGTTCCTGACGGCGCAGCACTTCCTCGTCATCCGAAGTATCCCAGCCCCAGCCTTTCGTCGAAGGCCCGCCCTTACCTTTCTTTCTCTTCTCTGCGGATTTGCGTTTTTGCATCTCTGTTTCGTTGTTTCTGAGGAGGTGTAGAATCTGCCGCCCTCTGATTGGTGCGCATTGTCTACGGAAAACTGGCTTATCAAAATGCCTTTTTGCTCTGTTCTTTTTGATCTTGACGGCACCCTGCTCGATACGCTTGATGACCTCGCGGACTCAATGAATGCTGCTCTGGCCTGTCTGGGTTTTCCGCGACACGATGTGCAATGCTATCGAACTTTTGTCGGCGATGGCATCAGGGCCCTCGCCGAGCGAGTGCTTCCTGAAGAAGATAAATCGGAGGAGATGGTACAGGCGTGCGTCAACGCCATGCGTGATGAATATGAAAGACGCTGGAGATCGAAGAGCCGTCCTTATCCTGGCGTCAATGAGCTCACTGAAGAACTGCGTCGCAGGGAGGTGGCAATGGCAGTTCTTTCGAACAAGCCTGATTCGTTTACCAGGAAAGTAGTGGAGCACTTTTTCCCGAACACGGGTTTTCGCAAGGTTCAGGGGGCATTGCCGGATGTTCACAGAAAACCCAATCCAGCCGCAGCGATATCCATCGCACAGAAACTGGATATCGCACCCAGCGACTGGCTCTACGTTGGCGATACCGATACAGACATGAAAACCGCGTGCGCTGCCGGGATGTTTCCCGTCGGCGTCACGTGGGGTTTCCGCGACGCGCAGGAGCTGAGAGATTTCGGGGCGAAAGAATTGATTGACTCGCCAATGGAACTGTTGAAATTGTTGGACTGAGTTTGTGGTTGGGCCCAATGAACCACGGAACGCAGGCAATAAGTCCCGGGAACTCTTAAACAATTTTTGACACCTCTAATGAACATCCAATGACAGACCATCCAGAACAACAGAATCAGACCACAGAAAGCAGGCTCGGCCTGGGCACCGTCGTTCGTCACCCTTCAAATGGTCTCGGACGTATCGTTGGGTACGACGATGAATCGTGTGTGATCATTTTCAAAGGGAAAGGAGCGAAATTCATCCCACTTGATCTTCCGGGCATCACGGTGGCCGAGGCGGTGAGCGATCCTGAATCCAGCCACATCAAGCAGGCGGTTCGAGAAGCATTACAGGATTACGGCTGGATGGAGTCCGACATCGAAATCGCGCCAAAATGGTCTGGCGGAACAATGGTGCTGCTGCCTGGCAACGATGAGGTGCAGGAAAAAGAAATACCGATTGAGGCGTTCTTCAAGAAGATCATCGGCGTACGGGAAAAGCTGCGCGTGCTTGAGCAGAAGATCAACAACAACAAGAATCTCAGCGGTGAGGAGAAGCTGGAATTGCAGGGCTACATCACCCGCTGCTACGGGAGTCTGACCACTTTTAATGTGCTGTTCGCCAGCAGGGACAGCCAGTTCAAAGGCAGCGGCGGAACGTAAAGGGCAAATCATCCCAATCAGATTCCCGAACACCCACATGAAGAGGTAGCATCATGAAACTCAAAGACAAAGTTGCACTCATCACCGGAGGCAGCAGCGGAATCGGTAAGGCTGCTGCCATCGCAATGGCAAAGGAGGGCGCCAAGATCGCCATCACGGCCCGGCGGGTGGAAAGGCTTGATGAAGCTGCTAGTGAAATAATGGAACTCGGCGGAGATGCCCTCGCTCTCGCGGGTGACGTTGCCGAAGCGGATCACGTGCAGAAACTCGTCGATGAGACCGTCGCCAAATGGGGAAGGCTGGACATCGTCGTCCCTAATGCGGGCATCAATGGTGTGTTTGCACCCATCGAAGAGATCACCTCCGAGGAATGGGATCAGACGCATCACGTCAATGTTCGCGGCACATTTCTGACGGTGAAGTACTCCATCCCGCATTTACGCGAATCCGGCGGAGGCAGCATCATCGTCATCTCCAGCGTCAATGGAAATCGCATCTTTTCCAACTTTGGTTTTGCCGCCTATTCCGCATCGAAGGCTGCCCAGGTTGCTTTCACTAAGATGGCCGCCATGGAGCTTGCCCAATGGAATATCAGGGTCAACGTCGTCTGCCCGGGCGCAACGAAAACCAGCATCGGCGAAAACACATTCCCAAGAAACATAGACAAGATCCGCATCCCCCGTGAATACCCGAGTGGCATGATCCCGCTCGAGCAGAGAGCCGCTGATTCAAAGGAAGTAGCCACAGCCATCCTCTACCTGGCGAGCGACGAGGCCAGCTACGTGACGGGAACAGAGATGTATGTGGATGGCGCGCTGTCGTTGTTCCAGGGCTAGCTCGACACGGTGAACCAGTCTGTGGGCCGCCCGTGGGATCACTCCTGCCGGCCAGCGAGCGCAAGAGCAGTAGAGACGATCCGGTCCTCTACATCCTTAGTAAAAGGCGCCGGCCGTAAAAAGTACGGATAAGAACCTTCCACCTCGTAACCGCCCAGGTCGTAGGTTTCGCGGCCGGGCACGTAGGCGATGAGGCCGTTCGAATAACCGACCGTGACCGTTGTTGCAGGCGCGAAGGCTTCTTTCAGATGAAGGCCGATCTCGGTCAGGATTTCGCCACCTATGAAAACGAGCCGGAACTCTGGATTCAGGCTGAGAATCTGTATCTCCTGGGGACACGATTTCGGCAGAGGCCCGTTACTCAGTCTGTCAAGAAAATGGTTGGCCCAGATTTTCAGGTTCTTGTCTTCGCCATCGATGACCTTCTCGAGTTTTCGTTTGCCCGGTAGTTTTGCGTACGGAAGTCTGTGGAAAGCTGTTGCCACATCAACGGTTTTGATATCGATCTCACGGCGATTCCCGAGCGACTGGAGAATCTCCCTTGTCATTCTTTCTCCGACCTCTTGGATTTCTTCGATTTCGGCGCCCCGGAAGCCATTGTCACTCATGAAATCCGGCCGGATGTTGCCACTACAGCCCATGGCAAAGAAAGCGGGGGCCTCGGTCTGCTTTGTCATTTCGCGGCACAGGAATCCGGGATAGTCGCCGCCAAGAAGGTATTCGCCACGGCAGGTGGCGTGGCATCCATAGACGGTGAACGTGCCCCGAATCTCACCGTCAGGATCGATGAACCACAAAGTATCCAGGTCGCGATCAATCGGGCCGTCAGGATTGGCCTTGAAAAGGATGCCGCCCTTGCCGTCCGGTGTCCTGCGATTAACGCCGAAAGTGGAACTGCCACGAGTGAACTGTACCCGGGCCGTAGCCAGATCCTTCATGGCCCTCAACGAGACCTCGATCAACTTTGATTGGAATTCCGCGGCCCAGTCGGTTTCGACTTCACCCGGCATCCCCCATCCGTAGAAGAAAGGTGCACAGTGAGTGTGAGTGGCGGTCAGAATAATCTGGTTTGGAAGCAGGCCCGTCGCATCCGCGATCAGGGCTTTCGTCTCGGCCGCAAATGCGAGGCTGTGCCCGATGATGTCGGACGTCAGCAGCAGGGCAGCGCCTCCCCTGTGAGACAGAGCAATCGCTCCCGCCCGAAGATTCTGATAGACGCCTTCAGACTGGTGATCCCGGCTGGCATAACCGACCATCCAGACCGGGTGATCGGGCGTGATATCGATTAGTGCAAATCCAGCTTTCATTGTCTATCAGTCGATATTTTCCAGCTCGCTCGCGCAGGTGACGATCTTGCTGATGAGGCCGTATTCGAGGGCCTCTTCGGGTGACAGCCAGCGGTCCCGTTTGATGTCCTCTTCGACCTTTTCGTATTCCTGGCCGCATTCGTCGGCGATAAGCTGGTTGACGCGCTTTTTCAGCTTCAGGATTTCTTCCGCATGAATTTTGATGTCCGATGCGGTGCCCTGCATTCCACTGGAAGGCTGATGGATCAGGAAGCGCGAGTTGGGGAGCGAGAAGCGGTGTTCCGGCTTGGCTGCCAGGGAAATGATGACGCCTGCGCTGGCGGTCAGACCGTTCGAGATCGTGTAGACCGGCGACTTGACGAAACGGATCATGTCGAGGATTCCGTAGCCCGCGTCCGCGTCACCTCCCGGCGAATCGATGAAGACCTTGATGGGCCCATCGCCTTCCACCTCCATGACGAGCAGGAGGGTGGAAATCTTTTCGGCTAGCTTTTTGTTGATTTCGCCGGACAGGATAATGGTCCGGGCCTTGAGCAGGCCCTTCAGGACGGATGCTTCGCCTTCTTTGTCTTTTTCTTCGCTTTCTTCGTCTTCGTCCTCTTCATCATCGTCTTCATCCAGGAGATCTCTCCATTCGTCTTCGGGCCTCATTGTTGTGGTCTCCTATCGTGTTGCCGGCGTAGCGGCCAGTGGTGGTGGTTGCCGCTTTCGCTGCGGCCTTTGCCAGATTAGAAAGGACAAGCATGCTTGCTTGTCCCCACGTTATCCATAACCCAGAATGTTATCCATTCATGTAAGGCGGCGAATTATAGAAGTGGGTGTGGCCCACGCAATCAGCCGTATCATAATGTATCGCTCCCTGGTCCGGATGGCCTTTTTACCCAACAATTCATGATCGTTTCACACCATGGCCACCGAACGCGAACCATTCGAGGGATTCTTCGAGGAAGACTTCGAAATGTATCTGCCACCGAGGCGGAAAGACAGAAAATTCAATGACGACCGTCTGCTCATCAAGCACCGGCTTCACTCCCTTGGCGAGCTGATTGCCCCCGGCCTCGGCGAAGCCGGACTCGATCTCGATTTCAAGACCAGTCTCAGCCACCCCTATACTTTCAACAAGTTTTCAGTGGACTCTCAGTGGGTTTACTTTGCCCGCAAGGAGAAGGAGACCAAGCCGCTGAAAAAACTGTTTGGTGAATTCCTCGGCAAGGATCTCGATATGCATTACTGCCACGTCATATTGGTCGCCGAAATCAATCTCGATGGGGTGGAGCTCGCACTCAAGATTCATCAGCAGGCATGGTGGGACGGCCAGAATGTCAAGAACAGATGCAACAAAGAAGATGCACGAAAAAAACTGACGGATGCTCTGAATCAGCAGAGCGGCTTTATTCTGTCGATCCACAATTGGAAGAAGGAATACGTCTGCGGAAAGCTCACCCACGGGGACGTAGCGAATTACATGAAATACTACACCCCCGGCAATCACTGGTTCCATCTGAGGATGTCTCTGCCCAAAGAAACCGTGATTCCAATGGAGGCCGGGTTTGCCGAATTCGCAGGGGAGAAGCTTGCCGGGCTGGCCCCGATCTACAAACTCATCGAGTGGAGGAAGGACAACGATTGCGTGTTCGGAGGAGGGTAGCCATAATGCCTCCTCTTGCGGGTGGGCGACTTGTCGCGGAGCGCCAAGACCACCAGGCAGTGTCACTAACACAAATGGAGCCCCGAATGATTGCTTCGTTGAGGATTCAATATTTCCTTTCGCTGGTACTTTGCGCGCTCTCTTTCAATACTGCTGACGCTGGCATGCTCGGCTCAATCGAAAGCGATACGGACGCAAGCCTCCGCCAGAAGAAGCTCGATCAGGTGAAGGCGATCAGCAGCCAGGAACATGTGGCCAGGGAGCTGAAGAAGTTTGGCCTTTCAGCTTCGGAAGTGGAAGCCCGGCTGGAGAAGCTCAGCGACGACCAACTTGATGCGCTTGCGATGCGTCTCGAAACAGTGATGGCCGGCCAGCAGACCTACAGCGAAGAGCCCGTCTACAAGCGCCTGGGATTCTGGGTGCTCTGGGTGGTCGTCATCGTCCTCATCATCGTAGTGTTCATCGGTATCGGCAGAAACGTTGGCGAAGTGCCGTAGGCGGGGAATGCGTAATGCGTAAAGCGTAAAACGTAATACGTAATACGTAAGCCTGCCTCATAGTCGCAACGTGGGTCGCCAGCATCCCTTACAGCCGCAAGTAAGGAGTGTGGGGCGGGCGTCTCGCCCGCCAAAGGGCCGAAGGCGCCCACTCCACAAAGATCTCCGCGCCACGCGAACCCGGCAGGCAGCGATCACAGCATCGAGAATCGATTGCCGTGCATCGTATCCGCCCCCTTTGAAACTTACGTATTACGCATTACGTATTACGTATTACGTATTACGCCTCTACCAGCTTCACCGCCCGGCCTGAGTCGTTCGACTCATAGCATGCCTCCACAATGCGTGCGGCCTGCAGCGCATCCTCGCCGGTTGTGGGTGGTTCTTCGCCGTGGAGAGCGGCTCGGAAGAACTGCCGCACGAAGTCACGCCCGCTGAGCCCGCCGTAGCCTTCAGCCTTGTCCTGCGAGTATTGGATAGTGCGCGACGGAGATGACCGGTTCCAATCGCTCCGGGTGCTGGTGACCGTTAATGAAGGAGCCGAAACATCGCCGGCCCATACCAGGCTGCCTTCCCGGCCGCGGATGCCAAAGTAAGTGTCATAGGATGCGTTACTGAAGCCTTCCCTGCTCATGCTGAGCAGATAGCCGGCATTCCAGGCACAGATCAGACCGCTCTCGAAACGCAGGGCACCGCTGGCCGTATCTTCCACGGTGATGTCTTCGCCGTTCAGGATTCCGGTGAGCGAAGTGACCTCGACCACCTCTTGGCCCAGCAGAAAACGCATCATGTCGAAGTAATGGCACATGAGCCATGAGAGGATGCCGCCACCGGACTGCTCGCGATCGAACAGCCAGTGTTTGGGGTTTCGGTATCGAACCTGTGAGGTCACCATGCGTACCTCCATGTTCATCAGCTTCCCGATGGCCTCTTCGGCAAGATGACGCCGGATGTCCTGAACGATCGGCCGGTATCGGTTCTGGTAGCAGACACTGAGCGTTCGCTCATTTGCTCGCGCGGTTTCGCAGAGCTCTGCGATGACGGCAGCCGAAATCCCCACCGGCTTCTCCGACATCACATGCTTGCCCGCCTCCAGGAGTTGCTTCACTGCCGGGCCGTTCTCCACGGTATTGAAGCATCCCCAGCAGAATTCGATGTCCTCTCTTGTGAGCACTTCATCGAGTGACAACGAACCATCTGCGATCTTATCCGAGCAAGTCTCACGGATAGCATCCCCGGCCCCCTCATCTTGATCACAGAAGTAAATCGATTCCACTTCATCGACAAGCTGGAGGGTTCTCACTTGCGACCTGGCATGCGGGTGCGTGGTTCCAAGAAAAGCTACTTTATTAGTTTCGGACATGAGAGTGCCCTCAAGTGTTTATCGAACAGACGAGCGAACAGGCCACGATCCCAAGATTCCATTCCTCCCTACTTCGGCTTCCTTATCTGCAGCCAGCCATCTTTCCAGATATCCGGCATTACCGTGGGCTTTTCACCTTTCAGATACTTCTTATACAAGTTGCCCCACCTATCGATGAGATATGTAGCCGAGCCGGCATCTGTAGGGTGGATAAGCAACGCGACGGACCTCAGGGCGGTCACCTCGGCCTCCCCGCCTTCCCACTTGATTACGCTCTTGGATCTGTGGAAGAGAACTTCTTTCCCGCCTTGAATCTGCTTATCGAGAAGAGAAATGAAGTAGCCCTTGTAAGGCGCCGCCTCATACCCATACCTCTTTGCCCCCGCCTGGCACGCCCTTGCCAGCTCTTCAGAAATGCCTTTGTGCGGCTTGCCGTGTCTGTCGTGGTTGAAATGCAGGCCGGCAAAATTATCGATTGGGGGCTTCCGGTGATTGCGAAGGGCCTGGCCGAGAGGGTGCAGTTCCTTTTCGAACGCGACCTCCAGGGCGCTTTTCTTCTTGAAAGCTTCGAAGGCCGTCTTGTCAGCACCTTCCTTGAGAATCTCGAAGGGGATGGTCTTCTTAATTTCCTTCGTCGCCACGGCGATCTGCACTTTTTGAATCTGTCCCCAGCAGGTCGCTGACCGCGTGGGGACTTTGGGTTGTGTGCCGAAAGCGTTGGTCAGGAGTTCTCTGCCATCAGCGTCAAATGCTCTGAATTTCAGCGTAAAGACACCTGCCGGCATGGTGCGCTTCATTTGGTTGAGATTTATCTCGACCAAAATCTTACGGCCGTCCTCGAGCTTCTTCGTTGTTTCTTTGCCCTTCTCAAACCAGAGCTCCTCAGTGCCGGTCATAACCGTGAGGTTAGCTTCGCCGAAGACGCCGGTAGCTGTAGATATTCCATCGCGACCGTGAGCCATCCACATGAATTTCGTTCCGTGCCAGGTGTCGTTTCCCTTCAATGCAATGGGGCCTTCTTTTCCAAACCAGCGCGGCTGAAAATTCACGTGTGGTTTTGCCCCGCCTTCGGGTATCTGCATCTGAATGCCCCTGCCATTTTTATCCCATTCAACTTTCAGGCCATCCAGCTTCGCCGTGTCGAAAGGCTGGTATGTAGCCGGCTCTCTCTGAAAATTCTTGCGCGCATATCTGACACGCACATCAGCCGAGGGCTTGTGATCCAGTTGTGTGCTCTTGCCTTCGTTCAGATCCAGCGTAACCGAAGCAACTATCCCAATCTTTTCGGTCTGGGGGAACAGCCAGACTTCGGCGACCTCACCTTTGAATCGAAATGACATACTTCTTCCGCCTCTGCCCCAACCGGAACTGGCGAGACAACGCCCTTCGCTGTCGAAGGCGTAGGCCTTGATCCCTTTTGTATCCCTGGCTCGAAATCTAGCACTGGCCCCCTCGATTTGCTGCAGACGGATCGGCTTGCCGCCCACTTCACGAATGGTAGCCACAGGATCCGAAGCCTTAAACTTCACGGCTTCCAGGTTTGCTGGAGCCATCAGCTTGAACTCCAGCACTGCTTTGCCGAGCTGCTCTGACTTGACGTCACCTTTGACCGGAATCGCAATGCGCTCTACATGCCCTCGAAAGAGCGAACGTAATTCACCGGGCTTCCTGCCTGGTCTTTCTTCCAGCTCGCCTTTGATGTCCTGGCCATCTTTGGAGGCAACCGATGTCACCGAATATGAGACCGAGGACATTTCCTGATTGGGGATGTCGAGCGGATCGAGCTCAAACTGGACTATCTGTTGATTCCGCTGCTTGTGCATTCCCTGTGCGAACATCCGCCGGCTGAGTTGGGATTGAAGATCCGCTTTCAGGTTTTCGGTACTGACCCCGGCAACCGGCGGGTTGATGTATTCCGGTGTTATCGGCCCGGTGGGGCGCCTTGGCCCGCGCCCTCTCCTCATCACGTAGCCAACAGTGGCCTCACCAATCGCGTCCCTGACATCGCTATCGACGTCGCCGGTCCAACCCATGTTGATCTCCACGAGCCGACCTTCCGCGGAGACTTTTGAGTTCAAGCCAGGCTCGGCAGAAACTTCGAGGAAGCCCAGCAGGAATTCCTTCGCTTCGGCATCGACAGGCTTTCTGGTCAGTTCGGTCTTCGCGGCAAGGGCCTCTTTTTCAGAAGGGAACAGTTGTACGACATTGAGCTTTCGCTTGTCGGCCCCATCAAATGCGAAAGTTGCCGCCATCGCGGGTGCGCCGAGCGAGCCGACGATTTCTTTGGCGACTCCTTCCACCATCCCAATCATCATCCTGGCCATGAAGTTCTTTGAAAGCTCCTTGCGGCCCTTGAGCGGCTCGAGCCACTTTTCGCTCAGGTCAGAAGGCAGAACGAGAGAGAGAGACCCGAGGCCAGAGGGCAGGCTGGTTTTGCCGATAAGCCTGGAGGCCAGAGAGTCAGCCGCTTTCCATGATCCGTCTGACAGGCGCTTGAGCACATCCGGATGACCGATAGCAAGCCGTCCCGCAACATTGCGAATGACGATTTGCTTGTGCTCCTCCGGAATGTCCTTCGCCGCAGCGATAGCGGCCCAGTTGATGCTGAGACTATCCTCATTGCCTTTGACCAGGAACGGGATGAACAGAGGATTGGTGGCAATGCCCATAAATGCCTTTTTATCCGGGTCGGCAGCCATCAGAACGGGGCGAATGGGCTTGTCCTTCTCGTTGAGAAGCAGCAGTGTCACGCGGCTGAGCTCCCACTGCTGAATGATGCCCATCGTCATGGCAAATTGCGGTGCTGTCTTCTTGTTGTCAGGCAGCCTGGCGTTGAGCTCTTTGGCGAGGAGGGTCGCATCGACTTGCAGGGCAAAGACGATGTCACGAGAGCCCTGCAAGGCTTCGGATTGGACGGACGATGCAAGAAGAATCAGAGGAAGAAGTACGTGTTTCATTCACTGTGCCTCACAAGGTTTTTTATTAGCGCCGGTCCGCACGAATGTAGCCAGCCGTTCCCGCCAGGCAACTGGAGCCCTTCAGACAGGGCGGTTCCATTGTTTTCGCTCCTGCACGCCGTGTGATGTCTCTGGCGTCATTCTGTCGGTCCGCTGGTTGAAATCAGGTAGGCCAGAAGATCGTGAATCTCCTCTTGCTTCATTACCTGTGCAAGCCCGGAGGGCATGGGCGACAGACGTGATGATTTCACCTGTTCTATTTCATTCCGCGGTATCCGATGTTTCTTTGCCTGAGAGTCCACTAATTCAATCGCCTGCGCGTCATCGCTTACTTTCAGTCCCGAAAAGATTTCACCTTCCTTTGTGGCGATGTTGATGGTGCTGAATGCCGCGTCCACATTGCGGTCTGGATCGAGGATGTCCTCAAGGAGTCGTCCGGCCCCGCGCCGGCCGATGCCGTCCAACTGCGGGCCGACGGTTGCTCCTTCGCTGCCGATACGATGGCATGCAGCGCAGTTTTTCTGAAATACTGATTTGCCTCGCGACTCGGAGGCCGATGCCTTCAGAAATGAATCACGCAGGACAAGGATTTTCTTTGCCAGTTCCTGACGGCTGGGGGCAGGTTCTCGATCAAGGCGTTGGCCCGACGTTTGGACTCGGCGGATGCCTTGAGCATGAAACGTTCGTTCACCTTTTTATCCTGGAGGATTCTCGCCGAGGCTTTGCCCGCGACGATCTCTTGCAGCAGTGCCTCCGACCCAACCGATGTCCTGCACAAGGCCAGCGCGAGTAAATTCTGCAATTGCGCATCTGCGCCGGTGAATGCGTTGGCAAGTGTTCTCCCGGCATCGTGCATCTTCATTCCTGCCACCAGATCGATAGCCTGTGTCTTCTGCGATTTCGTCAGAGCTGGATTGTTGATGAAACGAGCGAGGAGGGGCAGCGCTCTTTTCTCTTGTCCGAGTCCTATTGTGGCCCCGGGCGCGGCAAGACGGATTTCGGCAGATTGCTGATCCTTCTCCGCTATGCTGATGACCGATTCCGTGTGCGCTTTCAGAACATAGATGCCGAGCATTTTCAGAAACGAGATTCCGTGTTTCAGCGCGTTACTTTCTACTTGGGCGACAGGGGGCTTGAACCGGCCGACGGCAATCCAGGCGTGGGCCGACAGAAAGGCTGAAGATGTGACCGCGCACAAAGATGTAGTAGCATTGACTCCGTCACGGCCACAACTTTTCCCATCCGGCGACATCCATGAGTGATAATCGACCCGGGCAAGGTAAACCTCAACCTCCGAAACAGAAGAAGGTCGATGAATCGCAGATCATCGATCCGCCTTCGATCTCGGCCAGCCAGATTCAGAGGGCGTCCGCCGGGCCGCAGGTGCAGCATCCCGCTCAGCCCGGTCCTGCCCAGACGACGACTCGGGTGGCCGGCCCGGGCAGCCCTGCGCAGCCGGTGAATGCATCTGCCGCGCCCACTCGCATTCACCAGGGAGGACCGGCGGAGGGGGAGATCCAGAGCAGCCAATCATTCTCAGCCACGCCCCAATCGCAGCCGGGCGCCGCGCACCAGCAGCCCCATCCTCAGACCGCCGGCCAGACTCACCCCAGTTTGACTTCCCAGACTGCCAGCCAGATCCATCTGATGGCTTCGCAGATTCAGCAGGCATCGAACCAGCCACAGATGGCGAGCCAGACTTCGCAGGCCGCGACTCAAATCCATCTGATGGCTTCTCAAATCCAACAGGCCGCGGCCGCGGAATCACAGACCGGCGGTGAGAATGCACAAGCCGCAAGCCAGATCCATCACTCGGCGTCGCAGCTCCAGCTTGCGGCCAGCAGGCTGCAGACCGCGGAGCACCAGGCCCAGTCTCCTGACCAGATGTCACAGACCGCTGCCCAATTGCAGCAGGCGGCCATGCAGCTTCAGCAGGCTGCGATGCAATTGCAGCAGGCGATGACCCAGTTGCAGCCCGGACAACAGCAGCCCGTTCAGCCAGGGCAGACAAACATCATTTACAGGACCGGTGAAGAACGGAACAAACCGGGGCAGGCGAAGCGGGCTTATTACGTGTTCCTGCTTCAACGGCTGATGGTGGTGTTCGTCATCGGAGTGGTCTGCTACGGGATTTATTTTCAGTTTTTCAGAAAGATGTCACACGAATCCATGAACTCGCTCTTCGCGATTCATGCGCAAGGTGAGTTTCATGATGCCGAGTCAGCGAAGCATGAGATCCTTCGCCGTGCTTCAAGCATTCCGGCCGGATCACTCAGGGAATTCGCGGAGTCCTACAATCCGAAGACCCGTTCCATGGCGGCCATCGCGCTGGGCCAGACCAAGTCTCTGGATGCCATCGATATACTGATGGAGCTTCTCGAGGATGAAAGTATCGATGTCCGTATAGATGCCATCGAGGGCATCAAGATGCACGGCAGCATGAGGCTCGTGATGCCTCTCATCGAGCGACTCAAATATGAAGAAGACGATCGCATGCTGGGTCAACTGGGGGCAGCTCTCGGCGAAATGACCGGTGAGAAATTCGCCCACAACTACGACAAGTGGCACACTTGGGCCCAGCTTAATGAGGAGAAGCTGGGGCAGGAAAGAGGCGGAGAGCATTGAGTATTTCGTTTTGCTCATCACAAAAAAAGGCCATCCAGTCTCTCGACTGGATGGCCCTTTTTCTTGAATTGTTGTCTGTCAGAGTTTGATAAAGCTGCTCTTGAAGCTTGCCATGGCCGAGGAGACATCCGGCTGGATGTCAAAGACTTTATCGAGTTTGGTGATTTTGAAGATCTGCAACACGCCGGGAGCAATGGCGCACATCTTGAGCGAGCCCTTGTAGCTTTTTGCTTTTTTGTGCATGGCGGTGAGCTTGCCGATCATTGCGCTGGGCAGGTAAGTGACCTTGCTGAAATCCAGGATGATCTGCGGCTTCTCCATCGTCTCAAGCTGACCCATCAGCTCTTCACCAATATCGCGGATGTCGCTCATCTCAGTAATGCGGGCCTCCATGATCGTGATGACCTGGACCTCCCCCATGTTCTGTATCATGAGTTTGCTTTTCTTTTCCTGCGCAGCGGCAGCAGCTATTTGGGAACCTGTCGGACGCGGTGGCGCAGCGGGTGATGGCTTCGAAGGAGGACCGCCTCCTCCGTCGGGGGGCGCCGCTCCGGGCTGAGGTACGGTGATAACTTGCTGGCATTTTGGGCATCTGCCCTTTTTCCCTGCCAACTCGTCCTTGACTTGGAGTACAGCTCCACAACTTGCACACTTGAATTTAATAGGCACTGGCGTCGCTCCGATGCAGGTTCAATGTTAATTGCGTGGCTATATGCGCCGAGCAGCCGTTCCCGAGCATGTGACCAAGCAGGCGGCTAGGATACTGATGGTACCTGTGAAGTCAAGGTAGGAACTCAGGCCTTCACTTCCCA